>JBEKPM010000240.1:0-4562 GCA_049520735.1 Bathyarchaeia archaeon | reverse complement strand
ACGCTTAAGTCATAAAACAAAAGAATTGATTTAACGGGTGTTCTGATCGCCAGAATATTCTGGTTTTCGAAATAACTCTTAAAAACTAAAAACTAGTTAGCTCGGAGCTGCTACTGAAGCTATCGTTTTTCAGCTTGCTTTTCGTGTTCTAGCTGGTATTGAGCCAATGCTTTCTCTATAAGGTGTTTTCGGTCTTTAAATTCGCCTTTCTCTATATCCTGATCAACCCATTCTACCAACGCTTTATCCAAGTTAACCAAAACAGTCCGCTCGTTATTCTTCAATTTTTCGCTGATGAGGACCATATAGCCTTTTTCTATGAGCCAGTGGTGGAATTGCCAGGTAGTGTAGAGGCAAGCAGCGCTGCATTTTTTTCTAACCTGCTCGTAAGCGGGTGAAGCCTCTGAGAGGTTGTTGAGTTCGCTTTGAACGATACATTTTATGTCTTTGCAGAATTCCCTTCGCTTGTATTCAGCGAACCCCTTAACCGTCATTTTCCATCGAGCCTAAACGAAAAAGCCTTCCGTGATGCGGGTGAACATGCCGTTGTAGCGGTGTTTCCTTGGGCAAGAGCATCTTTTGACAGAAAATACGAGAAAAGAAAAATCCTCACCGATTATTTCATCGGCCTCGGCGCAAGAATCGTGGATTTCTTGGGATACTCTGACCTAACTGAAACAATCTCTCAAAAGATTGCTGCGTCAAACCTGATTTACCTGACAGGAGGATACGTGAACGCTCTAGTTGAACGCCTCAGGAAGAGGCACGTTGATGAGTTGCTTCGAGATTACCGTGGCGTCATTGTCGGGAGAAGTGCTGGCGCCTTGGCTCTCTGCAAAAAATGCGTAATAACCTGCCACAGCAACCAAAAAGTCAAATTGGTGGGGGGTCTTGGCTTAGCCGATCTTTCCCTTAAGGCCCATTACAAACCGCAAAAAGACGCCGCTTTGTTGCGTTTATCCAAAGGCGAGAAAATCTATGCTGTACCCTCAAGGTCAGCAATCATCTATGAAGATGGTGTTTGCTCTGTCATCGGGGAAGCTTACCTTTTTGAAGACGGACAAAAAAATTGTGTTACCGCCTTTTGAAGCGCAGACGGCTGACTGCAAAGGAGGGTTAAAACTTAAAAGCTAACCCTGCTAAGATCGTCTTAGAACGGTGACAGCTTTGCCGGTTCCTTCATACAACATGGCAGTTGGTCATGAAGCGTCCTATGCCGTTTCTCAGGATGCAAATACAACGGTCGCTGTCCACAATAGCAAACCCTTGAAATTCAGAGAAATCTATGTTGGCGCAGCCAGCCTGGAGTTTGGCTGGGTTTCAACGGGCAAGACCAGTTCTTGGATATCCAGCGAGACAATGTTAGACCCAACGCCCGCCCAGCACTCGGAAACTTTGGCGGATGACGGGCAAACCCAAATCATCAATGTAGAGTTGGGCAGCAAAATGTTTCCAGCAACGGGACTTGTAGACCCAAGCTTTGGCGGCGAGATCATTGCACCTGCAATCCACTTCGATGTGCCCCACGGTTATGACCTTTGGATTTTCTTGCTTCGTTCCCCCTGGTTTCCAATAAAAATAAACGTCGAAAAATCCCTGCTTAATATAGCTCACAACCTGGCGCAGGCCACGGCAGAAATCGAAAGCGTCAACCTAAACGTAGGCGAACAAACGTTGCGGGCGGACGTTTCAGTTCACGGTGACGGGTTCAAGGAAGTTCAACTTTCAATTAAGTATGAAGAGAGCCTCTTTGGAAGAAAACCTTGGCAGATTAATCAGTGGAATGGAAACCTTCGGCTGGAAACCCACAGTAAGAAACTTCGATATGCTGCTTGTGACTCAATCAAGCATGAATTTGGGTGCATTCGCAGATTTTCTAAAATATCTAGGCGCTGAAATTCATGCAGGCACCTTCTTTCCATCGATGCCTACCTATTTTCTGCTCTGCGACGGCTTAAACATGAACTACAGCCTTCGCTTAACAGGAGAGAAACATCTGCTGGGACATGAAAAAGACGAAACCGCAATAACGTTAAAACCCTAGCGCAGATGAGTTGTTTATTTGCGGTACTTGATTGCTAAGATTGTTCCTGCCAGAATAAGAATCAATAACAATACGCCTAGAACTGTGAGGGGAATCCTGAACGCTGGCTGATTTTGCAGGACGTTGGTTGTCGGTAATCCGCCTAAGTAGGCTGCTAAGAAAATAACCACGAAGACCGCGCCTACTCCCTCAATCGAATATATTACTGTGCTTAGTTTCTTGTTTTCTAAAGCCATTTTTGGATCCTTCTTTGGTCGCTTAAGGATTAAGGTTAATTTGTATTTAATGTTAACCTTTGTCGGCTTCAAGCTGGCAAGCCATACAGATGTACAGTCGTGACTGCGTTAAACCGCAAATGTAATATAGTTTGGAGACCGAGTTTTGATGCGTTATCGGTGAAGTTATGACTTCCCAGAAATTCTTCTCGCCACTGAAAGCAGGCTTATTCATAGTTGTGTTATCTTATTTCTTGTTTGCTCTGCATGATGCCTTCACGCTATCATGGATTGGCGAGTGGAACCGCTTTTTCGCTGGACACTTTATTTTTGAAGTCTACGCTGAAGACATCATCGGCTTCGTCGGGACCATATTCCGCTTCGCAGCCGGTATCGTAGCAATAACTGTACTCATCTACTACTTCGCCAAAAAAGGCATCTCTAAACCCGCAACCTTCAACGCACTGCGGCTCATAGTGGTTTTTGAGGGAATCTATTGGGCGCTGGCGTTTCTCCCCACAGCTTACTTCGAAACCAAAGATATGTTCTTCACCAATATGTACAGCCACTTATCCACAATGGCTTTCCTTAACTCCTTCGCAATAAACGACCTGCCCGTTCTGGTTGAATCAATTGTTCTCCCAATCATTCTCTTCATCCTTACCTACAAACTCAATCCCAACAAGCCTTTGAAGGGCGCGATACGCTGGGGAATGGTTACCGGAACATTTTATATTTTCTTGTTTTGGCTGCTCAACCATCTGGATCTCCGTTGTAGACGAGCCAGGAAAAGGAATCGCTTACCTGACCTCCACTCCCCAATACCTTGTCAGTTTCGTTTTGAGCGCGTTCGGACTGCTGCTTCTAGGAATTTACGCCTCGGGTTTTACGGCAAAATCGAGGAGGGCGGAAACTCTGCAAGAACTAAGTCTCAAAACAGTTGGCGTCATTATCCTGGCTCTCGGCATCTACTTCCTCTGGAACTATTTAACATGGATTTTATTCGGAGGCTGGAGCAACTGGTTCGCATGGTTCCTCGGACACAACGAAGACCTGTGGGCTCTAGCTCTTCCACTACTTGGATTGCCACTGCTGTTCGCCGATAAACCTCAGAAAAAAGATACCGCCGTTTAGGCCCCGTTTTGGGCAACTTTTTTTAAACAGTTCCCCAGCATACAACATGATTCCTATGAGTAGATGTGCATTCCTCACATTTGCCTTAGTCCTATTTGCGATAAGCCCGCTCGTTGGCGCAGCTTTTGCCCAGAGCAGCGTAGTTGGCGTCAAGGCGAGTGACTGGATAAGGTATGACGTGCGTGAAGTGGGCAGCGTTATTGACCCTGAATACAATATCACTTGGGCAAGAATGGACATTGTAGCGGTGCAGGACGACGTAATCACAGTCAACGTTTTAACCCAATACGGCAACGGAACCCTGCTTCCTGAAAACGGCATAAACCTAAACGTGACAGCTGGCAAGATTGGCGACGGCTTCTTCGTGCCCGTCAACCTGAAACCTGGCGACCGATACTCTACCCAGTACGAGGGCATCATAAACATGACCAGCGTTGCCCATACGCAGGCGGGAGGCGCAACCCGCGCGGTTCTGGTCGGTGTGGCAAGCCTAGGCATCTACAGCAACGTTTACAATTGGGACAAACGGACGGGCATCATGGTTTCGGCGACATCGAATTTGCCTGGCTGCGTAATGTACACCACGACAAGCTCAACCAACCTCTGGGCACCTCAGATCCTCGGGTTAAGCCAAACAGTATTCTACGCGCTTGTGCTTTCTATAATCGGGTTGGCGGCGGTTTTAACGGGCGCTGTTCTGCTCTTCGTTATGCGCAAGAAAAAGCAATTCGCCTCATTGACCCCTAAAACTTCTTAGTCTTCAAAACGTTCATCGCCATGAGAAAATCATGCCAAAGCTTATAGGTAGCCTGCTAAATAGCCAACAATGGAAGAACCTAATTGAAACATAAACTAAAACTCCTTCGAGTTTCCATCTTATGCTCCGTTTTTGCATTGTTCTTCTTGCTTGCTGCTGGCTGTTTCCAAGGTTCCGCGGTCGCTTCTGCTCAACCTGCTGGTTCAGCAAGTGGGCCCGTCATCATTGCCGACTTCAACGTGCCTGTTGACCCCGGCGCCTCCGCTTTTATAGCGCGTGTTGTTTCAACTGCTCAGGGTCAGCATGCGGTCGCCATAGTTATCGAGATGAATACGCCTGGCGGAATCCTTGGCGATATGCTTGATATAATAGACTCCATCACTGCTGCGAACGCTTCAAGCATCCCAACTTA
>JBEKPM010000239.1:0-3903 GCA_049520735.1 Bathyarchaeia archaeon | reverse complement strand
TGTTCCTACTAGTATGAATTTTCCCTTTGGAGTCAATGCAACGCATGCGGAGCTGAATCTTGCCTTGCTTCCCTTGGTTGATAGGTATAATTTAGTGACCATGAAATATCCCAATGGAAACGGCAATGGGACAGGAACAACAACATCTGCACTATGGATTGATGAACCTATAGTTAGTGGAATGAATGATTTTAGCCTGTTCAGTTACGAACAGCTTAGTGCTATTCAGGTAGAAACATTTACAAACGACTTGTTTAACGCTTTTACGTTAGCAATGAACGGGAGCGCATGAAAGAATCAGGGTTGATAATGCATATTTTGTTGCACCATAGGTTCACCTTCACCAACCTCAACTCCATCACTTACCTCAACAGATGCTGTTCCAGAGTTTCCTTCAACAATTCTAATCATTACATTTCTTATCACAGCAACTTTACTAGGAACAGTTCTGATTAAGAGAAAACATTCCACAAAAATATTATGAGATTAGGATAGTAAATTATTCTCTAACTGGAATACCTAACTTAATTGTTAAGGTACTCATTATTCCCAAACTATCCGTTTGACTTTTATCAATAACTTGCAACACCATATGTGTTTTGATTCACTCGAACTTCCCACCACACTTAGGGCACTCTAATGGTGACTCCTTTTGAATATAGATAGTTCAACCCAGCAGGTGTAGCAAAAGTAAATCTGGCGTTTTGGCCAGTACTCAAAGACACCTCCAATCATCCTACCTCACGCATCGAAAGGCCTGGTTAAGTCAGGCATGTTTTCATTTCTTCAGTTTTCGTAGAGCATAACGCCTTTGAGCGTTTCTAGAGAGCTCCCAAATCTTGTTTTCGCTATCGATGAAAGCAATACACTCGCCCTTTTCTAAGTTAATAATAAGCATCCTATCGTTGTCGTATAGTTCCTTCTGTGAACCTTCAACGCCTAGCAGAGCTTTGAATGCTATTCCAGCTTTACCTTCAAGGTCTCTAAGCCTAATAGGCGCTTTTATTTGAACCATTAAGAGTCAGATCCACTAACAATCTTCCACTGTTACAACTGAATATTTCTTAACCATTGATTTCGAACAAGAACTAGTTAGGCTAAAACGCTTAAAAAAGCAATTGCTGAAACTGCACTTCAGCACAGTAGAGACGTGTTTGAAAGTAAACAATGAGCGTCATTTTTACTTGAAGTAACATAGTAATTGATTTTGTGAGTTTTGGATGAAGCTTTCCATTTATTTGCAACTTAACGAGATTGTTGCAGGCACAATTATTTCAATCGTTTCAGCTTCAGTTTTCATGGTTTGCTTTTTTCTTTGTTGCAAATTTTCTTCCAAATCTCGAGTTTGGTAATTTAGTAAAGTGCACATGATTGCTATTTTGAAGCTTCATCTAGTTAGGTTTTATGAATTAGTAGTCCACATATGCAAAAGAAAAAGAGGGAAGTGCGGGTGAAGTCTCCAATGGAGGGAGCTTCAATTCAGTTCCCTGTCTGTTTTGCGAGAGGGTGGAATAACTTCCACCTTCCGAGCTTTGAATTATCTCTTATAGCACTTGGCGCCTCCACTTAGATGAGGATTTTGAACCAAAAAAAAGAAGCGAAAGTGGGCGCGGATGACTTCCCCACTGTTGGTATTTTAAAATTCAGCCATCGCAAAAAATGGCTAATTGTGTGCCGGGGTAGCCTAGCCTGGCCAGGGCGCCAGACTCATAATCTGGAGAGCAAAAGGGGCAAGTGCCCTGTGCCCAAAGGTCGCGTGCTCGAATCGCGCCCCCGGCACCAAACAACGGTAACAAACCATTGTGTTGTAGTCTTCGTTTTGCACCGCGTGGCCAGCAAGCTATAACGTGCCATTGCCCTCCACAGAATTATCACTAGATATTTTAGAGTTTGAGGCGACCAAAAATCTTAAACCAACCCGTACATCAACTAACATAAAGCTGTAAACAGGGTGAATTTTCCGAGGCGTGGTCTTGCGGAGTTTTGATGCAGTCATCTGTTGGTTCAGGCGAAACTGGTTTGAAGTCGCCTCCCTATTCTTGGTCGCGGCTTTGCTAATTTGGCGGGGTAGAGGTTTCGTTTTTGCTGGGGACAGCACATCCTCCGCAGCGGTGCTCACTAGCTCCGTTGTGGTTTATGGGTTGGCGTTTGTTTTTGCAGAATTTTTTCTGAGGCGGCAGGGGGTCGGGTTTGAGCGGTTCCTTGTAGCTGTGGCGTGTGTTGCCGCGGGGATTTGGCTGCAGCAGGGGCTGTATCATTTCGGTTATGCCCAGGCAAGGATGCAGCTTGCCTTTTGTAGCCTACAAATACATGACCCTCAACAGATATCTCCTTCTGACCGCTGCGGCAAGCGGCATAATTTACCTTCTCTGGGTCTACGTCGGGTACCCTCAGTTTTTTGCTCCCAGCTGGTTTCCATCATCGCCGGTCGTGATTTCGTTGGTTCCCTTCAAAGATTCTGTAATCAAGTTAACGGGGTTCATTTTCAACTCCGCCTTCATAATCGTGGCTTTATTGCCTGCGTTGCTCTTCTACAAGAAACCAGAACCCGCTCAATCCGCCGCTTAAAAGTTAAGTTTTCAGCCGAATTGTGAAATGTTATTAGTCGCTTATTGTACAATAAATTCGAAGTGAAAAATTGAAGGATTACGATAACTTTTTCCTGCCAAGCTGCGACCTTAAGAAGGGCAAAGAGTTCTACCATGATGTTTTGGGGCTTTCGGTTAAGTTCGACTTTTCAGACATGGGCATGGTAGCCTTCAAAGTCGGCGAAAACGAACCTGCCATCATCCTCAAAGACATCAACAAATTTCCTGACGCAAAACCGATCATCTGGTTCGTCGTGGATAACGTGCTGAAAGAGTTCAAACGGCTAACAGCCAAAGGCTTGCAGTTTCTATCGGAGCCATTTGAGATTCACACTGGGATGGCAGTCGAGTTCCAAGACCCTTTCGGCAATAGATTAGGGATCACAGACTACTCTAAAATGAAGCCGTGAGTATTCTTGGAACAAAGTTTTTAGATGTACTCCCGTATGATAACGCGAACAGAATTGCCTAAAAAAATTGTGTCCCCCCAGGTTCCCCTTCAAGAAATCCTTTATCAAAGTGCCAAGAAGTTTCCTCAAAAAACAGCTTTGATTTGCGGCGACTGGGAAATCACACATGCAGAATTAGATGCTCTATCTAACCAGTTTGCTAATAGCATAGCCAATCTAGGAGTCAAAAAAGGCGATCGTGCCGCAATTTTTCTGCCAAACATTCCTGAGTTCGTAATCGCGTATTTCGGAATCCTTAAGTCGGGAGCGGTTGTAACCGCGATTAGCCCTCTGCATCGGGAACGAGAAGTTGAATATCAATTGTTGGATTCAGGCGCCGAAATTGTTATCGCTTTGGATTCTCTCTTTCCAGTGATTGAGCGAGTTTGGTCTAAGAAAAAGTTGAAAAACGTCATACTAACCAGCCTCGATGCCTCAAAAGAATCCAACCTTCCAAGCAAGCCAAATGTCTGGGATTTCCGGCAGCTAACAGAAGAACTGTCGGCAGCTCCTCTCGAAGTTGAGATTGATCCGAGAGAAGATTTGGCGGTCCTCCAGTATACGGGCGGCACCACGGGAACGCCTAAAGGCGCAATGTTGACCCACAGTAACCTTGTCGCAAACGCATTGGCCTTTGCCGCGTGGATTGGAGGCAAACCCGCCCAAGAAACCTTCCTCACCGCGCTGCCCCTGTTTCACATTTACGGAATGACAACCAGCATGACCGTACCCATAAGCTTAGCTTCAAAAATGGTGCTTATGCCGAGGTTTGAGTCGGCCAACGCCTTAGACGCCATTGAGAGGCACAAGGTCACAGTTTTTTGCGGCGTTCCAACAATGTATCAGGCGCTATTAGCCAGCCCCGA
>JBEKPM010000238.1:0-2682 GCA_049520735.1 Bathyarchaeia archaeon | reverse complement strand
TGGGTAAACTCAGGGATTATTTGGGCGTCTGCGCAGCCGCTTTCCAGATGCGTTATTTTTACTTTTAGGTGTTCGTTGAGTTTTGCATTGCCGATGAAGATTAGGAAGCCTTTGATTTTGGCGATGCCTTCGCCGTTAGGGCTCATCTGTTCAATGTCGACTTCGTATTCGTCTCCTATTTCAAATGGGTAACCGAAACCTCTGCCGCGGTTTTTCGCGTTTCTGGGGGCACGTTTTTTTGGGCTAATAACACATCATCCTCGAATTTAACAATCAGGTGTTACTTAAAAGCCAACCATTATTCTTTAAGGTTTCTTCTCCAGTGTCTGTTCCTTAGCAACAAGGTCGGTCAACTAAAACCGAGTTTCAGAAAAAAAGAAACGGCGAATCAATGGTCTCCGAAAATAGCCCTATCACTTATGGTTTCGTTGCAGAAACGCTTATGCTTACTACTGAATTTGCGGCTTCTTTCACTTCGTCTGGCGTCATTCCCAAGCTGTCAATGGTTTCTTTGGTTTCGGGTTCGCTTATGATGAAGTCAAGCGGGTAAGTTTTTTCTTGTATGACTTTTACGTCTCGGAACCCGGCTTTTCGCATGAACTCGAGGTATTTTTCTTTTATCTCAGCGCCCGCTATGCATCCTGCGTAGGCTTCAACGTTTTCCTGAATGGCTTTTGACAACGCCTTGAGAAGAACAATGTCTGAAACCATTAGTCGTCCCTTTGACGCAAGAACTCTGAACGCTTCTTCGAAAACCCGTTTCTTGTTGGGTGCAAGGTTGATGACGCAATTTGAGATAATTACGTCTACTGAGTTGTCTGCCACGGGCAGGTTCTCGATTTCTCCAAGCCTGAACTCAACGTTTTCGTATTTGCCTTTTGCGGCGTTTGAACGAGCTTTATCGAGCATTTCAGGAGTCATATCTACCCCGATAATATGTCCCTTCTCGCCGACCTTCTTTGCTGCTAAGAAGCAGTCAAAGCCGCCTCCTGAACCCAAATCTAAAACGCGTTCCCCCATCTTTAGGGATGCCAACGCGGTTGGATTGCCACAGCCGAGACCGAGATTGGCTCCTTTAGGAACCGCTTGCATTTCGTCTTTGCTGTAACCTATCATTTTGCTTATTTTTGAGTCGGTTGGAGCTGAGCAGCAGCTTACGCTTGACGCGGGGCAGGATCCACTGGTTTTAGCTACTTTTGCATAACGTTTTCTGACTATTTTTTTGACTTTTTGTTCTTTCGTATTTACTCCTCCGTTTTGGTGATTCCTTTAAGCAAAGGACCGAGGGTTTTAGTTACGGCACCTGCAAGTTTTTCTGCTTTCATTAGCATTATACAGCAGACTTCGCCGTTTTTCTCTGTAGCGACGACGGCTATTTTGTCGTTTGGTTTGAATTTTGCTTTTTCCCGTAGGTCCTTGGGGAGAACGATTTGGCCCTTGGAATCCATTGTGACGACTGCATCTATTCTGCAGGTGTCAACATCGCAACCTGTCATGCTTATCACCAATTCACTGCAATACGCGTCTGGGCTTTTAAGGTTTTCTGAAAAATAAGAAAAATCTGAATATTAATAATAATCCGGAATCTGGGTTATACTTGCCGTTTCGCTGGAAAGGTTTATTTTGTTGCACCCTTTATTGTTGGGAACTTGCTGGCGGATAGTCATTATCCGTTGGGATGTGGTCCCTTGTGGACTGAACCGTAAGCATAAACTACATGGAGGAAAAATAGAAAATGGCATACAAGTACATAGCTCAGGAATGGGCAGACCGCGAAGACTCCTTCGTCAAGGAACTCAACAGACAACGCATGGTACAATGGCGCAAGCAACCAGTAACCCTACGTATCGAGCACCCGACAAGGCTTGACAAAGCCCGTAAACTAGGCTACAAAGCCAAACAAGGTTTCGTTGTAGCACGCACAAGAGTGCGAAGAGGTGGATTGCGAAAGTTACGTCCACGCTCAGGCAGACGACCCAAACGCATGGGTGTCGCCAAATTCAAAGCAGGCAAAAGCATCAGACTCATAGCTGAAGAACGCACGGCAAAGAAATTCCCTAACCTGGAAGTTTTGAACAGCTACTGGGTAGGCGAAGATGGAAAACACAAATGGTTCGAAATAATAATGGTTGACCCGAGCAGTCCAGTTATAAAATCTGATAAGAACATCAACTGGATAACGGAGAAACAGCATGATGGCCGAGTCTTCAGAAGCTTAACTAGCGCAGGCAAGAGCGTAAGAGGATTAAGGCACCGTGGAAGAGGCTCAGAAAAAGCGCGACCAAGCCACCAGAGAGGCGCAAGACATAAAGACGTACAGAGATGGTAAAAATGCATCACATCGTAGCAATGATAACAAAACGTAACGGCAAAAAAGCCTCAAGCAGAGGATTCAGCCTAAGCGAACTCAAAAAAGCTTGTTTAATCAAGCAAGACGCAAAAAAAATCGGAATACCGCTTGACCTAAAACGCAAATCAACACACGACGAAAACGTTGAAACCCTCAAAATGCACGCTAAAAAAGCAAAAGCCGAAGCAAAACCTAAAACTCCCGAAATCCAGCCCGAAGCCACTGAGAAAAAGCCGAAGAAAAAAGCTAAAAGCTAGAAGCTCCCAAGCACAAACGGTGTAAAATGTCTTCCAAACTGCCGATAGAATACGTGGATATTCGAGTATCCGCGC
>JBEKPM010000237.1:0-2736 GCA_049520735.1 Bathyarchaeia archaeon | reverse complement strand
TGATTTGTTTCTATTTTGAATTGGCAGCGGATTAACTCTGGAACTTGAATTCTGTTGCCTCTTTGAAGCATACTCTTGAAGTTGACTTTCTCGGTCAGGGGCGTGTTTTTTCCTCCTTTAATCATCTAACTTTTGACGTTAATTGACGTTAATTGACTTTAATTGACTTTAATTGACTTTAATTGACTTTAATTGACGTTAATTGACGGTAATGGCCGCCCATTGACGTTTATTGACGTTTAGAGACGGGTCCTGCAGATGATTTAAGCTTTTCCACAAAAAAGCAACCCAAAACACAAACAAAAAAAATATTGCCGCTAAAAAAAAGCCTAACTTGCATCGAATTGGGTTTGACTCTCATCCTGTATTGATTGGAATAATACGTTAAAGTCTCAGACTTGGTTGGTGGACCGGGCGAGATTTGAAGCCACCGATTCAAACAAATTGAAATATCCCACCACGATTAGTATCCAACGTTGTGAGACTTCAACATGATACCCATCAATAAGCCGCAGATCGGCGAAGAAGAAGTTCAAGCAGTTGTCAAAGTCATGCGTAGTGGTATGCTGACGAGTGGGCTTGGGGCAGGTCCAGAGGTCACCCGTCTTGAACAAGATTTCGCCAAGCTTGCAGGTGTCAAACACGCTGTGGCAGTCAACACAGGCACAGCTGCACTGCATTCGGCTATCATGGCTTGCGGTGTAAAACAAGGCGACGAAGTAATTCTACCCAGCTTCACTTTCGTAGCAACTGCGGAAGCAGTTGATAACAAAAAAGACTAAAGCGATACTTCCGGTGGACCTTTATGGTTTTTCAGCTGACATGAAACCCCTCAAGGAAATCGCTGAAAAGCACAGTTTAGCTTTAATTGAAGACGCTGCCCAAGCTCATGGGGCGACTTACGATGGTAAACCCGCTGGAAGTTATGCTGATGCCGCTTGCTGGAGTCTGTACGCAAGCAAAAACATTACTACGGGTGAGGGCGGCTTGGTTACGACAAACGACGGTCAGATTGATGAGACGTTGCGGATGATTCGGACTCACGGTGAAAAAGCCAAGTATGCGTCTCTTATTCTAGGGAGCAACTATCGCATGTCGGAAATGCAGGCTGCGATAGGCAACGTGCAAATGGAGAAGCTGCCTTCCTTTTTAGCGAAACGACGCCGAAACGCTCAGCAACTGACAAAACTCTTGGAAAAAAATAGTGAACTTATGCTGCCGTACGAGTCGGCGGATCGACAACACAGCTGGTACCTGTACACTGCCCGATTGAAGGACGGCACCGAGGAGCAGCGTAACAGTATTTTGGAGGAGCTCAAAAAGCAGGGAATTGGCGCTGAAGCATACTATGTTAACCCGGTCCACACGATGCCATTTTACCGAGAGAATTTTGGAAGTGTTAAAATGCCTGAAACAGAAAAAGCGTCGAAGCAGGTTTTCTCATTGCCAATTCACCCTGCAGTTACTTCTGAACAGGTTGATTTCATCGGAAAGACCCTCCTAAGCCTTCTTTAATCTGGTTTCTCGTGTCTCCGTTTCAGCTGGGTCTCTTAGGTTGACTGTAACAGTTAAATCGAACGTTGCATTATGGATAGGCTGAAACTTCAGTTTACTTTGGATTTTGTTTAATGAGGTGTGAAAGTTTGAGCACTGAATCCGCGGATGTTTCACGCATAAAGGTTAAGTTTGTAATTGAAGGTTTAGGTCACGCCGAGGGCGAACTGGTCAGGTTTTTGGCTCCAAGGACCATCGACTACATCATCCGTAAGCTACCTCTTGAAGGCAGAGCCGCCATTTGGAAAGAAGAAGTTTACTTTGAAATCCCGATCAAGATGGGTGAAGAAAAAGCTAAGCCGACCGTTGAGACGGGCACTATTGCTTTTTGGCCTATGGGCAGTGCTCTATGCGTTTTCTATGGAAAATCCCAGCCGTACAGCCCCGTGAGCATACTTGGCAAAATAACTGATAATTTGGACATTTTCAAACAGGTTAAAAGCGGAATTACAATGCGGATAGAACTTTCAGGTAACTAAAAAGCCAGCGAGCTTTCTTTCCACATTTGCAACAGCCGCTCGCATTCTTCTTTGACGTTTTTATCGTCACTTTTCTCGCTTAAAGTATTGAGGAACTCGATTCTTTTCGCAACTGAACGCTTCTCGGCGTTGCCGCCATAGTAGAGTTCCCCCTCCAAGTACTCTTTCATGATATACGCCTTCTGCACAAACAGGCTAGCCGCATCCACGATGTTTTCTACAGCGAATTTGTTTGCCCAGATCGCGGCTTCAGTTTCCCGAAGCTGTGTTAAACCGTCTATTTCCATTATCTTTCGAATGTAAGATCTGAAAAAGTCAAAGTAACCCGCCGTCTTGACAAACTCAAGAACTTGATTGATTTTTTCCATAAATTCGGCTGAACCTTCAACTGTCGGATTATGTTTGTACCCTTGAGCGACTAGTTCCTTAGCTATTTTCACTTCTTCCGCAGTGTAAACTCTTTCAGGAAACTCTATCAAACGAAAACAAAAACTCCAACAGGTATTATTTAAGAAATCAAAAGATAAGAAATGGAATTTTATGCTGCAGGCTTGTAGATTTTCAGGTTGTGGCTTCCAGATACGAGTTGTACTGCGCCGTTTGTTTCGAGTTGTTCTAGGAAGTCTTTGGCTGTGCTGATTCGGATGTTGTACTTTGTCGCGACTACGTATGGTGTTAGAACTCCCATCTTCTTTATTTCAGC
>JBEKPM010000236.1:0-3029 GCA_049520735.1 Bathyarchaeia archaeon | reverse complement strand
ATTGCTAAGGAAGTTGATTTTCTGGTTATTCCGGGAATGGAGGTTTCAAGTTCAGACGGTCACATTGTCGCGTTAAACGTTGAAGAGTTGATTCCCAGAAGTTTAAGCGCTCAGGAAACTGTTGACAAAATCCATTCGGCAGGCGGAATAGCTATTGCGGTTCATCCTTACGCTTGGTTTAAAGGCAGTTTAACCAGCCATGTAAAAGACGCAAAATTCGACGCTGTGGAAACTTTGAATGCTAATGCTTTCCCGTTTGGTCGTTGCAAACGCAAAGCAATGGAAGTAGCTCAGAAACTTCATCTACCTCAGGTAGGCGGAACTGACGCGCATTATGGCCCAACAATCGGGTACGGGTACACAGCTATCGATTCTGAACCCAACGTCGACGCGATAGTCAAAGCGGTTGCAAAGGGGGACTGTGCGCCCTTTGGGCAGGCGATTCCATTCACACTCACTCTGCGAAGGCAGTATAAACTCATCGCACGCAGATTCTCCCGTTCGTAGTGCAGTTCTGAAGGTGCCTCCTTTATTCGGTCTTTTGGCTTTAGCAAGCGCTGATTTTTGGTTATGCGGAAGAATCATGTTTTTGGGCAGAAGTGGGGAACTTTTATCTAATAGTCAAATAAAAGAGTGGTAAGCAAGGGCCTTAAAGAAGGGCGCAAAAATGGTAGACCAAAAATACTGGAACCAAAAAATCGAAACCATGCCTGCTCAAGAAATAAAAAAACTTCAGCTTAAGGAGCTAAAAGAGCTGATAAAGCATTGTTATGAGAATAGTGCATTTTACAAGAAAAAACTTGACAGCGTGGGATTAAAACCTGAAAGCATACGTTCACTTGATGATCTTACAAAGATTCCTTTCACCGTAAAGAGCGACCTGAAAGACAACTACCCCTTTGGAATGGTCGCCACCAAACTCGATGAAATAGTAGAGATTCACGCCTCCAGCGGAACAACTGGAAACCCGATTGTTGGAGCATACACAAAAAGTGACATGGATGTTTGGCAAGAACTCATGGCAAGATCCATCTACACAGCAGGCGGAAGACGACAAGACACAATACACATCGCCTACGGATACGGCTTATTCACCGGCGGATTAGGCTTCCACTACGGCGCCCAAAAACTCGGTGCAAAAATCGTTCCAGCAAGCGGCGGCATGACTCAGCGCCAGATTAAGCTCATGAAAGATTTAGGAGTGACGATTTTGGCTTGTACCCCCAGCTTCGCGGTTTATCTTGCTGAAACTATGGTTCAGGAAGACGTTGACCCCAGGAAAGACCTTAAACTTAGGCTTGGGATGTTTGGAGCGGAGCCTTGGTCAGACAAGCTTCGAGAAAGAATCGAGAACGACCTGGGAATTTCCGCTTTTGACGTTTACGGGTTGACCGAGCTCTGCGGTCCAGGCGTCGCTGTGGAATGCGCAGAACATGAGGGACTGCATATTTGGGAAGATCATTTTATCGTTGAAACAATTGATTCCGACACGGGCGAGGTCCTGTCTCCGGGCGAAGAAGGCGAAATAGTCTTCACTGGCTTGACGAAGAGGGGTTTGCCTATGCTTAGGTACAGGACTCGGGACATATCTAAGATAGAAACGGAGACATGCTCTTGCGGACGAACACACGCCCGAATGATGCGTGTTCACGGCAGGTCAGATGACATGCTGATTATTCGCGGAGTAAACGTGTTTCCATCCCAGATCGAATACGCGGTAATGTGCTTCTCGGAACTTGCCACACAATACCTGATTGTAGTTGACAGACCAGGAGCCCTAGACACTTTCGTTGTCAAAGTTGAATTATCGGGAAAGCAAAGAGGGTTCTGGACTTACGTAAAGGGAAAATGTAAAGGACTAAACCTATGACTTCCAAAATTGCTGTAGATAAGCCGGGTTGTTTTGCCTTGCTTAACGGCGATGAAGCAGTCGCAAGAGGCGCAATAGAAGCTTCGGTTAAAGTTGCCGCTTCTTACCCTGGCACACCCGCTACGGAAATTTTGGAAACTCTGGCTGAGGCATCAAAAGAATTCGGCATCTACGCAGAATGGAGTATAAACGAGATCGTTGCTGTTGAGGTAGCTGCGGGTGCTTCGATGGCGGGCGTGCGCTCTATCGTTTCTATGAAGCATGTTGGCCTAAACGTCGGTGCAGATGCCGCAATGACTTTGGCGTACACCGGTGTCGAAGGCGGAATGATAATTGCGGTGTGTGATGATCCCGCTTTGCATAGCAGCCAAAACGAGCAGGACACACGATACTTTGCGGTCCATTCGAAGCTACCTTTGTTGGACGCTGGGAACCCGCAAGAAGCCTTGGATATGGCGAGGGAAGCTTTCGAACTGAGTGAGCGGCTGCATTTGCCGATCATTTTGCGTTTGACAACAAGAGTCGCACATGGGAAGGCTCGAGTAAAACTTGGTCGCATACACAGCTTGACCCGCAAACCTGACTTCGATAAACAAGGTTCAAAGTGGGTTATGGTTCCCTCGAACGCCATTCGTCAGCACAGAGTTTTAGAGGTAAAGATGGCGGAAACAAGAACGCTTGTTAACCATTCAAAGTTCAACGTAATTGAAGATAATGGAAGCGACATCGGGATCATCGGCAGCGGGGTCGGCTACTATTATGCTCGTTCGGTACTTGACACCAAAAAATTTTCTTGGTTGAAGCTTGGTTTTGTGCACCCCTTTCCACAAGAGATTGTTCAGAGATTTGCGCTTAAAGTAAAAAAAATCATAGTGATTGAGGAGCTGCGGCCATACATTGAAGAAAACCTGCAGCGGCTATGTCTACAAGTCCTCGGCAAGACTCAGTTGGGCTTAGAGGAGATCGGCGAGTTAACGCCCGACAGTGTGCGTCAAGCCTTCGCGAGTTTAGGCTTAACAGCTAAAGCGGAGCCGCAGGAACAGTTGGCTTTGCAGCCAAGGCCACCCAGCCTTTGCCCGGGCTGCCCCCATAGAGCATTTTACTATGCCTTGAACATGGTGAACCAGCATGTCAACTGCGACAACGACAAATGTGTCGG
>JBEKPM010000235.1:0-3540 GCA_049520735.1 Bathyarchaeia archaeon | reverse complement strand
TTCACAATGAAGATGGCCAACAAAACACTTCAACAAGAAAAACAACAAAAAATGTCCGTTAACCAGAAAAAGAAACTTGAAGCTATCGGCGAATTCGTCGCTACACGCAAAAAAGGCAAATTCGAAACACGCAGCACACTGCGCAAAATAGACTGCGCAAAATAGTTCTTTCCCCACTGTTGTTTATCTTGATAAAACCCGCGTTTTCCAGAAGGTACCGGAAGCTTTCAAACTCATCTTCACATCTCCCCTTCCCTAAACTCATACCCGTTGCTGACCAAAGCTTTCAAACCAACGAGAAATGCAACGGCTGTGGAACTTGTTCGCGAGTTTGTCCTGCAAATAACATCAAGATAGTTAACAAAAAACCTGTGTGGCAGCATCACTGCGAGACATGTCTCGCATGTTATAGTTGGTGTCCACAAGAAGCAATATGTGGCAAAATCGTCTCTTACAATGAGCGTTATCATCATCCTGAAGTGAAGCTGTCAGACATGCTAAATATGTAGCTTCGCATTTACTCCAACCCCCAACCGATTTTACTTTGGTTCTCAGGGAAACAAGCGTAAACTATTTTAGTTTACTTAAGAATCAAACCTTAACAAGATTTCGGGACCGTATTTTTATGGCACTTGAGAGAAACATGGCTCAGCTTGAAGCATATAAGCAGCAGCAAACGGAAGAGCAACAGAAACTCAAAGAGAGAATGGGCAAAATCAAACATAAAATAGCCGTCATAAGCGGCAAAGGCGGAGTTGGAAAAAGCACTGTAACCGTAAACCTAGCCGCGGCATTTGCTGGCAAAGGATTTAAGGTCGGGGTTTTAGACGCCGACATTCATGGGCCAAGCGTGCCTAAGCTTCTTGGGTTAGAGGGGCAACGAGTCAAGTATGGTCCTCCAGGCGCTTTCCCAGTTGAAGGTCCGCTAGGCATTAAGGTCATGTCGATTGACTTCTTCCTTCCCGAAGAAGCGCCCACCATTTGGCGTGGACCCCTCAAAATGCGTGCAATCAGACAGTTTCTAGTTGATATTGTCTGGGGAGAACTTGATTATTTATTTATTGATTTGCCGCCTGGAACCGGCGACGAACCTTTAAGTATCGCACAACTTTTGCCTGAAATCGACGGAGTAGTAATCGTCACTATGCCCACTGGGCTGTCAAGTTTGGTGGTTAAGAAAGCAATAACCTTCGCTGAACGCCTAAACATGCCCATAATAGGCGTCGTTGAAAACATGAGCGGCTTCATTTGTCCCCATTGCGGAGAGAAAACCGAGATTTTCGGGTCAGGCGGCGGCGAAAAAATGTCAAAAGAGGCAGGTGTCACTTTCCTCGGCAGCATCCCAATTGACCCAAAAATAGGCATAGATTCGGATAAAGGACAACCATTTACGGTCGCGCATAAAGAATCTGCTGCAGCGAAAGCTTTCGCGGAAATCGTCGAGAAAGTGGCGGCCTACAGAACAAATGTAAAAAGGTTGAGAGCCTAAAAAAACTCCCATTGGTGTATTTTGTTGGTCGCGTGGTTTACTCTTTTGCCATGCTGATTTCGATCGTTGAAACCATCCTGGACCTGTTTTCGCCTTCTCTTGGTGGCATCTCGGCTGTTCCGATTGCGATTTTGCTGACCTTTATGTCTTTGATGAACCGGCTTCTTGTAATTTCTGCAACGTCAACGGCGGTAGTTATTGCTTGTCCTCTGGCTTTCAAAGTTATTTCTTTTTGCCCGCTGGAGAATGCTGTTATTAGGGCGAGCACATAGCTCATTGGTGGTTTGTTTCCAACGAAGACGACATCACTTGATTTTTCCTGCATTTTTAATTTCACTCCTTTTTAAAGTTCATTGCGGAAGTACCAATTGAGTAAGCTAAACATCCTAATAAATGCAATTCAGTCATGACGCATAAGCTAGCTCTAAAACCACAGCAGGATAACTCCTGATTGACTAAAATGGCGGCTTCATTCAAAGTCTGCTTCTCATATTCGGAAAGAAAGTTCTTAAAACCGAGGGTATATTAGTTGTTTTTCACGGTTAAGTTGCCAATGATCGGAGAACTTGCTGCCTTAGGAGCCTCCTTGAGCTGGGCAATAGCGCCAATACTTTACAGAAAAGCATTGTTGAGCACTAAACCTCTCTCCGCAAACATCGTGCGGTGCGCAACAAACGCCGCCGTAATGGTTGCTGCCTTGCTTCTTTTCGGTCTAGCAGGAACCCTGGCCGCGTTGCCTATGAAAACCCTGGTTTTGGTTGTTGCCAGCGGCGTAATCGGGCTAGGCGTCGGCGACACCCTTTACATGGTTGGCCTCAAATACGTGGGAGTTTCCCGCGCGGTTCCTCTGGCAGCCACTTATCCCCTGTTCAGCCTAATATGGGCAACATTCCTTTTAGGCCAATCCATCTCCATATTTGAAGTTCTAGGCGCCCTGATAATCATCTTCGGCATCTGGCTGCTTAGTAGGGAAAGATGCCGCGAAGAAACATGCGCCAAAGGCAAATTGCTCTTCATCGGTTTGGCTGCCAGCTTGGTAACCGCGGTCATCTGGTCGGTCAGTATTAATATGATGAATATAGCAGTATCCGGCCTAACCAGTCTCGGCGCAAACTACGCAATCATAACTTTAAGAATCGCATCAGTCGCTTTGTTCTTCATGCTTCTTGCGCCCTTCCTGGACAGAGATCACGGCTTCATAAAGATGAAGAGAAGCATAGTGATAGCGTTATGCGTGGGGGGGCTGGTGGCTAACGGTTTTGGATGGCTACTCTTGAACTACAGCTTCCAAAACACATCGCTTACACGGGCAGTGCCTATTTCTTCCACTTCGACTCTCTTCGCCAGCATCGTCGGTTTCATGCTTTTCCATGAAAAAATGACAACCAGAGCCGTTCTGGGAGCAATAGCTATTGTTGCTGGAATTTGCGTAATCTTCATATTATAACTTAGCAAAGTTTCGCAATTTTAAAGAAACGTTAAAGCTTTATATGCCAAGTCTTAAGGAAAGAGTACAAGCTGGAGAGCCTTTCCACGTCTGTGTCGCCTAGTCTGAGGGAAGTTTTAGCGAGAAGAATTGCTGGAGAAATAATTCTTTCAAGCAAACCAGGCGCCACCATGCGTAAATGGCGGGAGCTGTTCGCTGTATCCCAACTTACCCTTTCTGAAACCATGGGGCTGTCATCTTCAGCCGTCATAAGCGACTATGAAAGTGGACGACGCAAAAGCCCGGGCGCCAAATTTATCCGTCGCTTCGTCCTCTCACTCGTACATATCGACGAGCAGAAAGGAAGCCGCTTCATAAGGGAATTCGCCAAACTCACCAGCTCACCAAGCATGGCCGTCGTAGATCTACGCGAGTTCCCAATCCCAGTTAGGGTAGAATATTTATGCAAGGCTATTGGCGGAGAAATAGTCGCATGCAAAGAAAAATATGTCAAAGAAGTCAACGGGTACACAGTTGTCGATAGCCGCAAAGCAGTTGAGACATATTCTGGTTTGGAATATTCGCAGCTGTTCGGGTCAACGACTGATAGGGCGCTGATTTTCAC
>JBEKPM010000234.1:0-2694 GCA_049520735.1 Bathyarchaeia archaeon | reverse complement strand
GTTGGCGCCTTCAAGTTTAACCGTAATCAAGTCAGGGGACATTGAAGAAATTGCGTAAGCAGTTTTTGAGGGTGCTGCGAGGTAAACGATGTCAACTCCTGTGCGCATGGCGCCAAGAGAAACCAATGTGGGAGCTCCCGAATAGACTTCGCTTCCTCCGATAACGAGCAGCCGACCGAAATCGCCTTTGTGAGCAGTTGGGCTTCGAGGCACTCTCACTAGGTAAACGTCGCCTGGACCCGTGTACTGCTCCATTTCTATTGGCAACCCGATGTTTTTCACTAAAAGTTCGCCAACATATTTTTTGGCTTTTTCTAATCCTGCTTTTGACCGATGGAAAGTCAAGGTTAAATCAGCTTTAACCGCAGCGCCCAAGACGTCGCCAGTGTCTGAATCTATTCCGGTTGGAACATCGACGGCAATTTTGAAAGCCGCCGAAGAGTTGATGATATCGACCATTTGGCTGGTTGGCGGTTTGATTTTTCCTTTGGTTCCCGTTCCGAGCAAAGCATCTACAATAACGTCCGCAGATAGTGCGGGTATGACCGAGCTGTCAGTCACTTCTGTTATCGGGATTTTATTCTGCAGAGACACCTGGTAACCAGCAGCAAATAGATGCCTAGCCGCGACAAAGCCGTCGCCTCCGTTTCCGCCTAAACCGCAGAATACGGCGATCTTTTTGCTTTTAGGAAAACGTGCAATAACTTCTTGAGCAACGCTGCTTCCAGCATTCTCCATTAACTGAAGCATACTTACGCCGTAGTATTCAGCGTTAGCTTCAAGGGAACGCATTTCACGGCTTGTGATTGGTTTTTTGGTATTCATCTTGATGCCTTATGTTTTATTGAGTGCGGGTTAAAAGATAAGGCTTGCTAAACGGTATACAAAAGCATCACCAAAACACACTAAAAATCAATTAATCCCTCACTAAAGTTTTCCCTTTTATAATTTTCAGGCCTTTCCGATCCGCAAAAGGTTTATCCAATAGTTTCACGCTAGTTATTCAGAATTCTAAACAAATCTAACCTAAACAACATTTTATGAGGTATCTGTGTGAACAAAACCTACAATATAACAAGTTACGATGCTCTTTTGGTAACTGATATCCAAAACGATTTTCTGCAAGGTGGTGCGTTACCCGTTCCCGGGGGCGACGAAATCGTCCCAGTTCTAAATGGATACGCTAAGATTTTCAAGGACGCTAAAGCCCAAGTTTTTGCCTCCAAGGATTGGCATCCCCCAAATCATTGCTCGTTTAAACCGCAAGGTGGCCCTTGGCCCCCGCATTGTGTCCAAGACACTAAAGGCGCAGAATTCAGCCCTAATCTAAAACTGCCTAAAGATACGGTAGTTGCTTTCAAAGCCACGGATCCTGTGCGGGAAAGTTATTCAGTATTTGACGGAACAACATTCGCCAAAGAACTAAAAGAACGCGGCATAAAGCGGCTTTTCGTGGGAGGCTTAGCCACTGACTACTGTGTTTTAAACACGGTTCTTGATGCCCGCAAACATGGTTACGAAACTGTGATTCTAATGGATGCAACTCGAGGCATTAACACCACCCCTGGAGATGTTGATAGGGCAGTGGAATCGATGCTTAAGTGCGGCGCTTTACAGGCGACGGCTGCTGATTTCCCAGATGCTTTTGACACCTTGTCAATGGATGAGACGGATGCTGACCTCTTGGAAGATAAGCCGGTTGGACGAGCTGATGTGAAAAAGAAGGCTCGGATGCGGTCTCGTGGGTCTGCTAAGAGGCTTCCAACTGAGAGGTAAGGCGGATTTCTTCGAAGTATGGCGAACCTTATATAATCATTCGCTGAATTGTTAAAATGATCGCCAGAGGAACATCTTATGCAGCTTTGGCTCAAGACTTTAGTCGCAAAACTGGTCAATCTTGGAGAGTTTTAGAGCCCAAACGCAGAAAAAGACCCCAAATGCGGTTTCGGAAAAGCATTTGTGTACTAATTCCAAGGCTGCTTACGGGAGCATTCTCGCTCTTACTAGCAAATCTGAGCAATTACTTTCTAATGTGAGTACGAAAAATCAGCGAATGGGAACTTTTAACTTCAAATAGTTAAATAATTAAGTCTGCAAACTGCAAATTATCACCAAACCATTAAAAAATCATGATTGCGCCATGTTACTCTAACGACAATCAGGCGAACTAATCAATAGACCTAAAAACAGCAATAACTAAGTGACAAGAGCAGCTAACCGGTGTTTCTACTGTTCACCCATGACTTGGATTATCACGGTTCGCTTCCGCGGGTAAACATCTGTCTCCACAAAGAACAGTGACTGCCAGGTTCCAAATGCCACTTGACCGTTGATTATCGGCAATGTCTTGTCGGGTGGAAGAAGCATCGAACGCAAATGAGAATGAGCGTTAGATGGATGCTGGTAGGGTCCGCGTTTTGGTGCAATCTGTTCAAGGAGTACCTTGATGTCGTTAATCAGTTCGTCGTCGTTTTCAGTTAGAACTAGTATGCCGGTCGCGTGTGGGGCAAACACATGAACGATCCCGTTTCTTATGCTTGAAGAGGAAACTTCTTCCTGGATTCTGTCAGATAAATCAACGAAGTCTATCTCACCCTTGGTTGTGAAGGTGAAAGTTTTGTTCACGACTTTAAAGTTTGACATGCTCTCCAAACCTTATCCAAGTTGAACTGAAAAACGTTTCTAAGGCTCATA
>JBEKPM010000233.1:0-2684 GCA_049520735.1 Bathyarchaeia archaeon | reverse complement strand
CGCTTAGTTAGGTACTCCCAGTGTCTCGTGTTGCCGCCGAAACTCAATATGACGTCAGGGTCACATTGGCGTAGGTATTGAACGAACTGCTCAATGATGCGTTGATCGTTTTTATCGTCGCCCGCAACAAACTGCTTCTCTTCCCCGTTGCTGGATGCAGTAGATATTACCACGACAGGGTTCCTATCTGGCTTTGGCGACCCTTCACGGCTGTAGCTAACCATTGAAAAACTCAGGGTTCGAAGCGCGGGCTTCTCAACTGTGAAGAGTTTTTTGGGAACTGAGCAGGCAGAATAAACCATGTCGACCCTCACTTTTGGCACGCTGGCCTCTTCTTGAACGTCTACTTCATGCCAAGCGCAAGGAGCCACATCGTTGTCTATTAGGTACTGCATCGGGATGCGAATGTCGTCTTCGAGGCAATCTTGGACGGCTTCGAGACCTCGAAGTTGCCGCGCCAGCTTCCCAGTTTCAGTAGCCACCTTACAATAGACTTTTATTGCCTGCACGGGTTTGCCGAAGAAGCGGCGTTCCAAAGTCTTCGTCTTCACTATTGATAACCCGCAAAGCTCCATGATCTGCTTTGCAATCAACGATGAATCAAATCCTTCTTTGACTATAATGTAAAAGTAAGCGGCGAAGTTCCTGTCAATAGTAAGCACGCGATTTCCATGCGCGTCAATTCCCCAAAGCCACAATTCAACAGGTTTCCCATCCTCGATTCGTGGGTTAATGTCTAGTAGCCAAAACTTGATTTTCATCTGCCCGCTCGCCATTAGAAAGTAGATGGCTTAATCCTTTAAACTTTCAACATGCCACAAGCTAATCCAGAAGATGATGCCGCCTGCCTTAGAATAGTTAATTTTAAGTTAACCCCCGAGAGTTTATTTTTGATGTTTTATGGGTTCCACTGAGGTTCTGATTGAAGCTAGGGGTTTAACCAAAGTGTACGGTGAAGTATCCGCGGTAGACCATATTGACTTTAAAGTTTACAAGGGCGAGTGTGTAGGCTTTTTGGGCCCCAATGGTGCAGGCAAAACCACGACGGTTCGCATGATGTACTGTTTTTTGCCGCCCACCTCAGGCGAATTGAAAGTCGCCGGGTTAAGCGTCAGCACCCAATGCAGAGAGATAAAAGGCTTGGTTGGCGTTGCGCCTCAAGAAGACAATTTAGATCCTGATTTCACAGTCATGAAGAACCTCACGGTTTACTGCCGCTACTTTGACATCCCCAAAGAAGAAGCAACGAAACGGGCACTCGAGCAACTGAAGTTTTTTCAGCTTGAAGAAAAGAAAAATTCTCCGATCGATGCTTTGTCAGGAGGCATGAAGCGCCGCCTCATCTTCGCGAGGGCGCTGATTAATCAGCCTCAGATCCTGCTTTTGGATGAACCGACAACGGGATTGGATCCGCAGGCGCGTCATTTGGTTTGGGATGAAGTTCGTAACCTGAAGAAGAAGCAGGTGACAATCATTCTTACAACACATTACATGGATGAAGCCGCTGTCCTTTGCGACCGAATACTCATTGTCGACAAAGGCAAAATCATCGAGGAAGGTAAACCCTCGGAACTTGTCCGAAAACATGTAGGCGAAGAGGTTTTGGAGATCGATTACGACGAGAATCTGCTACCATTGCTGGAGAAGGCTTTTCCAGGGGGCGACTTTGAACGGCTGGGCGACCGCCTGCAAATCTTCAACGATAAGCCTCACGGCGTCTTCGAAGGCTTTCTCAAAGAGCACCCGATGCAGAACGTGACCATCCGCACCGCTAACCTTGAAGACGTGTTCCTTAAGCTGACTGGCAGGGGGTTGAGAGAAGAGTGACAAGCCCCAAACTTCGCAACTCTCCTGCACGTTTCGCCATCCCAAAGCTGACATACCGTGTCTGGAAAGTCTGGCAACGCAACTTCGACGTCTTCACCAAAACCATCACCGTAAACTTCTTTCCCTCGCTGCTTGAACCCATCTTGTACCTGCTGGCTTTCGGCTTAGGGTTAGGCGATGAACGGGTCCTTTTTCGAATGCACCTTCGCTTCGTTTGTCCGCATGTACTTCCAGAAAACTTTCGACGCCATCGTAGCCACACCCATAAGTGTGGAAGAAGTGGTTGCAGGCGAACTTCTTTGGGGCGCTACGAGAGCAACAATTAACTCAACCATCGTTTTAGCAGTGATTGCGGCTTTCGGCTTGGTTTCCAGTCCGCTATTTCTGCTGGTTATTCCGCTGGCGTTCTTCGGCGGACTCATGTTCAGCTCCATCGCAATGTGCTTTACCGCCGCCGCTCCAAACATCGACTTCTTCAACTTCCCCTCATTCCTGTTCCTGACACCCATGTTCTTCTTGTGTGGCACATTCTTTCCGCTATCCAAGTTGCCTGAGGGTCTGCAAGGAGTTGCCTTGGCGGTTTTGCCTCTGACTCATGTCGTTAACATGGCCCGCGGTCTAGTTTCAGGACACGTTGACCCCATCCTCGGATTAAGCATTCCGACTCTGTTGCTCATCAGTTTTGCATGGGTAATAGTCGTCACTGTTTTCTTCTTTATTGTAAGCATAAATCTGATGAAGAAAAGACTGACAAGTTAGACTGACAAGAAAGAGCAACAGCAGCTATCTTGATTTCTTGCTCGGTCAAAGCCCTTGCACTAAACGGCGATGCCTCTTAATTCCGCAATAATGAGGTA
>JBEKPM010000232.1:0-3009 GCA_049520735.1 Bathyarchaeia archaeon | reverse complement strand
GCTGCTTTCTTAGCTCTCTTTACGTAAAGCGCAGCTGCAATTGCCGACAATGCCAGGATTGCTATGACTACGTAAAGGGCGAGGTTCGGGTCAGATAGGATGCTGGTTGGTTTTAGGGTTGTCGCGGGTTGAACGGGGTTGGCATTTGGGGTTTGAACTATGAGGTTTTTGAGTGCGATGGCAGTGTCCTCATTGTTTGTGAGGAGAAGAACCGCCGGGTTGTCGCTTTCTTGGTTTGTTATTCTCTGGATTAAGGTGCCGTTTTGGTAGCTTAGGTTAGTGGTTGCTGTGTTGCCACTTATTTTGGTGGTAACTTGGTACCAGACGTTTTCTTTTATCTGTCCAGTTGCGTTTGCGAGTGCTGGGGACCCTTGCATGTTGGATATGTCTTCTTGGCTTAATGCTTTAAAGTTCAGGCTGTAGTTGCCTGCGTTGTTTTGGAGGATAAGGCTGAACTGGTTATCAAGGGTCTGGTTGAAATCGTCTGGCAACATCAGAGGTTCAAAACCTTCAGGGACGCTGACCGGCACCGTTTCGTTGTGGGCAGGTATCTCGACTGTTTCTACTTTTCCGATTTTGGTTAGCACTTTTTCCATGCTGGCAGGTACGCTTATGTTTGTGGTGGGAACGTTAGATATGGTTTGTCCTGCCTGTATCACGATGAAGTTGAAGCTCAACAAAGCGTCTGGGCCAAGTGGTACTGTGGCAATGTTTGGCTGTCGGCTGCTGCGTAGTTTGAGGCGCCGTTCCAGTTTGTTGTAATGTAGTAAGTGCCCGAGTCGGTGAAGTTCCAGTTTAATTCGTAGTTGCCGTCATTGTCTGTTACCGCCGTAAAGAAGTTAAGCACTTCACCTTCGTAGTTGGTGCTGCTCACGTATACGTTAACTGTTTGACCTGAGATTGCCGGAGTAATTTGGCCGGAGATCAAGATTGATCTTTCTCCATTGACGTCCGCTCTTATCGCCTGTTGGCTTGCGTCAACTGTTATTGTTGAAGGAACTAACGCGGTGTTTAGGCTGGCTGAAATCTGGGCTGGAGAGAGCAGCTCTTGTGTCTGGCTGAGGGCAATGATGTTTGCCTTCGCATCGGATAAGGCTTGGGATTGATCTCCAACTTTCCAGTCCCCTTCTGGCGTGGCTTCGGCGGTCCAATAGGTTTTGTTATCGTACGTGAAGCTTGTCGGCGACGTAAAGGCAGTGTGATATATTGGAGTGTAAGGTAAATAGACTCCGACGTTCATGTGCTGAGGATTTATGCCCGTGTAAAGTATCAAGACAACGTCCAAGCCGCCAGCTTCCATGATCGATGCTGTAAGAAGTGATAATCCAACACAGTCACCTCTGTTGCTTGCAAGAGTTTCAACAGGGTATTGCGGGTTTGTAACGTTGTATGACATTTGATGGACGAATCCTAAAACGGCATCTGCAAACTGTTCGTCGTCGCTGGGTAGGTTGCCAGTGACTTTGAGTAGAGCATCTGCTATTGGCGCTACCGCCTGTGGTGTGACTAACCGCGCGTAGTCGCTGTTGTCGTTTATTGTGTGAGTCAAGTTACCGTAGTAGTTTACGAGAGACATGGGTGTGGAAACATAGAGTTTCTGGTTGTGTCCAGTGGTAAGAAGTCTTGGTTCCACGTTAATTATTCTATACGGGTCGCTTACAGTTGTTGGCGGTTTGATTGTGTAGGTTTTATCAATGTTGCCTGCTGCTGTGGCGAAAAATGTAGAAACTACTAAAAGAGTGATGAACAGAAGAACAGCGGTTTTCCGATAACTTGAAAAATTCATTTGAATCCTACAACGCGTAGTGATTTTTTTGAACCTTTTACAATATGAGCTTTTGGAACATTTATCCTTTTTGTATGTTACCCTAAAAGCATCCCTTATGTTGGTTAGAGCTAAAAAAACGTTTTGAAGCTATTTAGGCAAGGTTTTTGAGCTTTCATGTAACCCTTAATTATGAAGGTTATACTGTTTGACAAATAGTGTTGTGACTTCGATAAAAGAAGCCGACCTTGGGGAAGGCAAAATGAAAGCTGTAAGGCTAAAAGGACAGCCTATTTTGCTGCTAAAGGTCGGAGGCGAAGTTTATGGTGTTTCGAACTATTGCCCTCATGAAGGCTGCAGCTTTCAAAACGGGATACTTACAGGTTACACGTTAATGTGCCCTTGTCACGGCTGGAAATTCGACATACGGAACGGTCAATACTTGGAAATCCCACAGGTGAAACTGTCTTGCTACCACTGCAAAGTCGAAAACGGACAGATATTAGTTGAAATCGTAAAATAGAAGTAAAATCCCATCTGGCCTTGAATTCTTAGAAACGTTTTTGGGGCTTATCTTTCGGTTTACCTGTCTTTTGGAAAAGCTGATATGGAATGTCTGCCGCAGAAGACCTGCAAAAACAGCTTCATAAGAAACACTTAGCTCGTTAAAATGTAGATATCTCGGTGTTTTTAGGAGGATTTTTTTGAGCTTATTTGACTGGCAACTTTTTGCAGGCGCGGAGTCTTTCCTTCAGGGGCGGCTTAACGAACTCTTAGGCAAGAGCAGCTTCGCTTTGGAGCAGGCGAAGGAGATTCAACGGAGCACTTCGACGAACATTTTTGACTGGGTCGACCACCTCGCGCTTCCAATTGAAACGGTAAACGTTGAGGAACTTATGGAGATGGGGTTTGAGGAGTCCCAGAAAAGCAATGAAGACGGAAGTGTTTTTCGGGTACGCGGAAGCATGCTTTTTCCGATAGTTTTGAAAAGCGGCAAAGGTTCAGAAGTTGCACTTATGGTTGAAGACATGGAGGATTTCAAAAAGACCCTTGGCAAAGAAAGAACCGTAGAGGGTGAGCCCAACTCAAGCTTTAGAAAGCTGTCTCTTGTCGGTGAGAATGATTTTATAAAAAACCTAGCAGAATACCTGCCGCGTTAGCGGCAGGATGAATGCGTCCAACCCGCAGTTCTATTAGTTCTACCAAACGATAGGTTTGTCACCATTAGACAAGGAGGTGATAGA
>JBEKPM010000231.1:0-3695 GCA_049520735.1 Bathyarchaeia archaeon | reverse complement strand
TCGGTAATAGTAAAACGCCTCTTTCTTTACGTGATTGAAGACAAAGCCATCGTCAAATATTCCCATCTCTAAGTCGGGAAACCCGAGATCGTCAACGCTGTTCTGGGGCAAGCGTTCCCAGTAACGGACGGAGTCATAAGAAATGTAGCCAACTGCACCGCCGACAAATCGGAACTCCGTTTTTGGAACTGCCTGGTCTTTGAGGAGGCGTTCTAAAACCTGAAGTGGGTCGCTTGTCTCCTCGGTGTTTGTTTCTCCAGTTTGTTCGTTTTTGATTTGTGCTTTGCCGTTTTTGATTTGGATAGTTATTTTTGGGTCGAATCCGATGAAGGAGTATTGTGCGAGTTTTTTTGGTCCTTCAATTGACTCTAAAAGGTATGCGGTTGGGTGGTTTTTTTGGAGTTTTGAGAATATTTCGAGGGGTTGCTCTTTTAGGGTAATTCTCTTTATTTTTAGGGTGTTAGCTGGGTTGGTTTGTGTGGATGTCGTGCCAAAGGCGATTCCCCATGTTGTTCAGTTCTCCGTATGGTTCAGAAGCATACTTCAATGTTTTATTTAAGGCTTATCTGCACAAAACTGTACATTACGGCTTAGGTTTAAGCACAACACTCATCCAATCTAAATATGCCTTTGAAGCTTCAACAATCGGAACAGCCAAAACCTCAGGAACCTCATAACTATGTAGACGCTTGATATGCTCAGCGATCTCCCCAAACAAGTCCCTGCGCGACTTCATAACAATCAAGCATTCCTCGGCCTTCTCGATATTGCCAACCCAGTGAAAAAACGAAGTAACTGGATTAACAATGTTCGCGCAGGCGATTAAATTCTCCTTAATCAGCAACTGCGAAATTTTTTCCGCTTCTTGTTTGTCTTTCGCCGTAACCAGTATGACGATGTAATCGTTCATGCTTCTCACTAATGTAAAGTTGGTTTTTACGCATAAAAAGCTGCATGTGCCAAAACTGGCCGGTTGGTCTGCTGGGTGAAAAAATGTCAAGAATGATTGGTAACTGTTCATGGTCAAAAGAAATGAGAAGGAAATTAGTTAGGTGTTGGATACAAAGTTGATAGTGGAGATATGGAAATCTTCAGTTCGTGTTGTTGGGGTGTTTTCGGTTTCTTTGTTTCGATTCTTGTTTCTGTGCCCTCTTGAATTTGGGTTGGTAAATTGCACAATATTTGGCCTCCTTATTCTTGTTTATTAAGAAGGCGTGGACGTTTTTAGGAATACCCAGCATATTCTATATAGGGCTCAATTTTTTATTGTCAATTAGAAGTTTTTCTTTCTGATTGAGTTGTGACTTAGAGGTTTAAATTTCCGTTCGACATACACTCAAGTAGGGATGCTCTTGAAAGAAGAACAGTTTAAGGTTTTAAAAACGCTGGTTGAAGCCACGGGACGCATGGATCTCGCTGCGTTTGCTCAAAAAGTAGACTTAAGCACTGACCAAACAATTCATCAGATCCAAGAACTCGCCAAAGAAGGTTTCCTGCAAAAAGTTGGAAGTGGCGGCTACGGTATAACACAAAAAGGAAAAGCAGCCCTCAAAGCCTTGACTCCGGTTCCTAAAGAGATGAGTTTTCACTTTTACTATGGAATGGACCGACCTTCAGAGTTTACCTCTGAATCGCTTGAACAGTTCTACGGAGTTATCAAGCAAGTTAATGTTGAATCCATTGAATTTCACCTCTACCGCGGCGACTTTGAGAACTGGTTCAAAGAAGTGTTAAAAGACCACGAGGTCATCGACGAATTAGATCGCCTAAAGACCGAGGGTTTGAAGGGCGAAGAGCTCAGAGCGGGACTCTTGAAGGAGCTTGACGCAAAGTTCGGCTTGAACCGGTTGATTTAGTCTAGGTTTTACTGGTTTAGCTTAATCCACCATTCGGGAACCCGAGCGTTTTTCACGCAATCCCACGTATCGAAGGGTTTGATGTCTAAGACTGGGGTGCCGTCGTAGGCGTCTAAACCGCGTACCGTCAACGTGTTGCCTTCAACCTTTAGCAGCTCGACAAGCGTTAACCCGATGGGGTTGGGTCGCTGGTTGGTTCTAAGCGCGAAGACGCCGAGCAGAGGCACGTCTTTTCTTCCTCTTGGATGAAACTTTAGAGCCCGAGGCTGGCTGGCTACTTCGTTGAGCCAAAAAAGCACAAATACATGCGAAAAACCTTCTACCCCATCTAAGGCATCGACCAACTCAGGGGCTTTGTCTTTGACTTCGTTGCCGATCGCGTCGGTTTTAACGATGCCGATTGGGTTCAAAACAATTTGCTGCAGGGAAGACATCGGGATCCGCTCAATATTTCAGTGAAACACAAGCTATATATGCCTTCGACGTTTTTAGCCGGAACGGTGACGGTGGGATTTGCCTTTCATTGAAGACCTTTCGAAGCTTCCAAACGCGGTAATCATGTTTTACATGTTGGCTTTCTTTCTCTCGTTTGGCATAATCTCCAACTTCATTGACCATGAGGGATTCCTGTATAACCTATCGCAGGGCGCATTCATTTCAGTGGTGACCGGCACCGTATTGTTCTTCGCTAGGTTCCTGAGCAGAAAGAGAACCGCTGACAAAGTCAAGTTGCAACCGATAAATCCAGAAAACCCCCCGAACCAAATAGATAATTCCACAATCTATTTTTTCTTCTTTGAGTAAGAATCTGTTATGTTGCGAATTGGGCACAGGGGCGCTCGGGCTTACGCGCCTGAAAACACCTTTACGAGTTTTAAGAAAGCGCTGGAAATCGGCGTAGACGCAATTGAACTCGACGTTAGAAAAACCAAGGATAACCAGCTTGTCGTAATCCACGATGACGATGTCAAGCGGACAACTGACGGCGAAGGCTTAGTTTGTGAGCTGACGCTTAAGGAAATCAAGGGTTTTTCCGCTGAGGGGGGCGAAAAGATTCCGACTTTCGAGGAAGCGCTGGATTTTCTGGACAAAAAAGTCAAGGTTTTTGTAGAGCTAAAGGAGGAAGGCCTCGAAAAACAGGTGCTCTTGGCTGTGCATGAGCGTGGCTTGGAAAAGAATGTTGTAATCACTTCTTTCATAGAGGACGTACTCAAAAAAGTCAGAGAAATGGATGACAAAGTAGAGACCGGTTTGATCTACGCGAAGCACAAGAACCCACTCAAAGCCGCGTTGGATCTAAAAGCCAACTACCTTGTTGCCCTCTACCGATTCGTGCACACAGCTAACGTTGAGAAAGCGCACGAGAACGGGTTAAAAGTGGTCGTGTGGACCATAAACAACCCTGAAGAAGTCGAAGAGTACGCCAAGAAAGGCGTGGACGGCATAGCAAGCGACAAACCCGACATATTAATGAAAAACAAACCCAAGCCTAATGCATAAGGCTCGACGATTTCAGAACCCGCTCAATCTCATCCGTTTCCACCCGGGTCTCATCGTTCAGTGGCTTCAAGTGGATTTCCTCGGCTGATTTCACTCCGAACCCGAGCTCTGCAGCCCTCTTTAGTTGGTCCTGCTCGAAGACTTCTGCTTCGCCGACTTTGCCTTTTGCACCGTACATCTTGAGAATTGCAACCCCGACGGCGTCGATTGCTACCCGGTCGCGGCTTGCCAGCAAAAGCTTCGGCTCAACCAACATCCCCTTATCGGGTCCGCCTGTCACGAACGCTTTTATTCCATCCATCAAAACAAAATCCACGTTATAGCTGCAGTTTATTTCAG
>JBEKPM010000230.1:0-3005 GCA_049520735.1 Bathyarchaeia archaeon | reverse complement strand
AACGGGGTTTTCATGGAGAAAAAGCGTTTCCTATCTCACTAGCCTATATACTAAAACAGCACATCACACTTGGTTGTGGGGGATTGTTTAAAAGGGCACAGCCTCCGCCGAACTTGCTTCCGCATAGTTTCTGGCAAAACAATCACGGGGTCAAAAAACTTGAATCAAAAAAAGACAACGATAATGGAGTATCTCGCGTTTCTTTCCGTAAAGGAAGGCATCTATTTGCCAGAGCTTCATCGCGCTATGGTTGAAGCTAAAGAAAAGGAAAAAGCAATCTGCCAAAACTTGACTGTTGAATACCGCGGCACAATAAAAGGCGAAGCAATTTTTCTGATTACAAAAGATACTAAAGTTGTCGTTCAATTTCGGGTTGCCGAAGAAATTCTTCTTCGAAAAAACATCAGTTTTGAACGCTGGATGACTACTGACAAGATACGCAGGCAAATGAACAAACAAAACACGTCACCCAAATTATCCATGATGGTTCAAAACCTCCGCCACGGCATGAAAAAAGTTAACTTGGAAGCCAAAGTTCTTGAAACCCAAAAGCCCTCCATAGTTCAAACCCGCTATGGAAACAGCGCCAAAGTAACCAACGCCTGGATTGCTGACGAAACAGGGAAAATTAAGCTTTGCCTCTGGAACGAACAGGCAGATATTCTTGCAGTAGGCGACACAGTGCAGATTAAGAACGCTTCAGTCTCCACTTTTAAAGGTGAAAGACAAGTTCGACTTGGAAAAACCGCGACTCTTAATGTTCTTCAAAACCACCTCGTATCATAAGAATGAGACCTAAGAGTTGAAAAAACAGGATACGCTTCGGTTCTTTTCAATTAAGCGAATAAATAGACACGTCAAGAAAACTGTCGCCCAGATAACCCTAAATACGTTATTCTGCTTTTTTATTTCCAATCATAATAAGCATCAGGATCTTTGGCAACAAAACTGTAAGGTTGAAATTCTTGAGAGACAACGCTCTTAGCTATCAAGAAACCCTTCGGGTTGGTTTCAGGCTATACCGTGGATTCCTTTTGAATTCGCTCAGAGTAAAAACTCCGGTGTTTGGCGGACACAAGTTAACTTACAACTGTAACCTTAAATGTAAAATGTGTCCCTTCTGGAAAAGATCCAGCGAGAACTTAAGCACCCTAAAGGAAAAAGAAATTTTGAGGCAATTTTACGATTCGGGTGTTTGCGCCGTGGCATTTGAAGGTGGAGAGCCTCTTTTAAGAGAAGACTTGCCTGAAATTCTAGCATACTCCCGCTCCCTGCCTCTGCACACGAGCCTAATCACCAACGGCACCCTTCTTAAATCAAGAGTGGATGAAATCGCACCACATATCAGCGGCATAGTCTTCGTTTCGTTAGATGGACCGGAAAAAATTCATGACAAGATAAGAGGCGTTAATGGCACTTTCAGAAGAGCGGTTGACGGAATAAATGCAGCAAAAGAGCGGGTTTCGATAACTATCAACATGACTTTGATGTCTGAAAACCTCTCTGAAGTTGAAGAAATGGTGAAATTGGCGAAGGATTTGGGAGTGAAAATTGTGTTTTCGTTAGCTTATGGATACCACAGCACTGATGCCTCTGCGCCGAAAGCCGACGAAATAAAGAAGGTCGCTAAACAGCTTCTTGAATTAAAGAAAAAAAACTACCCAATAATGAACTCGACAAGTTATTTCAAAGTTATTGCGAGAGAAAAAAAATGGACATGCAAGCCCTGGTCAACTATCAACATTGGTCCGGATGGACGATTGGTTCTGCCCTGTTACGTTCATAATCAGTACGAAACGGGTGCTTCTGTTTTTGAGAACAGTGTTAAAGCCGTCACTTCAAGCTTTGACTGGGAAGAGGTTCATGATTGCGTTAAATGCAACCTTCATTGTTACGTGGAGCCTTCGCTTGTCCTTTCTTGGGATTTGCGCAGCTGGGCAGATTGGGTTTTCCCAACTAAAACATAACGTCGGTAAATTTTGTTCATTTGGAGGAGTGCAATATTGTGTAGTGAAAGTGCTAATTATTATAAAGTATGTTAAACTATTATTATTTTAGTGTTGTTAGTGCTATAGTGTTATATAGCAAGCTTTACAATATCACTTTGTGAAACACAATGTCTAACCCAGAAAAAATCATTCACAAAAAAATAGCCCCGAGGAAATGTTCAAAGTCGAGGTCGAAGGCAAAACAGTAAGATCACTGTACGCACCGTTCTCAGTAAGAGTTAAGTCACACAACAAGCTACCCAACAGAAAATTCAATGTCGCACTTAGAGTCCGAAATAGAGAAATCTACATCGTTAAACAGAAAAAGGAATAAAACTCGCAAATTATTTTTGCGAATTTGCTCCCTTTTCGGAAACCTTCTGTTTTTCTTCGGGAAAAATTTTTGTCTTCAAGGATTCTTGACTGCACTCAGTACAACTTTTTTTGACGTTTTGCGTATAGTTGTAACTAAAAGTTCATGAGAGGTAACGGTTTGACGGCTGCAAAAGGCATTCAGCACAACGAATACTTCAAAACAATAGTTGCCGTCGTTTTGGTCGTCGTGGTTGTTTTCGGCTTGTTTCTTGGTTTGCGGGCGGCGCTGAACACGTCTGACCCCGCGTTGACCGTGGTGAGCGGTAGCATGAGCGTCCCCTATGATGCAGCCGACTACAATTTTTGGTTAACTATAGCTACACCTTTTGACCGAACTCTGAGCGTAGGCGACATCATAATCGTTCAAGGCGTCAACCCTAAAGACCTGAACACCAACTATCCCAATAGCGACATCATAGTCTTCCATGAACCCGGCGACTATAATACTTTGATAGTTCATCGCATTGTCAGTTCCAAAACTGTGGACGGCACCCTCTACTTCATCACCAAAGGCGACGGAAACGGGAATACTAATCCTTGGCCTGAGACGCCGACGTCGGGATTCGACACTTGGGACAGCAACAACGGAGTTCCAGCAAACGACGTGGTCGGCAAAGTGATTATGCGTATTCCCTGGTTCGG
>JBEKPM010000229.1:0-3314 GCA_049520735.1 Bathyarchaeia archaeon | reverse complement strand
CGAAGAATTAACAACCTTGAATGATGAAATGAAGAACCGCAATCAAACTCTCGCCAGACTAAACGACAACCTAGCGAACCTAGATAGAAACATTGATCCAGCGGTGGTAATGGTTGACGGCAGCCTCAAGATCAGACTTTTCACGCCATCCGCTCAAAAAATTCTGAATCTCAATCCTTCGGACACCGGGCTGCCAATATCTAAATTGCGTCTTGCCATTTCAATTCCCGATTTAGAGAAAACCACCTCAAAAGTAATCTCGACCCTTGGCGCAGAAAATAGAGAAGTCGTAGACGAGAAGGGATGCTCTTATGAAATGCGCGTTCGACCGTACATAACTGAAGACGACAGGATAGATGGCGCTGTTTTATCCTTCATAGATGTCGACGTACTGAAAAAACATGAAGAGGAATTGCGCGTCGAAAAAGAAAAGTACAGAACACTAACGGAAAACTCCCCGGACATAATCGCAAGGGTAGACAAAAACCTGCGTTACTTGTTCATCAATTCTGCTTTTGAAAAAACAACCGGGTTACCCATTAAGAATTTCATAGGCAGAACAAACCAAGAAGTAAAGCTGCCGCCAAAATTTAACGAAGCATGGACCCAGATTCTCCAAAGTGTTTTTCAAACTGGCAAGGGACAAAAAGGCGAATTTGAATTTCCAAGTCGGGAAGGATATCACTGAGCGAAAGAAAACTGAAGAAGCGTTGGCTGCGAGCGAGCAAAAGTACCGTACAATCGTTGAGACTGCAGCCGAAGGCATAGTCATCGCTAAACCCGATGGAACCCATACTTTTGTTAACGATAGACTAGCTCAAATGTTCGGCTACACTACGGAGGAACTTCTCAGGAAATCCAGCTTCGAACTCATGGCCAAAGAAGAACAAAGAAGACAAGCTTTGCAGGTAAGAAAAAGCTTGGAAAAGAAACAGGTTCTGTACAGCGAATTTGAGTTTTGCCGCAAAGATGGCTCCATTCTGTGGGCAGCTTGTAATTCTTCACCGTTATTTGACGAGAACGGAAAACACGTAGCTAACATATCTATGTTTAGCGATATTACTGAACGCAAAAAAACTGAAGAAGCCCTGAAGAAAAGTGAGGCAGAATACAGTTCTCTATTCGCAAACATGATTGATGGCTTTGCCCACTGCCAAATGATATTTGATGATGCAGGCGAGCCAGTTGACTTTGTTTATCTCCAGGTCAATGACGCCTACGAAAAAATAACTGGATTAAAAAGACAGGTAGTCGTTGGAAAAAAAGTAACGCAGTTGATACCTGGCATTAGAGCGACTAATCCTGAAATCTTTGAAATTTACGGAAAAGTGGCACTCACAGGTCAAAAAGAGAAGTTCGTATACTTCCTTCAACCTTTAGGCTTGTGGCTAAGTGTTTCAGCGTATTGCCCAGCAAGAGGTTATTTTGCCGCAGTCTTCGAAGACGTTACGGAACGTAAAAAAGCTGAAAATGAACGCGAAATTATGGTTGAATTCCTAAGAATAGCTAACGCAGCTACTTGTTCTCATGACCTAATTGAAGGAGCTTTGGATTTCTTCCAGAAACAGTGTGGCTGTGAAGCTGTAGGCATCAGGCTCAAAGAGGGGGATGACTATCCGTATTATGAAACCAAAGGGTTCCCAGTTAAACACGTCAAGCTAGAAAACAAACTGTGTAAATCCGACGAATCTGGATATGTAATTCGAGACTCAAAAGGCAGACCAGTTCTTGAATGCATGTGTGGAAATGTCATATGCGGACGATTTGACTCATCCAAAAAATTCTTCACGGAAAACGGAAGTTTCTGGACCAACAGTACCACGCAACTACTTGCTAGCACAATTAGCGCAGATCGCCAAGGAACCACACGTAACCGTTGTAACAGTGAAGGGTATGAGTCCGTGGCTTTGATTGCGTTGCGTATTGGAGAGACTAGGCTGGGGTTGCTTCAACTTAATGACAAACGAAAAGACATGTTTACACTTGAAACGGTTCAGATGTGGGAAAGAATAGCTGACCGTTTGGCATTGGCCTTGTCAAGGAATATTGCTGAAGAGGCGCTACGTGAAGACGAAGTTAAGTTCCGAACAGTTGCTGACTTCGCATACAATTGGGAGTATTGGATCGGACCCGATGGAAACATGATTTACGTTTCACCTTCAAGCAAAAGGATCACAAGCTACGACGCAAATGAGTTTATCAAAGACCCTGAGCTTCTCACAAAAATCGTCTACCCTGAAGACAAGCCAATTGTCGGTCCACATTTTGATATGATAAGTTCTGACGAGTTGCACGCAGTTGATTTTCGAATTGTAACCCGCGATGGAAAAATTCGTTGGGTTTCGCATACATGTAAAGCTGTCTTCGACGACAACGGCAAATGGATAGGCCGCCGCGCAAGCAACCGTGACATTACCTTACGCAAAAAGATTGAGCAACGGTTGTCTATCACCCTCGAAGAATCACAGCTACGCCAATCTGAGATTTCAGCCCTATTGAAGGCTTCCAGAGCAGTTTTGCATCATCAAGAATTCCCGGATTCGGCGCGAGCGATATTTGACGCGTGCAAAGAATTAATCGGAGCAACCGCAGGCTACGTAGCCCTATTAAGCGACACAGGGAAAGAAAACGAAGTCCTGTTCTTGGATTCAGGAGGACTTCCCTGCACTGTTGATCCATCGCTTCCTATGCCTATTCGCGGACTCCGCGGCGAAGTGTACGGCACTGGAAAAGTAGCCATTGAAAATAACTTTCCTGAAAGTGAATGGCAAAAATTCTCGCCTAAAGGTCACGTGCTGCTCGAGAACGTAATGTTTGCCCCATTGACGATTGAACGCAGAACGGTCGGGGTCATCGGGTTGGCAAACAAACCAGGCGGCTTCACTAAACGTGACGCGGAAATGGCAAAGGCTTTCGGAGAAATTGCCTCAGTCGCTTTGGTAAACAGCAAAATGCTTGAATACTCAGAACATTTAGAGGCGTTAGTTGAAGAACGGACCCAAAAGCTCCGAGACTCTGAACGTCTCGCAGCCATCGGCGAAACAGCAGGCATGGTTGGACATGATATTCGAAACCCGCTCCAATCAATTACAGGCGAACTCTATTTGGCCCGCACAAGCCTTGAATCATTACCTGATAACAATGTGAAAGAAGAAATAAGGGAAAGCATCGGCTACATCGAAGAACAGCTACTCTACGTTAACAAGATTGTGCTAGATCTGCAAGACTTTGCTAAAGCAGCGAAACCTCAACTCCAAGAGGTAGATCTTGAAAAGACCCTTCAAAACGTTTTATCAGCAATGAATATTCCAGAA
>JBEKPM010000228.1:0-6158 GCA_049520735.1 Bathyarchaeia archaeon | reverse complement strand
TCCGTGAACGTCATCTCGTAAGCCTGCGCTGAGTAGTAGACGTCTCTTAGGGTGCTGGTTTTGCGTTGGCTAGTGAGTTCGTTGCTAAACATGGCTGCCCAAGCAAGTTGGGTAAAGGGTTTAATGTGTCGAATGTTGCGAGCGCTTCGACTAACTGATTTTTCCCCCAAAATATACTGTCGCACTACCATAGTTGGGAAAACGCCTTGGTCCAACTGATTATAAATTTGTGTGCCGAACGTGTGAAGACCGTTGATAACTTCGTTTCTTCTTTCAATAATCTTAGCTTTCTTCTGCGCCATACTTCTGTACACTCTTTAACAGTTTATCTATGTCTGGAACCCGCTCCTGGCCAGCCAACGTGGTTGCAAACTGAGCGATTTTAGGCAGGTACTTGCTGAAAATTCCCAGACGCTTCTTCTCCATGTGCACGTGCTCTTGACGTGACAGAAAATGCTGCAGCTGCCGGGCGACCTCGCGGATCGCGTTTGCTTCTTCACGGCGGACTTCAGGTCGGTCAGCGATGAATTCTTTTCCAACCGTCTTGTAAGGTACCTTTGTGCTGCAAATATGAATCACGATGGCTATGGGCATGTCTGGAGAGACTTTGTAGCGCCGCCAATTCATGGCTGAGATGACACGGTAAGATACGTCGCTTGCCTCATCATACAGCAACGGGATTTTGTTTGCGAAACGGTAAATGACAAAGCTGCCTCGCTTCGGCACTCCGCCGCCGTAAGCGATTGCCATTTCAACGATGAATGGGTGACCAGCATAAGTTGATGGTTTGCGCTGGTGAACGACAAGGTACTCGGGGTTCAGTTCTTTTTGAACGCCGGCTTTAAGCAGCTCCTCACCCAAGGGAGAAAGACAACTAGCATCTGGGGGCAGAAAATCCTTGTATTTCTTAAGGTTCTGCATCAAACGCACAATTTCCTCGTGGGATAACCGCTTAGGGTTTTTGGTGCTGGATTGTGCCTCCTTCCCACAGGTTGGGCAGAGGGGCTTATTATCAACCAATTTGATCTGGTCAAGTGGAATTTTTCCGTGATCACGGCAAGTGAAGGTAATTAAATCGCTGAAAATCAAGAATCTAAGTGCGGTAACAGCACCGACACGGTGAAAGTGGCCCGTCAAGAAATCAGTCATGTTATTGTCAGTTGTTATCTGTATGAGCCGCTGAAGTAGCTCTACGTCTACCCCGTATGGATGTGGCAGTGTTTCTTTGGGCGGTTCAGGCATCTCCGTTGTTGCCCGAGTAAACTTGTATAGCCTGCCTTTTGGATCGACAAACGTCAAATTCGCATACGGGTTGACCATGGCTGTCTGTTTGAAGTAATCAAGAATCTTTGGCATTGCCCGAAGATAGTCGCCTTCAAGTGTGAATTCAACGATAGTTCCCTGCCAGTTGTCCTTGTTGATTAGGACTTTGCGGTCAAGAATTATCGGACGGTTCCTTTGAATATCCATCATCAACTTGAAGCTGTATATTTTGGCTTGACCCGTGCTCGAGGTAACGTAGGCTGGTTGATGAGTGGTGATTTGCCCATACAGAACCGCCATTTTGCCGCCTAAACCGAATGTTCCACGCATCTGCTTCAACTTGTATTTGCTGCCGAAGAGAACCTGCCCAAAAGCTGATGGAATGAAGCGTGGTTGGATTCCGCTGCCGTTATCTTCTACGCGCAGCTTGTAAATTTGAGTGTCTTTAGAGGCTTCTCCTTCAAAGGAGAGCCGCACGTAAATCTCGGGAGGGATTTTTTGGCTTTCAGCCGCGTCTAAGGAGTTTTCGACTAACTCGCGGATTGCGGCGAATATGGCTCTGGATGGGTTTGTGAAGCCAGCGATGTCTCTGTTCCTGTAAAAAAAATCACTGGCGGAAATCTCTTCAAAGGTTGCTTGAGCCACTTGCTGCCTACACCACTTTTTCCCTTTTTCTCCCTGTCGAGTGCTTAGTATATTTGCTACTTGTTTTTTAAGTTAACTGCAACCTAAGAAGAAAACCCTTGAATTTGAAAGAGTGCAATTATTAAGAAATGGTTATTTTTGCCTTAAAAGTGTATATTGAGCATTATTCGACGCGTTACCAGTTTCAAGAAGGCAAAAGCTTTGATAAATAAGGAAAAGAATGAGTTTTGGCTACTTTTTAGGTGGAGCTTCGGGCTTGGTTGATTTGGTGTAGTAGTATTCGCCTATGCCTTTTTGGAACTTGTCCATTTGGGAATCCTCTTTGTTAACTCTCGGACGCATTGTGACTGAGTCTCTGCGGAAGGTTATGTCCATTTCTTTAAGGAAGGTGTTCATGCCTTTTCTCAGGCTGGTTGGTGGATTGGCTATGCCGTTTACGCCCGGTTCACCGTTGAAAACCATGAGGCGGTCAGCTATGAAGTCTTGGGTTACGACGTCATGTTCAACTACGAAGGCTGGGATGCCGTGGGCTTCCACAACCCGCCGTAGCGTCTTAGCCACAGGCGGCAATCGCGACTTTCTGCAGTTCTCCACCGCTGAGCTCCATCACGTTTCGATCCGTCAACACCTGAAGCCTCATCGGCTGCGCGATCTCCGTTTTGTACCAGCTGGACGTAAAATTCTCTTTAGCGACACTCATAAGCAACTCTGCAACTGTCCCCGCGTAATCTGGTGCGATGTATTGGGGCTTGTAGCTGACGGTTAACTCACCTAGTTTCTTCTTGTCGTCAGTTTCCTCTATGCCAGCAAGAATCTTTACAAACGTAGTTTTTCCGATTCCGTTGGGACCTAAAATGCCAACGATTTCACCGACCTTGATTTCGCCGGGTTCGACGGATAACTTGAATTCTTTGAAGGACTTTTCCATGTGTTCCCATTTTAAGATGGGTTCGCCCACGTTTGAGCCTGCGGTTGGCGGTTTCTCGTGGAAAACGATCGCTTCTTTTCGGAACATAATGTTCTCGTCTGGGATGTAGCCTTGCAGGTAAATGTTTATGCCTGTTCTAACTCCGTGCACGTGTGAAACGACGCCGTAGACGGCTGGTTCGCCGTAGAAGAGGCAGATTTGATCTGATAGGTAATCGATTATTGCTAAGTCATGTTCAGCAACAATGATGGTTTTCTGTTGCTCCTTAAGTCTGCGTATGGCCCTCGCAACGACAAGTCTCTGCTTCACGTCGAGGTAGCTTGATGGCTCATCAAAAAGGTAAACGTCTGCTTCGCGGCTAAGCGCGGCTGCAACTGCAACACGTTGAAGTTCCCCGCCGCTAAGAATATCTAAGGGTCTATCCCAAACTTTTTTGAGCTCAAGCTCATCAGCAATAGCGTCTAATTGTTTTCTTTCATCCACCTTTTCCAGCAAGTCGCCGACTTTTCCAGCGACCGCCTTAGGAATCTTGTCGACATATTGGGGTTTGCTGCTTACCTTGAGTTTTTTTTCACTCATCTTCTGGAAGTAATCTTGAAGACTTGAACCCCGATAATATTGGATTATTTCGGGCCAATCAGGTGGGTCATTGTATCTTCCTAAGTTGGGTTTGATCTCGCCTGAGAAAACTTTGAGCGTCGTGGTTTTTCCGATGCCGTTCTGTCCGAGTAAACCAAGCACTGTGCCGGGCGAAGGCATGGGTAAACGGAAAAGTTTGAAGCTGTTTTCGGTGAAGCGGTGGCTGCAATCCTTTTCCAATTCGTCGGGTAGGTTTACGACGCTTATGGCTTTGAAGGGGCATTTCTTGACGCAGATTCCACAGCCACTGCATAAAGATTCGGATATGACGGCTTTGTTTCCTTCTACTCTTATGGCTTCTACTCGGCTTCGAACCATAGGGCAGTAGCTGACGCAGACTTGGTTGCATTTTTTGACTTTGCATTTGTCCTGGTTAAGCACAGCAATTCGGGTCATTGACAAACTCCTAACTATCAAAATAACAACTAAGTAATAAATTTAAGAATCAAAAATCAGCTTTCTTTAGATTTAAATACGTTAGCATTTAGACTTTAAATAAAAAATCGACCTCAAAAGCTTCCTTAAAACGGGTTTTAACGAAAGAAAAATAATAAAAAGTTCATTTTACAGGGCTTAGTCTACCATTCTTCTTCTTCCCATTCTTCATCTTCGCCTTCTTCCCATTCATCTTCCTCTTCGAACAACATATCTCTTTTTCACCTCCAAATAACACGTATAATCTACCCTACCCTTGGGGAACTTTAAAGATTTAGATTCGTCAACTGTCGTTAAAATTCACGCAGAGATTCGGGTTAAGACATGTAGTATGCACTTGTTTACACCAATTTTTCCTTCGCATCGTTCTAAACCCCGAGAATCATTTTACATAGGCTGGTCAGATAGAGGGAGCAGGGGCGTTGAAATGAGAAAGGTGTTCAAAATAATAATTGCCGTGTTTGCCGCAATTATAATTGCAGTAGGGGCTTTTGCCGCAATAATCTTCTTGGATGTGGCTGCTTATACAGCTACTGGGTCAAAAACTCTTACTCCGACAGGAACCCCAAGCGGGAAAGCTCTTGTTGCTTATGATCCTGGATTGTCTGGAGCTGCAAAAAGCGTAGCTGACAAAGTTGCAAGCGACCTTCAAGCAGGCGGATACACTGTCACGTTGGCAGGCATCAAAAATTCAGCCGCAGCCCACACCGCGGGGTACGGAATAATAGTTGCCGGCGGGCCAGTCTACGCAGGCTCAATAACCGTTTCAGTCAAAGACTTCCTAGATAACTTGAAGCCAAGTCAAGGCATCAAAGTCGGCGTGTTCGGAAGCGGACAGGGTTCAACCACACCAAGCGACGTAACCATGATCAAGAATTCGGTACCCTCTCTCTCAAGCAGCGGCTCTCTATCAAACGCACTTGTCGTGAAAATCGGGCAAAGCGAAAACCTGGATACGCGAGCACAAGAGCTCGTAAGCCAATTAGCCTAAAGTCTGCCTTCGTTCAGTTTGCAAAATGAATAAATTTCCGCAGCCCCACATTGATGGCGGGATGATGTGAGGCGACGGCTTCGAGCTTAAGCTGTGAGAAAACGTCAAATAACGCTGACCCAAAACTCAACGAAATAATTTTGTCGTTTTCGTGGTTTTTTCATAATAGAACAGCAATTTGAAATTTAAAAGAACAGGAAATTCGACACATAATTCCTCTCGTCTCATTTTAGGTTGAAATAGGTTGTTTCGCAGAAGAGGCCCATTTGACTCACATAATTTGACCCTGGAGTATGGAGTTTGTGATCAGATCCAATAACAAGAATTGGCAAAGCGTCAATTTTAAAAGGACTGAGTAGCCTATCTTCACTTATTGTTTTGATTCCGAGCGCGAACGATTTGGTAGACGAAAAAACGGGAAAAAATCATGTCCGCGAAAACACAAGCATGGGCGAGCGAAGAATAATTGAAATAATCGCCCGCCACCTTGAAGCCATGCCTAACCTTCCAGTGCCCTTCGGCGATGATGTTTCCGCCGTTAACCTTGACCAAAAACAAGTCGCCGTCCTCAAAACAGATATGCTTGTGGGTAAAACCGACGTGCCTCCAAATATGAGCCTGTGGCAAGCGTCACGCAAAGCAGTTGTTATGAACATCAGCGACTTCGCCTCTAAAGGTGTCCAACCCCTAGCTGCTCTAGTGTCCCTCGGGTTACCCAAAGGTCTGATGCAAAAAGATATTGAAGAAATCGCTCGCGGATTAAATGCGGGTGCAAGGGAATACGGGGCGTACATTATCGGCGGAGATACAGGCGAAGCTTCAGACCTCATAATTTCAATAAGCCTCTTTGGCACAGCAGAAAAAACAAGCTTGATGCTTCGCAACGGGGCTAAACCTGGTGACGTCTTGGCGGTCACCGGTTTCTTCGGCAAGTCAGCAGCTGGATTACGTTTGCTCATGAATAATTGTTCAGCGTCACCACATTTGCGTGACGTTTTGTTAGGCGCCGTTTGTATGCCTAAGGCCCGGCTAAAAGAAGGATTAGCCCTTAGCCGTTCAGGTGCGGCGACGGCTTCCATCGATTCAAGTGACGGCTTGGCTTGGAGTTTGCATGAACTCGCCAAAATGAGTAACGTTGGCTTCCTTGTTAACACTGTCCCCGTCTTTGACGAAGTGAGGAGGTTCGCCGAATTCAACCATCTTGACCCGTTGGAGCTAGCGCTTTACGGCGGCGAAGAATACGAGCTTGCAGTAACC
>JBEKPM010000227.1:0-2509 GCA_049520735.1 Bathyarchaeia archaeon | reverse complement strand
TGGCTCATCGACAGGTTTCGCCAGGTCCACGGCGCCGTATAACGCCTCGGTAGGCTTCTCATGGGTTTCCACGGGCACTAGACAGATACGCCCCACATACTCCGTAATAATAAGTCGTATGCCTTCGTGCACACCATATTTTTGACGCAACCGCTTGGGTAATACGATGCGACCATACTTACCAACTTCAACAGACATATCAAACCACCGACAAACCATCACATAAACGACAAACATAAATTTTTTGCCGAATAAATCAATTTACGACAAAAACTAAAATTGCTCAAGAACACATCGTGGCAATATTCGGACCGTTTATTTCTGACGTCTTTCCAGGTTAGAGCATTTTGAGGCTTACTTTCTAACTGTTTCAAGCAGAAAATAAACTAGAAAGCAGAACAGTCTCCACACTTATCGATTAACGAGAGCTGCACCCCAGCCCAGAATTACGCCGCCGCGGAGATTGATTTTAAGTCGTAGAAGTGACAGGATAAGATCCCAGAGGCAAAGTGTCCCTGAGAAAATTAGCGAAAAAAGCGCCTAGTCACGGTTAGGTGCTAGTTACTTCCGCTTTTGATTGGAGAATGATAACGGCACAAGAAGGAGAAAATATTGGTACTTGGTTGGTTGGATTACGAGGTAGTTGACTGGTTTTCTGTTTCAGTTTCTTTTTGAATTTCGCCGGTGATTTCTTCGACTGGTTTTGGAGGCGGCGTCGTTGCAATGGTGTAGCCTATCCATGCGCCGATGCCTAGTACAGCGATGAATGCGGCTGAAACCAGAATCAAAACAGCATCTAACCTAGTATTGGCCGTATTAAGGTTAAACAAGCCAGGGATCAACCACCAAAATCAGGTAACCCAAAGCAACCACAACGCATATAGCTAGGAGTCAAGGTCGCCTCTAAAATATCTATCGTTATAGTTCCCCAACCACGTTTATGCACGCTACCCTCCTCCTATCGCTGTGGCCAGCAAACAAAGCCCGAAATAAGCTTCTTCTCCCTTTCTTCTCGGAAGCGGGATCGAAGCCTCTCCTTCTGCAACGTTTCTGCTCCTCTCATGCAGGCAAAACCGCTAAAACGGATATAAGCGATGTTTCTAAAAACACAACATTACAGAAAACAAAGCTCCCATTGGATTGCGCGATTGGAACACATTGGAAATGCTTGATGTTTAAGCGCACTTAACAAAAAGAGTTTGTAACGAATTAAGCTCAACATGCAATGATTGTTTGCTTTTACAAAGTTAACCAAGTTTATATTTGAATTCTCATTGTTACTTTTGGGTTTAATTATGGAACTTGATGATTGTATTAAAGGTAGAAGAAGCGTCAGAAGCTACATTGATGAACCCGTGTCAAAAGAGCAAGTCCAAGCGATATTGGAAGCAGGCACCTGGGCGCCATCAGGAATGAACAGGCAGCCTTGGCGGTTCGTAATCATCGAAAACAAGAAGACAATCCAGCTCATCTCTGAGGAAACAAAAGTTTTAGTTAGACAAAACATGCCGCCGCTGGCAAAGCAGTACTCCACGGAACAAGATGTAATCTGCTATGACACACCCATGCTTATCCTAATATGCGCAGAAAAAGACAAACAATGGGAAAACCTCAACCTACTAGACAGTGCACTTGCCGCCCAGAACATGTTTTTGAAGGCATATGAACTGGGGCTTGGAACATGCTACATGGGATTTGTTACTTTGCTGAATAGCAAACCGGAAATACTCAAAAAGATCGGCGTGCCAGACAACTGCCAGATGATGGTGCCATTCATTTTAGGCCACCCAAAAACAAAACAGGGCAAAGGAAAAAGAAACAAACCAGAAATCAAAGAGTGGCTAAAGTAAAACACTTAAGTTTTTTGCCTTGACATAAAGTCAAGCGCTTTTTTTCTTCAAACATGCCTTTTTTTAAGCAAAGTCCAAATTTTGTCAAGCCTAGCGAGCAGGTTTTTCGTTACTGTTAATCAATATCATAAGTTAAGATTCTAAAATCGTTCTCTTCATATGGTTTTCTTTTGATCGTTTATGGGTAGATTATGGGAAATCCTTAAGAAAGACGACGAGGACGCCAAATGCTATGATTACCTGTGAAACGTAATTTCGGAAGGTTTGTTTGATAAGAGTTGGTTAAATGGCAAGGTCATTTTTTGATTCACTGAATCATTTTATTCGAAGACATTACAGGTATGTAATAGTCGCTTGGGCAGTTGCAGTGGTGCTTTCGCTTTTCCTTATCCCAAGTTTCTTTTCGTCGGTCTCCTACGACCTTACAGGCGGTTTCGGCGCTCCATCCAATACGATGTCCGCTAGGGCAGCCAACATAGTCCGAGCAGAGTTTCCCGACGGCAACCTTAGCGACGCTAGCATTCTGGTTGTGGTTCAGAACGCTTCAGTGTTCTCGGATGCACTAAGACAGGTGGTTCTGGGGCTTAACCAAACCCTATCTGAGAACTCAAACGTAGGCAACTACACAGGCGAACAGAGCCTCTACACCAATGAAGCAA
>JBEKPM010000226.1:0-4598 GCA_049520735.1 Bathyarchaeia archaeon | reverse complement strand
AGGGCCAGGGCTCCTATCCCGATAAGAGGCAAGTATGGTCCGTAAGAGTTAACCATTGCTTTCACATTCCCATCGACATTGACATTCCGGCTGCAACCGCGAGAAAGATGACGCCTACGACAGCGGCTATCGGCAAAATTGCAAGTCGCCTGTCTTCATAACGAAGGTGCTGGTAGTACATTGCTATGGTTATGGCTTTGCCAGAAGAGATTAAGAGTATGATCAGCGCTAGCAACGAGGCTGCTCCTGCTAACGAACGAGTCAATACTTCCGCCACAGTTGCAACTACAAGTCCCAGCCAAATTCCAACGTACATTTTCATTCCAGGCATATTTTTTCACCTAAATAAGATAGAACAGCGGAAAGAGGAACATCCAGACAATATCCACAAAGTGCCAGTACAAGCCGATGTTCTCTACTGCAGAATGCTTCGTACTTGTAAATCCTCCACTAAAAGATCTAAAGAGCAAGTATCCAACTGCAACCAACCCAGCTCCCACATGTACAGCGTGAAGGCCTGTTAACACAAAGTAAGTGGAGCCAGGCAAACCGCTGCTTATGGTAAACCCGTTTCGATAATATTGTGGCCATTCGTATCCGAGCTTGATAACCAGGAACGCGGCTCCTAAACCAAATGTTCCAACTAACCCCACTTTTAATCCTTTGGTGTTGCCTGCTCTAACCGAGTAAAGCGCAAACACCATTGCCAAGCTGCTAGTAAGCAGGATTATGGTGTTACTCATCCCGAGGATGACGTCATGCGTCTGAGTTGCAACAGGCCATGTACTGCTGGATAATCGGACATACGCGTAAGCAACGATAATTGATCCGAAAATCAAGATTTCAGAAACTAGGAATACCCAGATGCCTAGCTTCTCTTTACTTAAAGATTCAAGCGGCCACTTCTCTTCAAGAGATTCTTTAAATTCAGCAAATTTCTCTTCAGCGCCATCCTTGAACAGCTTGAACAAGGCTCCGCCAACAATTATTGCTCCCGCTATGGCGAGCGGCAAGAAAATTACGAGCCCAAAAAGAAGTAATGCAATTCCCGCTGCAAGTATTATTGGCGTGTACGTGGATTTGCTTTCCTCTGGATGTTCGTAATCTTCTGTCAACTTTCAACCCTCTCAGACTTCTTCAAATAGCCAGTTTTGCCTGCAGAGTCGAATGCAGTCTCCGTTGATGCGCATGAGCTTGTTTTGCACCAGTACCAGCGGCTAGACCGAGTATTTTCAGGCGGATCAACCACAGACCCTACCGTTGCCGTAGCGGTGGTAAGTGACCCATTATAATCTCCCGTCCACTCCAACTCTCTTCCTTCCCACGGATTAGGTCCTGAAGAAGGGGGTTTTCTCAAACTTAAAACGAGGTTTAAGACAGCCAAAGCTGCGGCAGGTCCGAAAATATATGCGCCTATAGTCGCCGTTAAATTCAACGAGGCTAATCCCGAGACTGCAGAAAACGTCGATATTCTTCTAGGCATGTCAAGCATGAAGAAATATGGAAAATAGAGAATGTTGAACCCAACGAAGGAAACAATGAAAATGATTACACCAAAAGTCTCATTGGGCGTTCTTTTAGTTATTTTCGGCCACCAATAATAAAGACCAGCAATCAGCGCGAATAGAGTGGTTCCAGCCATGACGTAATGGAAATGGCCGACAATCCAGTAGGTCCCGTTGAAAGCGTAGTCTAAAACTGGAAATGCTTGGAGGACGCCTGTTATACCGCCTAAAGTTACGGTGAATATGGCGGCTAAACTGTATAGCATCGGAGTGTTCAGTTTTATGTGACCTTTGTAGAGTGTGAGTACTAAGCCCAAGACAACTCCTTCGAAAGGTATGGAAATGGCGAGCGTAGTGAAGGAGAAAGTCTGCAAGACACTGTAGTTTACGCCTGTTGTGAACATGTGATGCATCCACACGCCTACGCTCAGAAATGTTACAGCTGCAAATTCAACGATAAAGACAGTTCTTGAGAATACAGGCCTCTTTGCAAACGTTTGAAAAACTTCTGCGATTACACCTAGGGCAGGAAAAACAACGATGTAAACTTCCGGGTGACCGAAAACAGAAAAGTTCGTCCCACAAGATGCCGCCGCCCTGAGTAGCACTGAAGAAGACAGTGCCGAGAAATCTGTCACTTGATAAGAGCAATAAGCCTGCAGCTAACGGTGGAAACGCAAAAAGCGCGAGGGTCATAGTGAAAAGAATTGACCAAGTGAAAATCGGTAGCCGTCTCCACGTTACTCCCTTAGCACGATTTCTTACTATGGTTGTCAGAAAGTTAATTGAACCCATAGTTACGGAAAACGAGAACAGCAGCAAGGCCATTACTGTAAGCGTCATCCCAGCTTGAGAAGTGAACTGTATAGTGTTCAAAGGCGCATAGAGCGTCCAGCCCGTGTTTGGTCCGCCGCCTGGCATAAACACTGAGCCAACAAGCATTATGCCGCTGAATAAATAAGTCCAGTAGCTTAAGGCGTTCATGCGAGGAAAAGCCAAGTCTTTTGCGCCTATTTGCAGCGGCACAATATAATTTGCTAAACCAATTCCTAGTGGAGTAAGAACCCAGAGAATCATTAACAGGCCATGCAGGGTGACGGTTTGGTCGTAAGTGAAAGGGAGAAGAAAATTGTTGTCTGGAACAGCAAGCTGCGTTCTCATCATTTCCCCAAATGAGCCCGCAACTGCCATAAAAAATATGGCTGTTACGATGTAAAGTATGCCTACCTGCTTATGGTTGGTCGTAGTTAACCAATCTTTAATTGAAAATACGATTGCTTTAGCCTCCTGCTCCTGATAAGATTGTTGCATTTTGGCTGGCAAGCCATAGGTCATAAACGGGTTGGCTTACAACCGTCATGCTTGCGTCCATGTACGTGTGCCCAACTCCACAGAGCTCTTTGCAATAGATATTGTAGGTGTACGTATCGTTCCCGTTTACAGCCGGAGTGGTTATCCATAAAATGTTATATCTGCCAGGTACCGCCTCTATGCTTACTTTGTACTGCACCAAGTAAAAATTGTGCATTACGTCGGTGCTCGTAACATTAAACATTACAGTTGTGTTGCCTGGAAGAGTCACATTGTCTAAAGTGGTTACGCCGTTAGGGTACCCAAAACTGAAAGCCCACTGATAAGCAGTTACGTCGATGACCATGCTTTTTGATACGGCTGGTTCAAAGCGTGCGTTAGGTGTAAGTCGATAGGAAGCCGCTACTAGGCTTACCAATATAATAATTGAAATTGAAGCGAAAATCACGCTATCTCTAGCGCGACTTTTCTTTAAGCTGAAGTCTGGAATAAATTTGGTTTGATTTTTTCCTTCTCGGTACCTTACTATAAAATAAATCATTGCGCCCATGACGATTGCCATCGCTATTAACGCTATAGCGGCAGCTAAATCAAAGAGATGATTCCAGTCAGAGGCAGAGACAGGTATTGGTTGCGACATGCATATTTCCCATTTTGAAAACTAAGACCGATGTGAAGTTGTTTTGAATAATGAAAGCTATGAACTTGGTTGAGACTACTGCGTTACCCTGCGTTCCCAGTTTTGTGTGTTCTTAGCACTCTTTGGAAATAATGGCTGTTTGCTTGAATTGACATGGCTGTAGCAGTGTAAGGGTTATTCTGTTTTCTTTGACTTGTGCTGCCATCTTTGATTTCTCACAAAAGATCTTACAATTAATAATCGCGAAATTCAGGTTTTAAACTTGTGTTGGTTGCCAGTGTACAGTCACAAGTAACTAGGTTGCTAGTTTGGCGATTAGCAGCCATATCGTTTGCCACAATAAGGAACCACGAGACAGAAAAAACCTGTCAGATAAAAAACCGCATGTTGCTCGCTATCTTTCGCGTGGAAGTATCAAAATTGATTTCCAAGCTCTCTAGCCAGCCATGTATGTATTTAACCGCTTATTTGTTGTAGCCTGAACACAGACACAAAGTACCAAATAATCCGATAATTCCATTTGTAATGAGCAGAAAAAAATGAGCATGAGCACGAATTTTGGCTACTTAAACGCTTATCTTCAACAAGAATCCTTAACGATGATGCTTGTGGCCTTGGGATTGGCAATCGTCGCGATAGGCTATGCAAGACTCCAAAGCAAAGAAGGGCTTCAGCTTCACCGCTGGATCATGAGTGGCGCGGTTTTTCTAAACTTGATATCAATATTTGTTGTGATGCTTCCATCATTATTCATTTATTATATCGACCCAAATTACAGCGTTTCTTCGCCTTTTTCAATACTACAAATTGTCCACATGGCGATTGGGTTTCCAGCCGTAGTGTTGTCAGTAATGTACGTTTTCAATGATTTCCCTCAGCCAACCAAAAAATGGATGTTGGCTACAGCAGTTCTATGGTTTTTCAGCATTGCCCTGGGTGCAGTGGTTTATTATACAATGCCCAGCTAGACCAGCTTAAACCAAACAAGAAATCTTCTTTTTCATATTTTCAGAAGGAGGCAGCCGTGGGCTAACACAAGTTCTTTAAAACGCTAATTACATTATCCTTTTGAGGAATCAGGTTATGTCAATAAAGAAAATACCGGAAAAAAACACTATACTCTTCGTTTGGTTCAACCAGTA
>JBEKPM010000225.1:0-2566 GCA_049520735.1 Bathyarchaeia archaeon | reverse complement strand
GGCAATGTTTGGCTGTCGGCTGCTGCGTAGTTTGAGGCGCCGTTCCAGTTTGTTGTAATGTAGTAAGTGCCCGAGTCGGTGAAGTTCCAGTTTAATTCGTAGTTGCCGTCATTGTCTGTTACGGCTGTAAAGAAGTTAAGCACTTCCCCTTCGTAGTTGGTACTGCTCACATATACGTTAATTGTTTGACCTGGGATTGCCGGGGTAATTTGGCCGGAGATCGAGATTGATCTTTCTCCATTGACGTCCGCGCTTGTCGCCTGCTGGCTTGGGTCAATCGTTATTGTTGAAGGAACTAATGCGGTGTTTAGGCTGGCTGAAATCTGGGCTGGAGAGAGCGGCTCTACAGTCTGGTTAAGGGTAATTATATTTGCCTTTGCATCCGATAAGGCTTGGGATTGATCCCCAACTTTCCAGTCGCCTTCTGGCGTGGTTTCGGCGGTCCAATAGGTTTTGTTATCGTACGTGAAGCTTGTCGGCGACGTAAAGGCAGTGTGATAGATTGGCGTGTAAGGTAAATAGACTCCGACGTTCATGTGCTGGGGATTTATGCCCGTGTAAAGAATCAAAACAACGTCCAAGCCGCCAGCTTCCATGATAGATGCCGTAAGAAGCGATAATCCAACGCAGTCACCCCTGTTGCTTGCAAGAGTTTCAACAGGGTATTGCGGGTTTGTAACGTTGTATGACATTTGATGGACGAATCCTAAAACGGCATCTGCAAACTGTTCGTCGTGGCTGGGTAGGTTGCCAGTCACTTTGAGGAGGGCATCTGCTATGGGCGCTACCGCGTGCGGTGTGATCAACCGTGCGTAGTCGCTGTTTTCGCTTATTGTGTGGGTCAAGTTACCGTAATAGTTAATGAGAGACATGGGTGTGGAAACATAGAGTTTCTGGTTGTGTCCAGTTGCGAGAAGTCTCGGTTCCACGTTAATTATGCTATAGGGGTGGCTAACGGTTGTTGGCGGCTTAATTGTGTAGGTTTTATCAATGTTGCCTGCTGCTTTTGCAGAAAATATAGAAACCACTAAAAGAATGATGAACAGACAAACAGTGGCTTTCCGATAACTTAAAAAATTCATTTGAATCCTACGACGTGTAGTGATTTTTTGAGCCTTTTACAATATGGGCTTTTGGCAACATTTATCCTTTTTGTATGTTACCTTAAAAGTATTCCCTATGTTGTCGAGGGCAAAAAAAAAAACGGTTGGAACCTCTTTGGGCAAGGTTTTTGAGCTTTCAAGCGATCCTTAATCATGAAGGTTTATTGTTTGACCAATATTTTTGTTTCTTCGATAAGAGAAGCAGAGCTTGACGAAGGTAAAATGAAACCTGTAAGGCTAAAGGGAAAGCCCATTTTGCTGCTAAAGGTCGGAGGTGAAGTTTACGGTGTTTCGAACTATTGCCCTCACGAAGGCTGCAGCTTTCAAAACGGGATACTAACGGGTTACACGTTGATGTGCCCCTGTCACGGATGGAAATTCGATATACGGAACGGGCAATATCAAGAAATCCCGCATGTGAAACTGTCTTGCTACCATTGCAAAGTCGAAAATGGACAGATATTAGTTGAAATCGTAAAATAGAAGTAAAATCCCATCTGGCCTTGCATTCTTAGAAACGTTTTGAGGTTTATCCTTCGGTTTTCCTGTCTCTTGGAAAAGCTAATATGGAATGTCTGCGGCGGCAAACCTGCTAAAACAGCTTTATAAGAAACACTTAGCTCGTTAAAATGTAGGCATTTCAGTGTTTTTTAGGAGGGTTTCTTTGAGCTTATTTGATTGGCAACTTTTTGCAGACGCGGAGTCTTTCCTTCAGGGGCGGCTTAATGAACTCTTGGGCAAGAACAGTTTCGCTTTGGAGCAGGCGAGAGAGATTCAAAGGAGCACTTCAACGAACATTTTTGACTGGGTCGACCACCTTGTGCTTCCAATTGAAACGGTAAACGTTGAGGAACTTATGGAGATGGGGTTTGAGGGGTCCCAGAAAAGCAATGGAGATGGAAGTGTTTTTCGGGTACGCGGAAGCACGCTTTTTCCGTTGGTTCTGAAAAGCGGCAAAGGTTCAGAAGTTGCGCTTATTGTTGAAGACATGGAGGATTTTCGAAAGACCCTTGGCAAAGAAAGAACCGTAGAGGGTGAGCCCAACTCAAGCTTTAGAAAGCTGTCTCTTGTCGGTGAGAATGATTTTATTTTTTCTTTTGTTGAGAGGCGGGGCTCATCAGGATACTCTGTTGACGACACAGGCAATGTTGACTCGTACATTGAAGCGTTAAGTACGTTAGAATCACGTAAACGAAGGTTCGAGTCTTCTGAAGAAGGAATTTACGAAACTGAGAAACTACTGAAGAACTTCGAAAACAAACTTAGCAAGCTAAGGTTAGCCGATGCTTTCTTTAGAGCGGAAAGACGTTACTGGGAAACCCGAAGCAGAGCAACCAAAATTCAGAAGAGCAGGCAGGACAAAGTAGGCTTAGGGTGGGGAAACGTTGACCACCACACCTTCAGGTCTTCACGCGGGAACTTTGCAGCTTTAATTCGCCTCTTCGATTATCTTGGGCTTGAGC
>JBEKPM010000224.1:0-3576 GCA_049520735.1 Bathyarchaeia archaeon | reverse complement strand
ACAACCCTAAAACCAACCAGCATCCTATCTGACCCGAACCTCGCCCTTTACGTAGTCATAGCAATCCTGGCATTGTCGGCAATTGCAGCTGCGCTTTACGTAAAGAGAGCTAAGAAAGCAGCAACAAATTCAAGCACCCGTTAGCTGCAGCAGTTTTTTTCCCGACTTTTAGCATGAATATCGTTAAAAAACAACATTATCTTATCGAAGAAATGCCGTTTTCTGACGAACCACGTGGATGCCGCTTCTGTGTCGAAAGATATTGAAGCCATACCAGAGCCCTATTTGAATCAGCTCATAGACCAAAAGTTTAGACATTGAGAAAGAGCGCGACCATGTATAGTAGGCTACTATTTGTTGCAAAAATCATCCATGAAAATCACGAGGTGACTAAGAGAGGCGAGAATGCATAGTACATGTTAAGGAAAACAATCACAAGAAGGGGTTAGTGTTCCTGGCCGCTTGGGGGTTTCATGTTATGTAGTTCGCAGAGTTTAAGCAGGGTTTCTTTGTAGACTTGAATGGAATTTAGGTACTCGGCTACTTCGATATTCTCGTCTAAAGTGTGATCAAGCCGGCTGTTGCCTGGTCCATAAGTTACGATGGGAAGGTTCATGGCTTTGCCCAAGATGTTCATGTCGCCGGTTCCCGTCTTATGCAAAAGCGTCGCGGGTTTGTTTAAGACTTTTCGAACTGAGGAAGAGAAAACATGAACAAGTGGGGAAGCCTTGTTCACCTCGAAAGGCTCCACCGTATCTAGCACAGTTGCCTTAACGGAAACCTTAGGGTTAGCAGCCTGATATTTTGCGAGGATCTTCTCTATCTGCTCAAAAATCTGAGAAGTGGAAAACTGAATCGGAACCCGGACGTCAATGTTCATTTCAGCCTCAAAGGGAACAACAGACATCGCTCTGCCGCCTGCAACCTTAACCAAACAAGCAGTAAGCGCGTTAAAAGGACTCTCTGAAGGATCAAGCGAAGGAAAAGAGGAAGCATTCTTAATCTTTGTATCCGACAGTGATGTTTTCTACACCGCTGGGTTCACCGAAAATGGCGTAGTCAGCCTTAATCCCCTGAGTGATTAGGTGTTTTACGCCGCGGCTGGTAGCTTCCTCCTCCACAACGCTTGCAACCAAGATTTTGCCTTTAAATCCAGGTTCTCTTGCGGCGGAATCGGCAGCCATTATCATGGCAGCAAGCGGCCCTTTGGCGTCCACGGCGCCTCGAGCGTAGATTTTGCCTTCTTCAATACGAAGCGGCAAATGACCAGCCACTGTATCCATATGACCGCACAGCAAGATGACAGGTTCACCCTCGCCGACGACGCCGATTACGTTGCCGATCGCGTCTTTGCCGACATCGAAACCCATCTTTTTCATTTCAACCGCCAAAAAGTTAGCGGCGTCCTCCTCTTTGCCTGAAGGGCTATAAATGCCCAGCAGATTAGTTAGGAACCGTACTGCTTCCTGTTCGCTCATTCTCTTCATCACCTAAAACTTCATCTAGCACAGCCACTGCACGGTCAATCTGGTCCTTCTGAATAACCAAGGGCGGCAGCAGACGAACCACGGTTCTTCCAGCATCCAATACCAAAACGCCTTTCTCTGCTGCCTTCACAATAATGTTCAAAACATCGAAGCGCAGCTCCATCCCAAGCATTAAACCTAAGCCGCGGACTTCTTTGATGGTTCGATACTTAGCCTGCAACCCCTCAAGTTGACTCTTGAAGTAGCCGCCCATTTCCAACGCTCGTTCAGTCAAGTTTTCTTCGACAAGCGCACCTATCGCCGCACATCCAGCCGCACAAACCAATGGGCTACCGCTGAAAGTGGTTGAGTGCTCTCCAATTTTTAGGGCCGACATAACGTTTTCCTTAGCGGCGGTTATACCAATTGGTAAACCACCTGCAAACGGCTTAGCCAAACACATCACGTCAGGCGTAACGCCCCAGTTTTGGCAGCCGAAGAGCTTGCCCGTGCGCCCGAAGCTAGTTTGAACTTCGTCAAGAATCAGCAAAACATTTTTCTCGTCACAAATATGCCGAACCTCTCGCAGGTAGCCGTCAGGAGGAATCCGCACGCCGCCTTCACCTCGGATAGGCTCCATAAGAACAGCGGCCGTTTTTTCGCTGATAGCCTCACTTATTTTGTCAGCGTTGTCGGGCGCAACATGTTTGATTTCTGGAACCAGAGGCAGAAAAGGTTCACGGTACTTTTTGTCCCAAGTGGCAGAGAGGGCACCCATGGTTTTGCCGTGAAATGCACCCATCAAGGCAATGATTTCAGGTTTGCCCGTATATTTTCGGGCAAGTTTAATGGCGCATTCAACTGATTCGGCTCCGCTGTTGGATAGAAAAACTTTGTCTAAGCCCTTTGGAGTTATGTGGACAAGTTTTTTGACGAATTCTGCGCGTCTATCGTTGTAGTAGGTTCCGTGGCATGTGATAAGTTGCTCAGCCTGAGCCTTGATTGCAGCGACAACTTTTGGGTGACAGTGCCCCAGCAAAGCGACGCCGTAGCTGGTTGAGCAGTCGATGTATTCTTTTCCGTCAATATCCCAGACAACCGCGCCTTTGCCTTTTGTTAGTACTAGGGGTTTTTTGGAGAAAACGTTTGCCATGAACCGCGTTTCAATATCAATGATTTCTTTTTCATTCACCAGTTATCACTGTACCGACTTTATGATTTAATGCTGAACTTATAGGTTCATTCCCCGTCCCTGCGGTAACAAGAACCTCTTTGACACCTTGATTTAGTGCCTCAAGTGCCGCATGCACTTTGGTGCTCATGCCTTGCCCGATACTTGACAAAACCTCTTTAACTTCGGTCGCGGAAATCTTTGGAACACATTCGCCGTGAAGCATCAAACCCTTTACGTCCGTGAGAAGAATCAAACGGTCAGCCTTCAACGCCCCAGCAATTATCGCTGCTGTTCGGTCACCATCTACGTTGAGGGGTTCATAGTCCTGGCTGACAGCTATAGGCGTCACAATCGGCACATATCCCTTCTCAAGCAGAAGATTAAGCAGGCCGCTGTTTACCTCAGTTATCTTTCCCGTGTAGCCGCCGTCCATGACTTTTTTGCGTCCACGCTCGTCAACGGCGATAAGCTTTGTTTTCCTCTCCGCCTTCAAAGTAGCCGCATCCAACCCAGATATGCCGACAGCATTTACGCCTTGGCTTTGCAGGGCTAAAACGATTTGTTTGTTGATTTTTCCAGCCATAACCATGGTGTAGATCTCTATGGTTTCTTTGTCGGTGTAGCGACTTCTAAATCCTTCAGGTGAAACGATGAATTTCTGTTCCTTCCCAAGCTTTGAGGCTACTTCAGTGACTTCAACACCGCCGCCGTGGACCAAAACGACCTTATTGGTTTTCGACACCTCTTTCAGGTCAGCAACTAGGTCCTGTGATGCCCCTTCTTTGAGTATGCTTCCGCCCATCTTGATAACAAGCAGCATAGCTATCACACCGGATGGAACCCAGTGCTCTTCAAGCCAGCGGTCTCGTCAATGCCTAGCTGTATGTTCATGCATTGAACGGCTTGGCCTGCGGCGCCTTTAGTCATGTTGTCGAT
>JBEKPM010000223.1:0-3740 GCA_049520735.1 Bathyarchaeia archaeon | reverse complement strand
CGTTGGATGAGCTGGGGATACCAGAGCTATCCACCGAGCAAATAGAAACCTTATGCCAAACGGCGGAGGACGCAGCCAGAAAATTTGTCCTCGCCAAAGTTTCTTCTAAAATGATTGACAAACTGGACATCAGCGTTGAAGCCGAAGGCTCAAAGCCCCTCAAAGTATCCGTTGAAGTAAACGTCCAGTTGACCCCGCAAGCCAAGGATGTCGATGCAGAAGCTATAGTTAAGGAAGCGACAAGCACCTCGCATAAGGCGATTGAAAACTTTTTGAGAAAGCTAAAATGACCGAATTTGAAAATTTTCTGCAAATCCTCCAGGAAAGCAAGGCATCTTTTGTCCTTTTACTGTGTCACCGCAGCGCCGACGCTGACGCCATCTGTTCAGCTTACGCATTGCAGGGTCTGCTTAAGCGCTTTATGCCTGACGTCGTTTTTGAAGTTGGGTGCCCCCAAGGCGTTAACAAACCATCCAAAGTGCTGCTGGAACTCATGCCGATTACAGTTAATTTGAACCCAAACATCGAGTCGGCAGACGTGATTGTTTTTCTGGACCTAAACACGATTGACCAGCTGGATCAGGTGGCTGAAACCATAAGAAGGTCGCCTGCACCCAAAATCATCGTTGACCACCACTACCCCAGCCTTCAAACTACCGAAATCTGCAAGCTCTGCATCATCGATCAAAAAGCAGCAGCGAACTGTGAAATAGTTTATAATCTTTTCAAGCAGGCGAAAGTCAAACCCAACTTCAACGAGGCAAAGGCGCTGTTTGTAGGCATCGCTTTCGACACCAGACACTTCGCATTGGCAAGTGCGTCAACCCTTGCTATCGCAGCTAAACTTGTCACCGTAGGCATAGATGTTCAGGCGACACTGCAGGAGTTTGCGTTGCCCATCGACACCTCCGAACGCTTAGCAAAACTAAAAGCCTGCAAAAGAGCCAAAATCGTCAGAATTAACAATTGGATAATCGCAGTGTCCCACGTCAGCGCATATCAAGCTTCAGCGGCAAAATCGCTGGTTGACTTAGGCGCCCACGCCTCAGCCGTGGCAGGACTAAAAAACGGGAAAATCGAGATGAGCCTCCGCAGCACCCGCCAGTTCGCGGAGGAAACGGGCGTGAATTTGGGAAAGGACATTGCGGCGCCTCTTGGCGAGTTTCTGCAAGGAGTCGGCGGAGGACACGCCATGGCGGCAGGGGTAAGCGGCACGGGCGAAATAGAACCAACGTTGAAACAGTGCGTTGCCCTTCTAAAACAAGTTCTGAAAAGTTCTCGTCTCTCGACCTAAATTTCTTTTGCGGTGGAACTGTCACTTAATCGTTTGAGATACTTGAAAAACTGTTCGCTTCACTGGGCGAAATGCGTCTGAGTAAAGGATGGTTGTCTAATTGGGAAATCTTTTAAGACGAATAATCGAATATCATATAGGTACCTTGTTTGTCAAGTAACGAGGTGGCAGGCTACGGACTTTTTGTTTTAGCGGATGCGATTATGTACGTTGCTCTTTCTTGGTTTTTGGTTAAGTCTTTCAAGCTTCATCGTTTCAAAGTGATTGGGTTTCTAATCTGGATAGTTCCCTTCGTCTACTCGCTCTTCTACGCCGGCAGCCTCATTAACTTGCTTTGGATGCTAATCTTTACCCCATTTTACGGCTCGGTCGTCATGATTCTAATATACCCGATCCCAGTGATGACGTTCTACGCAGTATCTTTCTTGAGCCTTATTGGCGCATTTATCTTCAGAAAAAATCTAAAGGCGCGATTCATGTAGCGAATTTTCATTTTTGTTGGGTTACAGTGTCTTCTCACCTCGGGCTGAAAATTGTCAAAGTTGGGTAGCTACGCTTAAATGAGCAAAGTCTCACGCTTAAGGTAGCAGGCACAAAAAAAATGGCTATAATCGAAACCAAAGACCTCACTTATACCTACCCAGGCGCAGCCAAACCCTCAATCGCCGACGTCTCCATCAAGATTGAAAAAGGCGAGTTCGTGCTTATCACTGGTCCAAGCGGCTGCGGAAAAACAACTTTGTGCCGATGCTTCAATGGGCTTATCCCTCATTTTTATCAGGGTGAAATGAAAGGAGAAATAGCAGTCGCAGGCGAAGACATCCTCAAACGCCATACTTACGAGATGGCAAAACATGTGGGACTCGTGTTTCAGAACCCGGAAAACCAGCTGTTCGCTCTCTCCGTTGAAAAAGATGTGGCCTTTGGCTTGGAAAATCTCGGAGTTCCCAGAGCAGAAATCAGAAAAAAAGTTGATTGGGCATTAAACCAAACGGGAATTTATGATTTGCGAGAACGGTCGCCGCATGAAATCAGCGGCGGACAACAACAACGCGTTGCGATTGCCTCGGTTCTGGCGATGGAACCCGAAATCATCGTGCTGGACGAACCTACGTCTTTTCTTGATCATTTACGATTTGAATAGAAATCAAGGCATAACCGTCGTTTTGGTTGAGCATAGGTTGGATTTGACGGCGAAGTACGCGGACCATCTCATCGTCATGGATGAGGGAAAAGTGCGTTTTGAAGGCAACACGAGAGAAATCCTTAGCGCAGAAGAAACCCGCTTAATCGGGGTAGGCATACCTAAGGCAACCCTGCTTTATCAGCTGCTCAAAAAAGACGGGTTAAACGTCGGCGACAACACTCCCCTGTCGTCTGAGGAGCTTGCTGACCAATTGCTGGAGGCTTTCGGCGCCAAATGATTGAAGCCCAAGACGTCAGCTTTTCGTATGCTAGCAAGGTTGAAGCCCTCAAAGGCGTCACGTTAACGGTGAAAGACGGCGAGTTCCTGGCGATCATGGGACAGAACGGAGCGGGAAAATCTACCTTCGTCAAACATTTTAACGGTCTCCTAAAACCCACCTCGGGAAAAGTGCTAGTCGATGGGGTTGAAACAACCAAAACAAGCGTTGCAACACTGGCCAGAAACGTAGGGTTTGTTTTCCAGAATCCTGATCACCAACTTTTCAGCGAAACAGTCGAAGAAGAAATTGCCTTCGCTCTCAAAAACTTCGGGTTCGCCGCGGACGTCGTTGAGAAGCGGGTTACGTGGGCTTTGGAGCTACTGTCACTTGCTCAATACCGCAAAACATCGCCTTTCCTGCTGAGTGGAGGCGAGCGAAAACGTGTTGCGTTGGCTTCGGTTTTGGCTTGGAACCCGCAGACCCTGATTTTGGATGAACCCACTATTGGGCAGGACCACCAGCAGAAAGAGAAGTTGACCCAGTTCATTCTTCAGATGCAGTCGCAGGGAAAAACCGTGGTCATCGTCACCCACGACGTTGAGTTCGTTGCGGAATGCAACCCCCGGGTGGTTTTGATGAAGGAAGGAAAAATCGTTGCTGAAGGGATGGGAAAAGACATCCTGACAAACCCGGAAATCCTCGCGGAATCCTCCATTGTCCTCCCCCAGATAGCGCAGGTCTTCTCGAAGCTGTCGCCTCTGGGCTTCCCAAAAAACGTCATTGACATTTACGAAGCAGAAAAGATTATTCTAAACGCCATGCGGAGCAAGCAGCGATGAGCGTTTTCGACGGGTTAAAGTTCCGAAAAGTTTACTCTCCAATCCACAACTTAGACCCACGAGTAAAATTCGTCTACGTCATATCAATCTTCGCCGTAGCAATAATCTTTTCACAAATCATCCCACTGCTTTTCTTGTTCGTTTTGCAGGTTCCTTTCGTGCTTTTGGCGCGTGTGCAACGGCAGTGGCTTCGCTCGTTAA
>JBEKPM010000222.1:0-2576 GCA_049520735.1 Bathyarchaeia archaeon | reverse complement strand
CCTTCAAAACGCACTTTTCCCTCATCCATGACGATGAGATGGTCCGCGTACTTCGCCGTCAAATCCAACCTATGCTCAACCAAAACGACGGTTATGCCTTGATTTCTATTCAAATCGTAAATAACGTCAAAAATTTTCTGTGCACTCAACGGATCAAGAAAAGAAGTAGGCTCGTCCAGCACGATGATTTCAGGTTCCATCGCCAGAACCGAGGCAATCGCCACACGTTGCTGTTGTCCACCGCTGATTTCATGCGGCGACCGTTCTCGCAAATCGTAAATTCCCGTTTGGTTTAATGCCCAATCAACTTTTTTTCTGATTTCTGCTCTGGGAACTCCGAGGTTTTCCAAACCAAAAGCTACGTCTTTTTCAACGGAGAGAGCGAACAGCTGGTTTTCTGGGTTTTGAAAAACTAATCCGACACGTTTGGCCATTTCGTAAGTGTGGCGTTTTAGCACGTCTTCGCCCGAAACTGTGATTTCTCCTTTTATTTCGCCCTGATAAAAATGTGGAATAAGCCCGTTGAAGCATCGGCACAAAGTTGTTTTTCCGCAGCCGCTTGGACCGGTGATAAGCACGAACTCGCCTTTCTCCACTTTGATGGAAACGTCGGCGATTGAGGGTTTGGCTGCGCCTGGGTAGGTGTAGGTGAGGTTTTTGGTTTCGATTATGGCCATGTTTTTTGTGCCTGCTACCTTAAGCGTGAGACTTTGCTCATTTAAGCGTAGCTACCCAACTTTGACAATTTTCCGCACACGGTGAGAAGACAATCTTACACGTCAAAAATGAAAATTTCGCTACATGAATCGCTCCTTTAGTTTTTTTCTAAGGATGTATGTGCCAATAAGGCTCCCGAAAGATAGTGCGTAGAACGTCATCACTGGGATAGGGTATATTAGAATCATGACGACCGAGCCGTAGACTGGGGTAAAGATTAGCATCCAAAGCAAGTTGATGAGGCTGCCAGCATAGAAGAGCGAGTAGATGAAGGGAACTATCCAGATTAGAAATCCAATCACTTTGAAACGATGAAGTTTGAAAGACTTAACCAAAAACCAGGAAAGTGCAACGTACATGATCGCATCCGCTAAGACAAAAAGTCCGTAACCTGCAGCCTCGTTACTTGACAGACAAGGTACCCATATGGTATTCGATTATTCGTCTTAAAAGATTTGCCAATTAGACAACCATCCTTTACCCAGGCGCAACTCGCTGCTGAAGCGAATAATTTTTTGAAGTATCTCGAACATTCAATTGACGGCTCCAGAACATCAAAAGAAATTTAGGTCGGGTGACGAGAACTTTTCAGAACCTGTCTTAGAAGGGCAAGGCACTGTTTCAGTGTTGGTTCTATTTCTCCCGTGCCGCTTACTCCTGCCGCCATGGCGTGTCCTCCGCCGACTCCTTGCAGGAATTCGCCAAGAGGCGCCGCAATGTCCTTTCCTAAATTCACGCCTGTTTCCTCCGCGAACTGGCGGGTGCAGCGGAGGCTCATTTCGATTTTCCCGTTTTTGAGTCCTGCCACAGCTGAGGCGTGGGCGCCTAAGTCAACCAGCGATTTTGCCGCTGAAGCTTGATACGCGCTAACGTGGGACACAGCGATTATCCAATTGTTGATTCTGACGATCTTAGCTCTTTTGCAAGCTTTGAGTTTTGCTAAGCGTTCGGAGGTGTCAATGGGCAAGGCAAACTCCTGCAGCGTCGCCTGAACATCTATGCCTACGGTGACGAGTTTAGCTGCGATAGCAAGGGTTGACGCGCTTGCTAATGCGAAGTGTCTGGTGTCGAAAGTGATGCCTACAAACAACGCCTTTGCCTCGTTGAAGTTAGGTCTGACTTTCGCTTGTTTGAAAAGATTATAAACTATTTCACAGTTCGCAGCTGCTTTTTGATCGATGACGCAGAGCTTGCAGATTTCGGTAGTTTGAAGGCTGGGGTAGTGGTGGTCAACAATGATTTTGGGTGCAGGCGACCTTCTTATAGTCTCAGCCACCTGATCCAACTGGTCAATGGTGTTTAGGTCCAGAAAAACAATCACGTCTGCCGACTCAATGTTCGGGTTTAAATTAACCGTAATCGGCATGCGTTCCAGCAGCACTTTGGCTGGTTTGTTAACGCCTTGGGGGCACCCAACTTCAAAAACGACGTCAGGCATAAAGCGCTTAAGCAAACCCTGCAACGCATAAGCTGAGCAGATGGCGTCAGCGTCGGCGCTGCGGTGACACAGCAAAAGAACAAAAGACGCCTTGCTTTCCCTGAGGATTTGCAGAAAACTTTCAAATTCAGTCATTTTAGCTTTCTCAAAAAGTTTTCAACCGCCTTATGCGCGGCGCTTGTCGCTTCCTTAACCACAGCTTCTGCGTCGACATCCTTGGCTTGCGGGGTCAACTGGACGTTTACTTCAACGGAGACTTTGAGGGGTTTTGAGCCTTCGGATTCAACGCTGATGTCCAATTTGTCAATCATTTTAGAAGAAACTTTGGCGAGGACAAATTTTCTGGCTGCGTCCTCCGCCGTTTGGCATAAGGTTTCTATTTGCTCGGTGGATAGCTCTGGTATCCCCAGCTCATCCAACG
>JBEKPM010000221.1:0-2588 GCA_049520735.1 Bathyarchaeia archaeon | reverse complement strand
CAAGCTAAGGAAAAATTAAAAGCGTTCGCTGAATTCTTGATTAAAAGAAACAAGTAGTTTGCGAGCGTAACTGGTTTGGCATTAGAAAACGATAATGACTTAAAAGAGCTTATTCGGAAAGCCGCTTTGTTAAACGCTGTCTCGCACGACGGCAAAGCCCAAGCAGGTGCCTTGGTAGGCAAGATTCTTGGCGAAAGAGCTGACCTGCGGTCACAGGTGAAGTTGCTTTCAGGCCTAATCAACACAGTTGTAAACGAAGTCAACAGCCTCATGTTGCCGGAGCAAAAAGCAATCGTTGAGAAGAATTGGCCTGAAACCCAAAAGAAAGAGAAGGCAGAAGAAAAACATCTTTCCCTTTTGCCTAACGCCGACAAGTACAAGTTGATTGTGACTCGTTTCTCCCCAAACCCTGACTGCGTCCTGCATTTGGGTTCTTCAAGAGCCGTCATTCTCAGTCACGAATACGCACGCATCTACAAAGGCAAGTTCATCCTGCGCTTCGAAGACACAGACCCCAAAGTGAAGAGGCCGTCGCTGGTTTTCTACGACAGCATTAGGCAGGATTTGAAGTGGCTCGGCTGCAAAGTCGACGAAGAATACATCCAAAGCGATCGACTCCCCATCTATTATGAATACGCCGAGCGGCTTATCGGCGACGGCAACGCCTACATCTGCGAATGCTCCTCTGAAGAGTTCCGCAAAAAAACCCTGGAAAAACACTCCTGCCCGTGCCGAAACCTACCAGCAAAAGACCAGCTTGAACGCTGGAAACTCATGTTGAACGGCGGCTATGCGGAAGGCCAAGCAGTTGTTCGAGTAAAAACGGACATCGAGCATCCCAACCCAGCCGTACGAGACTGGCCAGCCCTAAGGGTCATTGACACAAAGAAGTATCCTCATCCAAGAGTTGGAAGCAAATATATCGTTTGGCCTCTCTACAATTTGGCAGCAGGCTTAGACGACCACCTGATGGGTATGACTCACATCATCCGAGGCAAAGAACACTACACTAACATGGTGCGCCAAAAATACATGTACCAACACTTGGGTTGGGAATACCCTGAAGCGATACATTACGGGAGACTAAAAATCACAGGCGCTTTCCTGAGCAAATCAAAAATTGTACAAGGAGTAAAAGACGGTACTTACACAGGTTACGATGATCCACGTCTCGGAACCTTCGCCGCCCTGAGGAAACGAGGCATCACACCGGAGGCCATCAAAAAAATGATAATAGACGTCGGCACAAAACCCAACGATGTCACACTAAGCTGGGAAAACCTGTTCTCTTACAATCGCAAAATCCTAGATGCTTCAAGCAACCGATACTTCTTCGTCGCTGAACCTTTTGAACTTAAAGTTCTGAACTTGCCGAAAACCTTCCAAGCAAAGCTTCCTCTGCACCCCGAGAAGCCTGAACGCGGGTTCAGAGAGTACACGATTGTTCCTGAAAGCAAGGAGCAAGCCGCGGGATTCTGGATTTCAAAAAAAGACACCGATGCACTAGAAACTGGCAAAATAGTGAGGCTGATGGAGCTCTTCAACGTCAAAGTCGAAACCAAAACAAGCAACATGGTGAAAGCGTCGTTCGCAAGCGAGTCATATGACGATGTGAGAAAAATTAAGGCCCAGCTTATCCAATGGATTCCCAAAGGCGCAGAGTTCCCCTGCCAAGTCGTTATGCCTGACGCTTCAGTTACTGAGGGATATGCCGAAAGTGCCTGCAAAAAGTTAAAGCCAGACGCCATGATACAGTTTGAACGTTTCGGATTCACCCGAATCGACCAGGTAAATCAAAAAATCGTCGCTTATTATGCTCACAAATAGGAGAAGAACAAGATGAAAAAACTTGACAAAGCAATAATTTGGCCAATTTACTTTGATGCCAACAAAACGAGAAGAAACGGGCGCCGGGTCGCTAAGAACTTGGCCGTGCAGTCGCTGAAAATCGATGAAGTTAAACAAGCAGTTGATCGGCTGGGCTTAAAGAACGAGGTCCGGCTTGAAGCTCACTTCCCAAGGATACCTTGGGTAAAGACCGGAATGTTGCTCGTTGAAAAGAAAGAGGCAAAAGAAAAAATAATTCAGAAAATCGCAAAACAACTTGTAAAGATGAAAAATGCTGCGGCGAAAACGCAGTAGATTATGCTTTTTCTTTTCGCGGAATTAGAACAGCGTTGATTATGCCGTCGTTTCCTGGGCGGCTGCTAACTTTTGCTAGGCCCATTGTAGTTTCGATTTCTGCGCCTTTAGTTATGACGCCTCTGCGGTTGTAATCAACGTTTGCGCCGTTGCGGACTACACGGGTTATTTCGGTTTTCTGCGTTTTGCCCGTTTTAGGGTCGGTTACCGAAGCGAATTTGTCGCTTAAAACTTTAACTTTGGTGTTACCGCCGAAGCCTCGGGTGGTTTTCCTTTTAGGTTCGCCGAGGATTGTTTCCGCTGGGAACCCGCCTGCCTCGTATTTTTTCTTTACTCGGTAGGCTCGTTTTTTGCCGCCTGAAAGTTTTCTCTTGCGTAAGGTGCCATGCCAAACTGACATTTTCTACATTTCCTATGAAGATTTAATCGCGTAGTCACTAAAACAG
>JBEKPM010000220.1:0-2615 GCA_049520735.1 Bathyarchaeia archaeon | reverse complement strand
AAACTGAATCCCACGGGCATAGTTATCTATTATTCATGGTTCACCCGAGAGTGGATTGGCGAAAAACACACAAAAATAGCCAATGAAAAGCTGGGCATAACGCCGTTCGCGTGGAAGGGATACGTACGCGACACCTCAACGCTAGACATAGACGCGATTGTTGGGCAGATAAAGACAATAAAAAATGACAAACATTTCGGGAACATCCTTTTCGTACCCGACCTTAAATTAGAAGACATCAGAACCTACTACACCGAACCCGAAAATTTCTTTGGCTACAAAAAATGCATATCACCCTGGTTCCAACTGGACGTGATGCCTAACGGAGACGTCGTCACCTGCAGGGATTTCCCCGACTTCGTCACAGGAAACATAAAGGACGCGCCGATCCTTGACATATACAACAGTGAAAAACACCGCAAGTTCAGGCGGGCTCTTAGAAGTTGTGACAATGGCGTTTTCCCAATTTGCTCTCGATGCTGTGGACTAATGGGGTACTAAGAATGCTTTTAAAAATGGGTTGACCCTATGATGGAGCCCATTGACGTCGCTATACTCACTTACAACAGCGCCGTGAAGCTGCGGGAATGCATTGATTCTGTCTACATGAACGTACCTGTAAAAAGACTAATTGTGTTAGATGGATTCTCAACTGACGCTACACCAGCGATTGTGAACGAATACCAAAAGCAGTACGGCAACGTCATGTTTGTCCAGGAAAAAGGAACAAGAGCTACTGCCAGGCAAACAGCGATTTCTCTGGTGAAAGGCGACTGGTTCATGTTTGTCGACAGCGATGTTGTCCTGTCACGAAACTGGTTTGCCGAAGCTGAAAAACACGTTGACGAGCACGTAGGCGCAATCTGGGGAATCGAAATTTGGTCAGTTCTGAAGGGAAACAGAATTTTGGCGCTTTTCGAGAGGGTTACGTTGAAGATTTTTGAGTGGAGAGGCGGAACCCACGACATGCTGATTAGACGGAAAACGGTCGAAGACATCAAGATTCCCTATCGGCTTCACACCTACGAAGACTCTTACATCAAATCGTGGATTGACAAGAAAGGGTACAAGGTGCTTGGCGTCTACGAACCTTATTGTATCCATTTTCGAGCAGATTCAGTTTGGACCGCGAAAAAACACGTGGAACTCCTGGTCAGCGACCTAAAATTCGCCCTTCGCCACCCCCTTCTTCTGCTGCCTTACGGCTTCTACTCTGCGGTCGTCACCTATCAAATCGTCATCAATAAGTTCAAACACCCAAGTTAAATGTGTAGAAGCACTGACTTTGCGAATTGAATGGAACGCCAAACTCGCATTTATTGCTGTATTCGAGACGACGGCGACTCGACTATTGGAATTTGTTCGAGGCTTGAAGAAGGACTTGCTGCGCGAGGTCTAGGCGGATGTTGATTGATTTGCTGTGCATTGCTATAGGGTTCGTTTTAAGTGTCTCTTTGTGCGCTTTGACGTGGGTTTCTATTGCCTCGTTCATGACTCGCAGGGAGGGATTCATGAGGATTTCTTCATTGCATTCGGGACATTTGATGAACCCTGTTTTGAAGCAGGCGTGATTTGGTTCTGAGACCACTTTTAGGTACATTTGTCTTAAATGTGCATCATTTTCTTCATGGACTATTTCAAACATGACTGTTTTTTCCGTTTTTCTCGCGCTCCTTATATCTTATCTCTTGACTCTGGTTTAGTGAATCTGCCTTAGCAATACTTGATATAAAACCATTCATAACACAGACATATATCGGTACAAATTATGAAGGAGGTCCGCTCAAGATTTTCCAGGTTAAATTTGCGACATAAACCACGCAATCCCGTTCCAAATTCCAACAGAAATTGACCTTTTTCTAGAGAAAAAAAATTCCTCACACGACAAGCTCAAACAACAAAAACCAGAGTTTCAAACTGTTTTTTCCAATTTCTTCTATCAAAAAAAATTTAAATCCCATGCAATTCATCGTCAATTGTGGAAAAAATAAAAGGAATAGGCTAAAATAGGGTAAAATATATTCAAGTTAGAAAAACAATTAAGCGGATTGTCTTGGGGTCATCACAAAAATTTGGGCAGTTACGTAAGAAAGCCCCGCAGCTGATAGCCATAGCAATTGCTGTCGTCATTATTCTTTATTTCGTGTTCGACATTTTGGATGACGTTGTTATAGAAGGCAATCCAGCTACAAGCGAACCCCTAATAGGACTGGTCTTTTCGATAGTGCGTGGCGTTACCTCTACGGTGAAGGCGTTCGGGTATCCGGGCATCTTCATTTTGATGCTGCTTGAAACAAGTTCTGTGCCTATTCCAAGCGAAGTTATTCTTCCCTTTGCTGGCTATCTGAGTTTTACGGGGCAGTTTGACGCATATTTCGTGGTAGCGGTTGCAACGGCAGCGGGAGTATTTGGCGCAATAATCGACTACTATATCGGGTTAAAAGGAGTTGAATCCCTAATCAAACACAAAATCTTGGGGAAAGTCATCTTATCAACAGGCCAACTTCAGCTGGCGGAGAAATGGTTTGATAAACACGGCAGCTTAGTCGTCTTTGCAAGTCGACTTATCCCAGGTTTTCGAACAACCTTTTCTTTCCCAGCTGGGGCAGCGAAAA
>JBEKPM010000219.1:0-2622 GCA_049520735.1 Bathyarchaeia archaeon | reverse complement strand
AAACATGCATTAACCCATCTCAAAGAAAGACTTCTTTTCTTTAAAGGAAATGAGTTTGTTAAAAAACTTGCTTTAGACACCGAAATAAAGCCAGATGTGGATTTCGAAATTCACCAAATTGAGGAGTTGCTACACTATACTGTACCCGATATTGAATATTTTGGCTTCGACAAACATGAAAAACTCGATATTTACTTAAGGATAGTTGGTTCAGCGTTTAGACAATTTAAAGCTGACCTAATTCAGATGAAACAAGAAATAGAACAGGAATTGTCCGAAGCTAAACTGGACCTAGCCAACATCAAGGACGCTTTAGAAGAGGTTGAACGAGTACTGTCAGAATACCCAATTTTCAAAATACCCATGAATGAAGCAAAAACTTAGTGTCTCTTTTTGTTTGCGTTCTGAATCAACGTTTTCCACTTGTTTTCGCCTTCAACTTTTAACCCACATATTTCACTTGGAGTTTTGCCGTCTAAGGCTTCATGGGTCTAATGAAGTTATGATATAGTTGGTAGCCTTGAAGGATTGTTGTGCCGTCTATTTTTAGGGTTCTGTGAAGTCTTCGTCTGTTGCTTTTCTATCTGAAATTTCGTCTGCTCGCATTTTGAATTAAAGTAATCCATTTGTTATTTCCTTTTATGGTTATCTGGGTTCTGATAACTTCTCGATGGATAGGTTTTCGGTGTAAACAGTCGTGGGATATTTCTCTCGGTGTTAATTTTCGTGGGATGATGCCTCTTTGTCGGATTAACTAAGCTGTTACCTTCCATCGGATATGGATTATCAAAGTAGGTTCTGTTAACTTGGATAGGTTAGGTTAATTTGTTGGAAAGTTATCCATTGGTTTATTAGTGTCGGGTGATGGCTTATGAGAGCTTGCAAGAAGCTTTTTTTGCAAAGTTAACATCAATGGAGTTGATATATCGAATGTTCAAGTACGAAGAAAAATACAAAGCTGTTTGCTCTGAGTGCGGTCTGGAATTTCAGATTTCAGCCGAAGCCGATGCAAGTGAACCAATATACTGCCAAGACTGTTACTGGAGAAGAAGACAACTTGGAGAATTATGGAATGTGCCAGATGCATTAGTTTAAACTGGTTCCCCCAACTTTTTTGCTTGCGTTTTGAATCAAAGTTAGCCACTTATTTTTTCCTTCAATCTGTATTCCGCAGGCTTCGGAAGGGGTTTTGCCGTCTAACGCTTCATGGGGTCTAATGAAGTTATGATATAGTTGGTAGCCTTGAAGAATTGCTGTGTCGTCAACTTTTAAGCCTCTCATGGTCTTTTCTCTGTCTCGAATTTCCCCGTTCATACGCTCCATTTTGTTATTGTGAACTGCGCCTTTCAGCATAATTTCTTTAGTGTGTTTAGCTCTCCAAAAAACCGTTTTAGAAGCAACCGCATAAGTTCTTAACCCATCAGTTATAAGTTCGTTTGGTTGTTTTCCCATGAGCTTTTTCGCTTGTAGCGCGCGTACTTCCATGTTGACTATGAGACATTGGAGATAAACCTCCGCAAAGTCTTGGATGCAACCTTGAAACGTTTCAGCGGCAAAGTCGTGGTGGTTTACGGTGACCTTTGCCTTGGACAAAACGAGGAAATGGAAAAGCTCATCGAAGAATACGGCGTCACAAAGGTTAACGCGGCAAACTGCATCGATTGCCAGCTTGGCGGAGGAGGGGCATTCTTTGAGGCTGACCTCGATCATAACTTGATGTTTATGGGTCCTGGAATGATTGCGTTTTTCAAGCATATGAAGCAGAAGATGCTTGAGGAAGGGGTTGACGAGGCAACCTTTGCTGCGATGTTTAGCGGAATCAAAGGCATCGTGCTTTTGGATACCATCGGCAACGAGGAGGAATGCCGTGAGGAGATTGCAGCGTCTGGTTTGGGGCTTGCCATTCTTGAAACACGTGCTGTTGGGCTTGAAAATGTGAGGCGAGTGGTTTTTGATGCAATTCAACATGCAACAAGAGCCAAGTGACTCTTTTAGCGCCTGAAAGTAAAGAAATTGATTGCCTGAGCCCCTATGGAGATACCGCAAATATTAAAGAAACATCCACATCATAATGCAACCTAAGGGTGCGGATGCGGTTATGACTCAAACAGTTACTTCCCAGCCTATGAAAAGAGTGGAAGATTGGAAATCAAGATTAATCGACTTGTCAAGAAAAAACAACCTCCTTTACTTCCACAAAAGCAAACGGGGAAGCCTATCAATCTCACAACCCGACATTCAAACGATTTTTAACTCGTTGGTTTTGAAGAAGAAAAAATTGGAGTTTTGGCTGCCTCCAGAAGAAGACCAAACGATAGAAGGGCAGAAAACCACCCGAAGTAAGGGTAAGGCCAAAACCGCCGAAATCGTGAAAGACAACGCCAAAGCATCCGTGAAAGAACCCTCCACTTTGCCAGAGGAGCTGCATCATCCCAAGGCAAACCAGTTGGTACTGGGAAAAATGACCCGACTGGAACTTGAAAGAAACCTCAAAGGTCTGCAGTGGCGCTCCCTTCTGGATTACCGTGAACGAGGAGTACGCATCTTGCATGCGGCTTTCGGCACTCTTAACTGGGTTGATTTAGAGACAAAAGAACCAGTCCAGTCACCCCTCATTCTTGT
>JBEKPM010000218.1:0-3535 GCA_049520735.1 Bathyarchaeia archaeon | reverse complement strand
AAGCGATAACCGGCGGCAAAGCAACTTTCGGCGATGCCCTGCTTGCGACGCTTGCGGGGCCAATTGTGTATATTATTGTTTCTTTTTTGGTAGGGTTCTTCCTTAGCTCGTCGATTGGTTCAGCAGCTTTCGTCTTCGGCTACATTTTGGCGCTGCTCGCTTGGATCTGGGTTTTCAAAGCGAGTTTCCAGACGGGTTGGCTTCGAGCCATCGCGATCGCGATTTTGGCATGGGTCATCTTCATCATCTTGAGCATCATTATAGGCGCAGTGTTTGGTATAGCGTATCCTTCGCCGTTCTTCCCCAAAATCTAGAAAAGCTGAGAAACACCTGGCATTCATGCGGTTTCTGTGCTGTTTAGTCAACAGCCCAAATTTCCATCTGCCCGCCCAGTCTGTTTCTTGACTTTTATTCACTTATTTTGACTTATTTTAACTTTTCTTGACTTATTTTGACTTTACTTGACTTTTTTTGACTCAACCTGCAACCAGATCAAGCCCTAAATCAAAAAAGCAACCCAAAACACAAAGAAAAAATCTTGCCATTTCCTGATCCTCTATTTTGCGACAGCAAGGATTATAGGTCATTGATGACTTGGTGAGGTGTGATATACTAAATGTCTGCGTCGAGCGGTTCTGTTTCACCTAACGTGAGAAGAAAAAAGCAAAGTGTCGGCGTCGTGGCAATCGCGTTTGTAGTGCTTTTTGTCTTTCTGTTTTTCTTTAGGATTCTTAACATAATTGACTTTCTTATTGCCGATTTGATCGTCGGGTTAGTGGCTAACTACATTTTCAGACGGCTGGACAGGCAAGCGAACTGATAAAGAACTTTGTAAGTATTTACTGCTCGGCGGCTGGTACTTAAGCAAATTATTTATTCTGGAAACAATTGTTAGGGGAAATTAACGATCTGCAAGTTGACTTCAACACTTGGCAAGCTACCGCGTTCTGCGTTATCCTCAGCGATGAGGCAACCTCGGAACTCAACTTGAAAAAGCCCTTCCTGCGCAGAATAATGATTTGTCTACCAATTGAACTAATCGGCTCAGTCGGTGATGTAGTGACGCTTAAGGAGCCGATTCGAAACCTCACAGATGTTGCGGAAAGAGAGCTGCAGGGAAAAAGTGTCAAGGTTGAAGGCAAAAGAGTAGTCAGTCCTAACGGCTTTTTGGTAGGTGAAGTCGAAGGGTTAGATGTAGATTTCGACAATTGGCAGGTCAATGGTTTACAGGTTGCTTTGACTGATGAAGCTGCGTCGGAACTGGGGTTCAGCCGACCCTTTATGAGCAAAGTAGTTGTGATTGTTCCAAGCAAAGCAATAGGCGCAGTCGAAAACTTCGTTACGTTAGATGAAGGCATGGAAAACCTCAAGTCACTTGTAGAATGCATTAAGTCCTGTCAACTACAAAAATAGGGAAGAAGACGCTTTCTTTTGAGCAAACAGGTTTCTAACTGAATCTGCTGAAGATTTTGCTTCGCCGAATAGCCTCTTCAATGGGGAAGCCTATTGCGTTTATTGCGATTATGGATCCCACAAGTATTCCTAAGAGGCCGATTTCCACGGGAACCTGAAATATCACCGCTAAATATCCTCCCACGATTAAAGAGACGGCTACTGTTTCTGCAACAGTTCCCATAAACCGCTGGACTCTGCTTCCTTTGCGGCCGATATACCATGCCAAAGTGCATGCAACCATATTTGCAGCTGCGCCGCCAACAATATCAATCGCTCCTAGCCCCCCATAAACATTAGAAACTACGCAGCCCAAGCTTAGACCAATAGCGCTTGGGAGCCCAAAAATCATTGCTAGGGGTAGCATAGCGTCAGCGACTCTTACTTGAACAATGCCGAAACTTATCGGCGCCAATTCAATAACTCCAATTGCGTACAAGGCGGCAAAGATAGCCATCACAGCTAGTTGTTTTGCGTTTAATTTCATTTCATTCAACCCGGGTTTTTTAAGGTAGGTTATATACGGAAACTACCGCGAGAACCGCAACTATCCATCCTGGGCTATATAAATTTCTTCATTCAAAATTCCCTGTTCATTCAATTCAAGGACGCTTTAGACAAAAACCGCTGTCATGCAAGAGAATTTGGCGTTTATTTAGGTGCCATACGCGGTTTTCTATCTGGGCAGTTATTTCCGAGGGGGCATTCTGAACTTCGATTCTTCTTGCAGAACTCAAGATTCAAACGGATTAACTGAGACTCATAATTAACCACGCAGGGCTCGCTTAAACCAATTTTACGTGCCGTTGCAACAGCTACCTTCGAAGGTTCAGGTTTCGCCATTTGCCAAATTCCTCTTAGTTCCCTGAGGAATATGCTTACACACACGGGTCCAACACCTCTGAACTCCTGCAAACGTCGTTCCAAATCCTCGGGGCTGCTGGACTCTGAATGAAGCCTTTCGAGGTCACCGTAATTTTCTTTCAACGCCTTTGCGATTGACAAAAGGTTTGTTGCGGTGGAGAAATCGTATCGGGTGTAACCTCCGGAATCAAGAACTTCGACTAGGCGGTCCCATCCTGCTTCCAAAATGGCTTCGGGGCTCGTCAAGTCTTCCTGTTCGAAGGAGTGGTATGTCTCCTTTGCTGTTTCAGCGGAGATTCTCTTGGCAAAGAACACCGAAGCCAAAAACCATTTGAACCTATCACCTGCCTTCGACAAATCAAGTTTAAGCTCGCTGGAGTAACTCGGCAGCTTAGACAAGGCTTCCTTTAAGTTCAAGAAGAACCCCAACTAGGATGTAGGGTTTCATCAGAAATAAATCTGCTGAAAAACAAAAATCGTCTAAACCCTAACTGTTAATAAAAGACACTGAACATAGTGAGAACAGGAAGTCACCTTTTATGCAGCCAAAACAGGAAACAAAGCCTAACAGGCTTATCAGTGAAAAGAGCCCTTACCTTCTCCAGCACGCCTACAACCCCGTGGACTGGTATCCCTGGGGGCAAGAAGCTTTAGATAAAGCCAAAACGGAGGACAAGCCAATTTTCCTCAGCATAGGCTACTCAACTTGTCATTGGTGCCACGTTATGGAAGTGGAGTGCTTCAACGACATGCAAGTTGCAGAATTGCTAAACCAGGCTTTTGTATGCATTAAGGTTGACCGTGAAGAAAGACCTGATTTAGACGCTTCGTACATGGCAGTTTGTCAAGCTATGGGCAGAAACTGCGGTTGGCCCCTCAACATAATATTGACGCCTAAGCTGAACCCGTTCTATGCCCAGAGCTACATACCCAAGCATAGCCGACCTGGCATAATCGGCATGTTGGATCTTGTGCCGCAAGTGAGGCAAATATGGAAAACGCAGCGTTCCCAAATGGAAATGGTAGGCGCTGACATCAAATCACGAATAGAAGCCGTGGAAAAGCGAACACCCCAAAACCAACTCACCGCAGAGGTCTTGCAGGATGGCTTCGACCGCCTCAAGCTGGATTACGACAAAGAAAACGGCGGGTTCGGGTCAGCACCCAAGTTTCCCACCCCACACAAGCTCCTATACCTTCTGCGCCGCTATGCCCACAC
>JBEKPM010000217.1:0-2666 GCA_049520735.1 Bathyarchaeia archaeon | reverse complement strand
GCGTTGCTGATCGGTGCATAGTTTTCTCTCTCAACAAAGTTTTTTGACGGGAGGCTAACGGGTTCCTTGGGAAAAACATGCATAAGAGTAACTTGTGATTCAAACAGCTTAGATAGGAAGACCGTCATGTCCTGCGCGATTCTGCTTTGGACTGAGCCATCAATTGGTAGGAGAATGTTTTTGAAAATGGTGTCCATTCTTATCCCCAGGTTACTTTTATTTTTGGTTGCTAATTAATTGTTCGCCGACAGTTGCTTTATCAATGCTGAATGCGACCGTTTTTTTCAATTTGCATCTAAAAGAAGACTTTAAAGCAAGATCATATTGCTTTCCTCAAGAGCAAAACTTGCTGGGGACGATAAAATGGGAAATGAAACGATTGATTTGAGAAGCGATACAGTGACGTTGCCCACGGAAGAGATGTTGGAGGCAATCAGACATGCCTCGTTGGGAGACGACTTTTACCGAGAAGATCTAACGGTCAGGCGACTTGAAGAAATGGCTGCACAGAAAATGGGCAAAGAAGCAGCGCTCTTAGTCACCAGCGGAACCCAAGCAAACCTAGTGTCTTTGATAAACAACACGAAGCGTGGAGACCTCGTTTTCTTGGAGGCGGAGTCTCACATTTACTGGTATGAAGGCGGCGGAATCTCGGGCGTGGCTGGGCTACTGCCTTGGCTGATAAAAGGTCACTTGGGGGCAATTGCGCCTGAAGACTTAGAAGCTGCCATCAGACCTAAAAACATCCATTTTCCGGAACCCGCCCTGATATGCATCGAGAACACTCATAACAGGTATGGTGGAGCGATCGTATCGCCTAGCCAAATGCAAGCAATAAGCGAAGTTGCAAAGCGGCACAGGTTGAAATTCTACATGGATGGAGCAAGAATATTCAACGCCGCCGTAGCCTCAAAGACCGATGTGAAAGAGTTCACGAAGCACGTTGACAACCTGATGTTCTGCCTATCCAAAAGTCTAAGCTGCCCCATCGGCTCATTGGTCGTGGGCGATCAACAATTCATCGAGAAAGCCAGAAAAACCCGCAAAATTCTGGGCGGAGGAATGCGACAAGCTGGGATAATAGCTGCGGCAGGCATCGTTGCCCTTGAAACAATGATTGACAGGTTGGAAGACGACCACAAAAACGCCAAGCGTCTGGCAGAAGGGCTGGCAAAGACTAGCGGGGTCAAAGTTGACTTGGAGGCGGTGCAGACAAACATGGTTCTCTTCGACATAAGCGGCTTAGGCATCCCAGACGAAGAGTTTGTTCAAAAGCTCAAGGAGAACAACGTTTTAGCCTCAACCATAGGCAAGTGCAAAGTGAGGATGGTAACACATCGCGGAATAGAGAAAGACCATATCGAGAAAGCAATCAACGCAGTCGACAGCCTCGCTAGTGACGTGCGCTCCAAGAAGGGAAAGTAGGAGCATCAGACGAATTGAAAGAAGAATATTTTTGCTAAAATCTTTATCAATCAAGGTTGAAAAAGTTAGAAAACCTTAAAACAGCAGATGGCGAAACCACTTCTAACTATTCAACGGGTCATCTAAGTGTTTAGCGTTTACAGAGGTATGTCTTCACAGGCAAAATACCTAATCTACTCTTCGGTCTTGCCCTCAGTGGCTTACGGCATGTTTTACACAGACATAGCCTACTTCCTTACTACTGTCCAGGGATTAAGCTTCAACCTCATGGGGCTCATCGTAACGATTATGGGGGTATCCACTTTTGCCACAAGCATCCCCATGGGAATCGCGGCAGACAAATACGGCAGAAGACGAATTCTCATTCTAAGCAACGTAATAGCGAGCCTTATCATTGCGGTTTTCGCCTTAACCACGAACACGGCGTTGCTGATTACTGCCGCGGTTTTTGAAGGCATTTCAGAAGCAGCCTCTTCAGCATCTGTCAGCGCGTTGCTTGCAGCGAAGGCCGACGATACAAAAAGGAACAGCGTGTTCTCAATGTTCGGCTTCGCCAATAGCACCGCTTTCGGCGTTGGCGCCGTTGCAATCTTAGCGACTTCAACAATGGCTAGATTCTCTAACAAAGAAAGCCATATTCTTCTGTACATTGTACTTGCAGCGCTGAGTCTATCTTCAACATTAATCATGTTGAAAGTCACCGAAACAAAAACAAGCAAAGCAAAAGCAACCATAAGTCAACTGCTCCCGAGAAAATCAAAAAACGTTTTGGCAAAATACGTCATAACAGGCGCCATCATCGCTGTAGGCGCAGGCATGATTGTTCCCCTGATGACAGCCTGGATGAAGGCACAGTACGGCATACCTGACTCATTAAGCGGCCCAATTCTGGGCATCTCAAGCATCGTGGTCGGTGTATCAACCCTTGCTGCCCCATCACTTGCCAAAAGATTCGGGGTTGTCAACGCGATCGTAATAACAGAAGCTGCGTCGACGGTCTTCATGTTCGCAACACCGCTATCCCCGAACTACATCTTCGCCAGCGTAGTATACACTTCGCGAGCTTTCCTCATGAATATGTCAAGTCCACTGGCGCAATCAATGATCATGGGGCTTGTTCCCGAAGATGAACGCGGCGCAGCTTCAGGCATAAGTGCAGCCCTCTGGAGACTGCCAAACGCGTTAAGCTCCTTTGTCGGTGCCTGGCTCATCGGTATGTCTCTTCTGGCCGCTCCATTCTT
>JBEKPM010000216.1:0-2685 GCA_049520735.1 Bathyarchaeia archaeon | reverse complement strand
GCGCTCTTTCTGATTCTTGTTTTCTTTTTTCTCCATTGGAGAATTTTGCGATACTTGGACTATACCTTTCGTCGAAGGGTAAACTGGATTCTGACATGTTGCTCAACCTGAATTGCTTGGAATGGAGCTCTAGAGAATATAAGTTTTTCAGTTGTTTTTTTGCAAAACAAAAAAGAATTTGGTTTTTTAGGCAGTTGGGAAAATTGGCAGGATAGTTTTTTGGTGCGATTCGTTCAGGACCTCGGCTACTCCCAGATAAACCGCGCTTAAGCCGCATATGATGCCTTCGACGCCAGTGATTTTTGTAAACATAGCGCTATTTGCATATTGAGCTATAGCTAGCATGAAGAACAAGATGGCTAAGGTTGCGAAAACGACTTGCAGGGCGCGATTAGCTTTCAGTGTGCCGAAGAACATTGCGAATGTGAAGATACCCCACATTATGAAGTACGCAGACAAAGAGGCTGCAGATGGAGCTGCAAACCCAGTGAATTTGGGCAGAAGCAAAAGCATAACGAAACTCCACCAGAACAAACCGTAGGACGTGAATGCCACAGTACCAAAGGTGTTTCCTTTCCTGAATTCCATTGCCCCAACGATGATTTGGGCGATTCCCCCATAAGCGATGCCCATGGCTAAGATCATTGTATCTAATGGAAAGGCGCCAGCGTTAACCAGATTAAGCAGGACTGTGGTTAAACCGAAACCCAGCAGCCCGAGCGGAGCGGGATTGGATAATTTGAAATGTTCATCGCTCATTTGCAATCCTCAAGTTAAGGTATTATCCCATCCATTTGTTTCTTTATTATAAAAGCTTTTTGAAATCGCTGAAGAAATCTTGCGAAAACGTGTGTCTATTTGAATAATCTGCTTTTTTGTGGGAGAAAGCGTACGAAAAAAGGTAAATTTAAGGCGAAGACTAATATCTTTGCTGCGGCGATTAACCTATAAAATCCTGAAGAGAAAGTTAAGATGATATACTGTCCTGAATGCGGCGGAGAATGCCATTATGAAATTGGCACCAAACGCTACATCTGTAAAAGCTGCGGGTTACAAATGACACAGCAGGAACTCAACGATTTACGGGATAAGAACAGACCAGCAGAAGAAACGGAAGAAGAACAAAAACAAAACCGCAGAAAAGAATATCTCAATTGGTATCTCAGCAAGAAAAAATAAAGCCGCACAACGTTAAGAGATTTACACGTTTCGTTAGCAAACACTATAAAACGAACTTTTCCAATTACTTTACTTTCAAGTGAAGACCATGACCGTCGATCTGGAGGTAATTTGCGTTGGCAACGAGTTACTTATCGGCAAAGTAATTAACACAAATGCTTATTGGCTTGGTAAACAGGCAACAAATCTCGGCGTTAACGTAACACGGATAACGGTGGTTCAGGATATTGTTGAAGAAATATCCAACGTTATTCGCGAAGTCACAGAGAGGAAACCCCAGTTCATAATTACTACAGGCGGATTAGGCCCAACTTTTGACGACAAAACTTTGCAAGGGGTGGCGAAGGCATTTGACCGAAAATTGGAAGTCAACGAGAAAGCCTTATCAATGGTCAAGGCGAGATACATTGAATACGCCAAAAAAAGAAACCTGCCTCAAAGCAAGTTGACTCCTGCCCAAGTTAAAATGGCGACTTTGCCAGAAAAAACCGAGCCCATCGCTAATCCTGTCGGCACAGCGCCGGGCGTACGTGTGGATTCAAACGGAACGGTTTTATTTGCGTTGCCTGGTGTACCTTCAGAGATGGAAGCGATCTTTACCCAGACCATAGCACCGCTACTCAGAGAAGCCGTAGGCGACAGGGTATTTTGTGAAAAAAGCATGTTTCTGGAAGATATTATGGAGTCGCAGTTGGCGCCCCTGATTGATAAAGCGATGATTGCCAACAAGGGGGTTTACATTAAGTCGCATCCTATGGGCGCCGAAAACAAGCCGCACATAGAAATCCACTTGACCATCGCGGCAAAAGAGGAAGAAAAACCCATGAAAATGCTGACTAAAGCAAGGCAGGAGCTTGCCATTTTGGTTGAAGAGAACGGCGGAAAAGCCAGCTTTGAAAAATAATGTGTGTTTAGCGTTGATATTTTGCAAATAAGTCATTTGATAGAATTTGTTATTGTGCTGGCAATTTTGAAAACGTTGTTTTGGGCTGCTTTCTTGGTTTGGGGTTTGGATCGGTTGCAGGTTGAGTCGTAAATAGTCATTAAATCTCTTTAAATCTCTAAAATTCTCTATATTTCTCTAGAAATCTCTTAAAATCTCCCGTTATTTGATAAACTCAGATGCTTGCAGAAGAGAGAAAAATGCAGATTCAAAATAAATTGGAAGAGAGAGCTAAATACGTACGAAAAACAGTTTTAACAAAGGAAAATGGAGAGCCTGGTTTACGCTTTTTTAGCGTTTTCCAGTTCTTTTTTGAGAACGTCGACTTTGTCGGTTCTTTCCCAGGTGAATTCCGGTTCTTCTCTTCCGAAGTGCCCGAACGCCGCGGTCTTTTTGTAGATGGGTCGCAGCAGGTTAAGTTGGTCGATGATAGCTTTGGGCCGCATGTCGAAGTACTTGTTTATCAACTCGAGAATCTTTGAGTCAGGCAACTTGCCGGTTTCGTAAGTGTTTACCAGCACGGAGATTGGTTGGGCAACGCCGATGGCATATGAGATTTGGAT
>JBEKPM010000215.1:0-2688 GCA_049520735.1 Bathyarchaeia archaeon | reverse complement strand
CAGGATGACGTCCGTGTCGATGTTGTTTCCGAATTTTATGGCTGGTCCTTTGATTTTCATGTTCATATTTTTGCCTCCAGTTTTCTTGGGTCAGTGATTTTTCCTGTTACCGCTGAAGCGGCTACTGTCGCTGGGGAAGCTAGGTATACGCTGGCTTGGGTGCTGCCCATTCTTCCGATGAAGTTCCTGTTTGAGGTGCTAACGCAAGTTTCGTTTGCCGCCAGTAAGCCGATGTGCCCGCCCAGACAGGGTCCGCATGCCGAACCGCAAACTATGGCGCCTGCATCAGTAAAGACATCCATTAAACCCTCGTCCAAAGCCTGCTTGTAAACCTCTTGCGAAGCCGGAATCACCAGTGCCCTAACGCCGTCTTTTACGCGTCTGCCCTTTAGGACTTGAGCGGCTAAACGTAAATCTTCGATTCTGCCGTTGGTGCATGACCCGATGAAAGCCTGCTCTATCGGAACGTTACCGACTTCTGAAACTGGCTTCACGTTATCGACTGATGATGGGCAAGCAATCTGCGGCTCCAACTCTGAAACATCAAAATCCAATGTCCGTTGGTAAACGACGTCTTTGTCGCTTTTCAGGTCTTCAAAGTTTGGCAGAGTTTTGACTCTTCCTTCTAAGAATTTGCGGGTTGTTTCGTCGGGTTCGATGATGCCGTTTTTGGCGCCCATCTCTACCGCCATGTTGCACAGCGTCATTCTTCCCGATATACTCATTTCTTTTATTGTTGGACCTGTGAATTCGGCGCTTTCGTATATGGCGCCTTCGACGCTTACTTTTCCGATTATGGATAAGATTAGGTCTTTCGCAGTGACGTACTTTGGGAATTTCCCTGTCACGTTTATTTTTACGGCTTCAGGCACTTTGAGCCAGATCTTCCCAGTGGCTAAGACTGCCGCTGCTTCGGTTGAACCTATTCCAGTGGCGAACGCTCCGAAGGCTCCGTAGGTGCATGTGTGGGAGTCAGCGCCTACGATTACTGTTCCAGGAACCACGTGTCCCTTCTCGGGCATGACTTGATGGCAGATTCCGCCTTTGCCCACGTCGTAAATGCGGAGGTTTTGGTCTTTGGCGAATTGACGCATGGTCTTGTGCAGTTCTGCCGCTTTTACGGATTCAGCTGGCACCTGATGGTCCAGTATGACCACTGCTTTTTTGCTGTCCCAAACTTTCTGTACGCCTATTTTTTTGAAGGCTTCAACGGCTAATGGCCCAGTTAAATCGTGCACCATTACCATGTCAACGTTTGCGTCGACTATTTCTCCTGGATGCACGGCTTTTTTTCCTGAGGCTTTAGCTAAGATTTTTTCTGTTATGTTCATTTTTGATTCTCTTCTTCAACCGATTGATTTTTTTGCTTCTGACAACTATGACAAGTTTGTCATTTTAAGAAATCTTGAAATTAAGGGTTTCCGTTCGTGGAGACGATTTATTCGTCTATTCTTACTGTTTTTGCTCCTCTTGCCAACGCTGTTATGCCTGTTCTTGCCAATTCAATGACGCCTGTTGTCTGCATTAGTTTCAGGAACGCGTCAAGTTTGTCGGGTGTTCCAGTGATTTCTACGGTTAAGCTGTCAGTTGAGACGTCGATGATTCGCCCTCTGAAGACCTCAACGCAGTTTATTATGTCTGAGCGGTCTTTCGGAGTCGGTACGTTGACTTTTATTAAAGCTAGTTCCCGCATCACAAAGTGTCCCTGCTCTAACTCTTCCACTTTTAGGACGTCAATGAGTTTTGCCAGTTGCCTCACGACCTGCTCAAGTGTTTTTTCGTCGCCCTTTACGGTGATTGTCATGCGTGATGTATCGATGTTTTCGCTTGGTCCAACCGTTATGCTTTCAATGTTGAAGTTTCTGCGTCTGAACAAGTTTGCTACGCCATGGAGGACACCTGGCTTGTTTTCGACGAGTACGGATATTACTTTGGTTTGGTCAGGTTCCATCAATAGTCACCTCTCTGCTGTGGTAAACCGCAGCCTGGCGGCACAAACGGAACAACGTCTTGTTCCGAGCCGATAGGCACATCGATTACCGTCGTAACATCGCTTTTCAACGCGGTGTTCACTGCTTTCTGGAACTCTTCAATTGAGTTTGCTCGAAGACCCTGTGCACCGTAAGCTTCCGCAAGCTTTACGAAGTCAGGAGTTTTTCCCAGGTTTACTGCCATGTAACGTCGTTTGTATAGCATTCTTTGCCATTGCGCCACCATGCCAAGCACGGAATTATTCAGAACTATGACGGTGACGGGGATCTTTTCAGCTACGGAACACGCTAGTTCCTGCTCAGTCATTAGGAAGCTGCCGTCGCCAGCTATATCTACTACGGGTCTGTCTGGGCACGCTACTTTTGCGCCTATGGCTGCGGGGAAACCGAAGCCCATGGTTCCGAGCCCGCCTGAGCTGATGAAGGTTCTCGGTTTTAATGCTTGGAAGTATAGGGCTGACCACATCTGATTTTGACCGACTTCCGTGGTGACTATGGTGTCTGCTGGCAGCAGATTTCTCAGCTCTATTAGCAGAGCTTTAGGAACAAGGTCTCGGGGTCTTTCTTTCAGCATTGGGCTTAGCTGCTCCTTTGCTTCTTTGATCCGCTTTGACCACCATGCGCTAACTTTCATCTTGGGCAGCTTCTTTGTAGCTGCAGCATGCAGTAGTTTTAACGATACCTTTGCGTCTCCAAC
>JBEKPM010000214.1:0-3588 GCA_049520735.1 Bathyarchaeia archaeon | reverse complement strand
ATCCAAATCTCATATGCCATCGGCGTTGCCCAACCAATCTCCGTGCTGGTAAACACTTACGAAACCGGCAAGTTGCCTGACTCAAAGATTCTCGAGTTGATAAACAAGTACTTCGACATGCGACCTAAAGCAATCATCGACCAACTTAACCTGCTGCGACCCATCTACAAAAAGACCGCGGCGTTCGGGCACTTCGGGAGAGAAGAACCGGAATTCACCTGGGAAAAAACCGACAAAGTCGAAGTCCTAAAAAAAGAACTGGAAAACACTAAAAAAGCGTAAACCAGGCTCTCCATTTTCCTTTGTTAAAACTGTTTTTTCGTATGTATTTAGCTGCCTCCTTACAAATTTATCTTGAATCTGCATTTTTCTCTCTTCTGCAAGCATCTGCGTTTATCAAATAACGGGAGATTTTAAGAGACTTCTAGAGAAATATAGAGAATTTTAGAGATTTAAAGAGATTTAATGACTATTCACGACTCAACCTGCAAACGGCTCAAGCCCCAAACCAAGAAAGCAGCCCAAAACAACGTTTTCAAAATTGCCAGCACAATAACAAATTCTATCAAATGACTTATTAGCAAAATATCAACGCCAAACACACACTATTTTTCAAAGCTGGCTTTTCCGCCGTTCTCTTCAACCAAAACGGCAAGCTGATTCATCGCTTTTGCCAGCATTTTCATGGGTTTTTCTTCCTCTTTTGCCGCGACAGTCAAGTGGATTTCTATGTGCGGCTTGTTTTCGGCACCCATAGGATGCGACTTAATGTAAACCTCCTTGTTGGCAATCATCGCTTTATCAATCAGGGGCGCCAACTGCGACTCCATAATGTCTTCCAGAAACATGCTTTTTTCACAAAATACCCTGTCGCCCACGGCTTCCCTGAGTAGCGGTGCTATAGTCTGGGTAAAAATCGCTTCCATCTCTGAAGGCACACCGGGCAACGCAAACAAAACAGTTCCATTTGAATCCACACGTACGCCCGGCGCTGTGCCAACCGGATTAGCGATGGGCTCGGTTTTTTCTGGCAAAGTCGCCATTTTAACCTGGGCCGGAGTCAACTCGCTTTGAGGCATGTTTCTTTTTTTGGCGTATTCAACGTATCTCGCCTTGACCATTGCTAAGGCTTTCTCGTTGACTTCCAATTTTCGGTCAAACGCTTTCGCCACCCCTTTCAAAGTTTTGTCGTCAAAAGTTGGGCCTAATCCGCCTGTAGTAATTATAAACTGGGGTTTCCTCTCTGTGACTTCGCGAATAACGTTGGATACTTCTTCGACAATATCCTGAACCACCGTTATCCGTTTTACGTTAACTCCAAGATTTGTCGCCTGTTTACCAAGCCAATAAGCATTTGTGTTAAGTACTTTGCCGATAAGTAACTCGTTGCCAACGCAAATTACCTCCAGATCTACGGTCATGGTCTTCACTTGAAAGTAAAGTAATTGGAAAAGTACGTTTTATAGTGTTTGCTAACGAAACGTGTAAATCTCTTAACGTTGTGCGGCCTTATTTTTTCTTGCTAAGATACCAATTGAGATATTCTTTTCTGCGGTTTTGTTTTTGTTCTTCTTCCGTTTCTTCAGCAGGTCTGTTCTTATCCCTTAGATCGTTAAGTTCTTGCTGCGTAACTGATAACCCGCAACTTTTGCAGATATAGTGCTTAGTCCCTATCTCGTAATGCATTTCGCCGCCGCATTCAGGACAATATACCATATTATCTTTCTCTTCAGATTTTATACGTTAATCGCCCTCGCAGAGATATTAGTCTTCGCTTTAAATTTCCGCCTTTTCGTGGTTTTTTCCCTACAAAGAACAGGAAATTACTCATTCATGCACATGTTTTCGCAACAGACCTCGTCATTAAATTCAAAAAGCTTTTATAATAAAGAAACAAATGCAAGGGACAATACCTTAACTTGAGGATTGCAAATGAGCGACGAACACTTCAAACTATCCAACCCTGCCCCGCTTGGACTGCTAGGCTTCGGCTTAACCACAGTTCTGCTTAACTTGGTTAACGCTGGCGCCTTTCCATTAGATACAATGATCTTAGCCATGGGCATCGCTTATGGGGGAATCGCCCAAATCATCGTTGGCGCAATGGAATTCAGGAAAGGAAACACCTTTGGTACTGTGGCATTCACGTCCTACGGTTTGTTCTGGTGGAGCTTCGTTCTGCTTTTGCTTCTGCCCAAATTCACCGGATTTGCAGCTCCATCTGCAGCCTCTTTGTCTGCGTATTTCATAATGTGGGGTATCTTCACATTCGCAATGTTCTTCGGCACATTGAAAGCAAACCGCGCCCTACAACTCGTTTTCGCAAGCTTAGCCATCTTGTTCCTCATGTTGGCTATTGCTCAATACGCAAACAGCGCCATGTTTACAAAAATCACTGGCGTCGAAGGCATCATATGCGGCTTAAGCGCGGCTTATCTGGGAGTAGCCGAGGTCCTAAACTTCCAAGCAATTCAGGTTGAGCAACATGTCAGAATCCAGTTTACCCTTCGACGAAAGGTATAGTCCAAGTATCGCAAAATTCTCCAATGGAGAAAAAAGAAAACAAGAATCAGAAAGAGCGCTGAAGAATCCGCAGGAGTACTGGGCGGAGAAAGCCAAAGCCATCGATTGGTTTAAGCCTTTTGGCAAGGTCCTTGATGATTCTAACCCGCCGTTTTTCAAGTGGTTCCCAGATGGGGAACTGAACATTTGCTATAACGCTTTGGACAGGCACATAAAAGGCAATCGCAAACACAAGCTTGCATACATTTGGGAAGGCGAAATGGGCGAAGTAAAAACTTACACTTACTATCAACTTTATCGAGAGGTAAACAGGCTTGCAAACGCACTCAAAAACCTCGGTGTCAAAAAAGGCGACCGCGTCGCAGTATTCCTCCCAGTCATCCCAGAGCTGCCAATGGCGCTGCTTGCAACAGCCAGAATCGGCGGAGTCCACACTGTGGTCTTTTCAGGATTCAGCGCTGAAGCATTAGCAGACAGAGTCAACGACTGCGGAGCAAAAATCCTAATCACCGCAGACGGCTCCTTCCGAAGAGGAAAACCAGTCGGCATCAAAGATACCGCCGATCGTGCAACACCAATTATGCCTAACATCGAGAAAATCATCGTTGTCAAACGCACAGGTCAACCTGTCCAAATGAAAGAAGGTAGAGACATATGGTACCATGACGCTATCGCAAACGCAGGCGCAAACGCGTACGTGGAACCGGAAAGCATGAAATCCACCGATCCACTGTTCATTCTTTACACTTCAGGAACCACAGGAAAACCAAAGGGTGTCCAGCACGGCATTGGCGGATATCTGGTTTGGGCTTACTGGACCCTGAAATGGGCTTTTAACCCAAATGACGAGGACATTTATTGGTGCGTCGCAGACATCGGCTGGATCACCGGGCACACATACAACGTCTACGCACCGTTGAGCTTGGGAATCACAGCGTTCCTTTTCGAAGGCACACCTGATTACCCAGCGCAAGATCGCTGGTGGGAAATGATCGAAAGACACGGCATAACAATCCTCTACGGTACCCCGACCGCCGTTCGAATGTTCATGAAGTTTGGCGAAGA
>JBEKPM010000213.1:0-3127 GCA_049520735.1 Bathyarchaeia archaeon | reverse complement strand
ATAATTATGGCTGTTAAAACAACACCAGAGTATATTGACCTGCTAAACCAAGCGGTAGAACGCGAATTCGGAGTTGCAGTCCAATACTTCCTTCAACACGCTAAAATGGAAAAAATCATCAAGAAACAAATCCCAGAAAACATCCTTTTTGACAAGACTACTTACGACGCGGTTGGAAAAATGCTTCATGAAATCTCAATCCAAGAAATGAAGCATGCCGCCTCCATCATGGAAAGAATCTATTATCTCGGAGGCGAAGCAACCACCAAAGGCGGCAAACCAGTGATTGGCAACACAATAAGTGAATTTGCTAAACTGGGAGTTGTTGCAGAGGAAGAAGCGCTTAACCTGTACCGAAAAATAATCGGTAAAGCGGCAGAAATGGGCGATTGGGAAACACGAGAGATGTTCGAAAAAATCTACGGAGAAGAAGAAGAACACCTGTTCAAATTCCAAGAATACAAGGCTTTCCAAGATGAAAAAGAGGAGCCCGATAAGGTGCCTCTTTCTGAGTGGCGCAAAATATTCACTCCGGACTACTATGAACTGCTAAACAAAGCGGTTGCAGCAGAAATCTGCGGAATAATTCAGTACACCAACCAGCATGAAAAGGCCGCCTCGCTCGAGCTCAGAATGAAGAAAACCCCCCTGGAGTCCATTCAAGGAACAAACTATCAAGGCGTCGTCAGCAAGCTCTTAAAAGACGTCTTCATGGCGGAAATGCAGCATCTTGAAAAAATAAGCGAACGAATCTATCTGGTCGACGGTGAAGCAGTAACTAAGCCGAATCCGCTTCCAGTGGTCGGCAAAACTACACTTGAGATTCTATGCCTAGATCATCAACTTGAAGCCGACACCATCGCGCTCTACCGACAAATCATCGCTGAAGCAATGAAACGGGGCGACACAACCACAAGAAGAATCTTTGAAGACATCGTTCTGCAAGAAGAAGATCATTACTGGACATTCGACGACTACGTAAGATAAAACCTCCATTCTCCTTCTTTATTTTTAATGTAAACTTGGTAACCGGTTGAGCGAAAACTTAATTCCGAAGAAGATGCAACATAGATATGGCAGAGGCGAAGCGATGAAAGAAGAAAATTTGCCTCGTTGCATAAACTGCGGAAATTTTATCGACGACTGTAAATGCGTATGCCCGTACTGCGGGGAAACTGCAAAGTGCACTTGCTGCATAGGCATAGAAAAAGCATCAGGCGGCGGGTAACCGCTCCCAAAATGAAAAGTTATTCATAGGATGATGAAGCAAAATTGGTAACTGAAAGTATAAATTGGATGGCAGGCGGCCCACAAGGCAGCGGAGTCGACTCAGCGTCCACCATATTCGGAAGAGCATGCGGCTACGGAGGCCTATGGGTTTTCGGCAGAAGAGAATATCACTCGAACATCAAAACCATGCACAGCTACTTCCATCAACGCGTATCCAAAGAACCAACCTTAGCCAACATCAGCGATGTGAATTTGCTTGCTGCTTTCGACGCTGAAACCATCGTTAGGCATGTCGGCGAAGTCGTGAATGAAGGCGGCATGATCGTTGATTCACGCGACATAGGCGTCAACGTCTTAACGGGAATACCGACATTCTCAGAGGAATATAAAAGTCAAGTTCGCGATTTCATGAAAGAAAACGGTGTTGGCGAAACCGTAAACGATTTTCTGAACTACGCTACAAAGAAAAACATTCAGGTCTATCCTGTTCCGTACATGGATTTGCTTGCACAAATCGGCAAAGCAATCAGAGTTGAAAAAGTCAGCCAACTTTCAAGAATGATAAATGTTCTCACGATAGGTGTCTCGTTTGCACTTCTCAAATATGACAAGAAGCTTGTTGAAGACGCAATTAAAGCCACCTTCCACGAAAAAATCGCCGACATGAACGTCACAGCTGTCGACTACGCTTACGATTACGCTGAAAAGAATTTCGATGTAAACCACTTCAAATACAAAATTGAGAAAATAGGCGTTAACGAGCCGAGGATTTTCCTTACGGGGAACCAAGCGGTCGCCATGGGTAAGGTGGTGGGCGGCTGCAGAGTACAAACATACTACCCCATTACACCAGCGGCTGATGAAAGCGAGTATTTGGAGGCACATGAAATCCTCAAAACCAAGACAGATCAGGAAGCAATCATTGTAATTCAAACAGAAGATGAAATCGCAGCTGTGAATTCCGCTTCAGGGGCATGCTTAACAGGTGCAAGAGCAGCAACTAGCACATCAGGTCCAGGCTTTTCTCTAATGGCAGAAGGCTTGGGCTGGGCAGGCAACAACGAAGTGCCCCTAGTAATCACGTATTACCAGCGCGGAGGTCCCTCGACTGGACAGCCAACTCGACACAGCCAACAAGACCTACGGTTTGCAATGCATGCAGCTCACGGCGAGTTTACAAGAATCATTCTTGCCTCAGGCGACATTAAGGAATGCTTCTATGACGCTGCTGAAGTGTTCAATCTTGCCGAGAAATACCAGGTACCTGTCATCCATTTGCTTGATAAAGCCATGGCCAAGGCGAAAAGGAGCTTGAAGGCAAAGAGTACAAGCGCTTCAGATTCACTGAAACAGGAGTTTCCCCTCGGGCTTTTCTGGGAACAAAAAATGCGGTTCAGTGGTGCACCGGAGACGAGCATAACGAGAGCGGAAACATAAACGAGGAACCCTATATTCGAAAGCAAATGATGGAGAAAAGAATGAAGAAACTCGATTTAATTGACAAGGAAGTGCCAATTGATTTGAAAGTCAACTTCTTTGGTGACAAAGACTCGGAGAATATTGTGGTTAGTTGGGGTTCACCCAAGGGAGCCATAATAGAATCGCTCAACCAGCTAAAAGAAGAAGGCTCAAGCCTGGGCTACATTCAAGTGCGCATGATTCACCCTCTTCCCTCTGCCTACATTAAACAGATGCTTCAGGGCAAAAAACGCATAATCGACGTGGAAGACAACTATACCGCGCAGCTAGGCGGCATAATCACAGAGTGCACAACCATCAAACCCAACTTCTACATCCTCAAATACACGGGAAGACCAATGATGACTACCGAAGTCTACCAAGCACTGAAAGCGATTTTAACTGACAAAGCCCCAGAACGGCAGGTGCTTATGCTTGG
>JBEKPM010000212.1:0-2750 GCA_049520735.1 Bathyarchaeia archaeon | reverse complement strand
TTGGCTTCCTTGTTAACACTGTCCCCGTCTTTGACGAAGTGAGGAGGTTCGCCGAATTCAACCATCTTGACCCGTTGGAGCTAGCGCTTTACGGCGGCGAAGAATACGAGCTTGCAGTAACCGTCAAGCCTGACAAGTGGGTTGAAGCTGAAGCCGCAGTAGAAGCCGTCGGCGGATGCCTTTTGCCAATCGGAAAAGCTACAAGGGACACACAAATGCTCTTAGACGTTGACGGCTCAAAACGTACTGTTGAAGCTCGTGGCTGGGAACACTTCAAAACCAACATTTAGCTCTTGCAGTCCAACAAGTAATTGATTATTGTTATGCACGAAGCTGCCAAGTAAGGTTGTTTGCCTAAACTGATTTTTTCGCCAAATCTTAGCGCAAACCTTTCGACGTTTCTAGGTAACCCGACATGGTCGCCGAGCACGAAAACGGCGTCGTCGGCAAGATCGATTTGAGTCACGTTTTTTCCGCCCTCTTCTAAAACGTACACTTGATGCGTTTGGGCTTCGGCTTTAAGCAAAGCTTCAAAGCTTGTCTTATCTATGCTGATACCTGGATGCAATTTGCCAGCAATTACTTTTCTTAGGATTTGTTGCCATGTGTCCACGTCCGTGCGAACATCATACAGTTTCTCCCCGTCGATTTCTATGTGCAGCGGAGGTTTCGGCGGACCGTTCAGTACCGCATGGAAAGATACATCTCTGCGTATGCCATGAGAGAGAAAAAGACTGGCGACTATACATTCGTACGCGATGTCTAAGCGTCCTGCGTCGTGAAGGTTACGGAATGATGCGTCGGTGTTTCCTAAACGTGAGAACAGGATAAATTGCCTTGGCAATGTGGGTCACATTTAGTGTTACGCAAACTTTGCTTTAAAGGGCTTCTCAACAGGGGCTTGTGAAAAATCCGTTGCGTTTCGACAATCAAATGCATAAGGACAAGAATGTTGTTTGCGACAACCAGAGCTAGGAATAGTATTATGGTGAAGTACGCCATTTTCAATATTCTCAACCCAATTTTGTATGCGTTGGTGCTCTGGTCCGACGTGCGCATAAGTGTCTTTTGCGCCAAAACAAAAATCAAACTCACCGTAACTGTCACAGCAAATTTCACGACAACAAAACCTGAAAGGTTAGAGCTGACTAATCCTGCTAATACAGGGTTTGCCTCTCTTGCACCGAAAAACATGGCTCCGACAACCGTTGTTAAACAGTTCATTGAACCCATAAAAATCAAAAATAAACAGCTTGAAACATTTTGGTTACTCTGCAAAACTTTTCTTTTCCTTTCTCTGTTAAGAACAAAGCTACAAAATTGTTCACGGGGGATTCATTACAAAGGTTGCCAAAAACGATTTGCTTGGGGTTGCAGGCTTGTGATACTTGTAGCTTTCAAAATGACTAATGTTGAATGTGTTTTTTATGTTCACTGCTTTGAGTGAGGCAATAGGGTGGAATGGTTAACTCGAAAACTTTACAAGCTAAAGCCGTGCAGATTGACTATATTAAAAGCCGCTTTAGTATCCCTAAATGGTCAGAGCTCTTTTCCATGAATACGCTTATCTTGTTCTCCCCTACCTTCACGAAAAGAACTTTAAGGCTTTTTCCCTCAACCAAAGCGCTTTCAATTTCAGATATGTTTAATTGTTTTGCAATTTCCAAGCACGATTCATGCAGTTGATAAGACAAGAAGGCATATTGGGTTATTTTGTCTCCTTCAGCCAAGTCTAACACCGCTGAGACGGTGCCTCTCATTATATAGCCTAAAACTCCCTTCATCTTCTGGATTTCAACCAGACTAGCGCCTAAACTTGCGAAAGTTGGGTTTTCAGCGTTTGAAGTTGTTATGACTGCAACGTTGGTCAATGATGTTTCCGTTTGGTTTGGACTTCGTTTCATGCTCATCTTTTTCCCTCCCGCGCCGCTGGAATAACGGGTTTAACAATTACAAGTTTCCCTTCAGATGCTCGCAAAGTCTGCAGGATCCTCTCAGGAATTTGAATTATCCCTTTAGCTTTGCTGTCTGCCTCCCTCACAGTTCTAAACTTGCATATTACCGATCTACCCTCTAGGGTTTCCACGTTCACCTGCGAAATTTCTCTGTCACCGTAAATATCAACCCACTTAGCTACGACGTCTGCGTCAACCCGTACCATATCTGGGGCAACTAGCAAACCCGCGATTTTCTCTACCATAAACTGGTTCACTGGCGGCTTTGGAAGATTTTGCTCTGAAGGCATTGGTGTTGGATTTGAAAGCGGTTCTGTTTGCTTGGGTTCTTCAGGCTGCTGAATTATCTCTTCCTCCATTTTGGTTTCGGAGTTGGAAGCGTCTGGGGGCTGGTTCTCAGGGATAGAAGGCTCAATTTGATCCATAAGCTTGATGATGGTTGGCACGATAACAAAAGTTAAGGCTCTAACCCTTTTTTCGTCTGCCAAACGGGAAGAAACCGTAGCCATATAACGACTGTTAGTAGTTGTAATATCTATTTGGCTGCTTACGCCTTGAATGGTTAAGTTTTCGACGCCGCCAATAACCTCAGAATTATTTTCTAATTCGTCGAATGCTTCTGCAAGTCTTTTTGCTCTGTCCTTTGCCATGCTGTCTTCGTTGAATGCTAAGCTTTCGCCGTCTTTTTTGAAAACGAATGCTTTGGTTATTTCCGGGCTGATGTTCCTGAATTCATCTAGGACTGTTTGCAGCGGGGTTGAAGAAGAGGTTGAAGAAGAGGCTTGGGTCACCTTT
>JBEKPM010000211.1:0-5352 GCA_049520735.1 Bathyarchaeia archaeon | reverse complement strand
GCCTTTTTGACGTTGACAAATATGTGAATTCTCTTTGAACCGTCCACGACTCCTTTAAGCAACGCTAATATGTCGTGGATTTTCTCTCGTTTCTCAGGGTCTTCCATCGCTTTCTTGTTGGCAATAAGGATTGCCGAAGACCTCAGGACGGTGTCTATGATTTTTAGGTTGTTCGCTTCGATTGTTGTGCCTGTTTCCGTTACATCCATTATGGCGTCGGAGTTTTCCGGCGGTTTCGCCTCGGTAGCGCCAAAGGACAGGAAGATTTTGGCTTTTGGGTTGTCGCCTTTTTTCCACCAAGGCGTTACAATCATGGGGTCTGCGTTGCCGAAACGCTTCTTGTATTGAGGTGTGCTTTTCAGATAATCGGAAGCGATGTTAAGGTATTCTGTGCTGATTCGGAAGTTTTTGCCTTGGCTCCATATGGACTCCATGAACTCGCCCATCGTGGCGTTTTCGCAAGTTTTTGGGACAGCTATTACTAGTCTGATTTTTCCGTATTCCAAATTCTGCAGGATTTCAACGTCTGCACGGTTTTCTTTAACCCAATCTTCTCCTGTAATGCCAAGGTCCTGCAAGCCTTCACTCACAAAGACGGGGATTTCTTGGGGTCTGAGAACCTTAAGTTCTATTTGGGGGTCGTTTATGCTTGGACGGTATGTTCGTTCTGTTCCGCCTATCTTAAAGCCTGATTTAGAGAAGAATTCTGATGTAGCCTTTTCTAACGAGCCTTTCGGAATGGCAAATTTTATTTTATCCATAATTTTTCACCTAATTTTTCAGAGAAACCCCTAAGGGTTTTTTGTTTTGACAAAATGGTACTTTGAAGGGGAGCACCTAACAACAAGTGGTTTTTGGTCTTGAAAGTTACGCAGTTTGGATTGCCGCTAATGAACACAATCGCCTTGTATGAACGCAATCCCTCATCATATACCACTGAAAGACACCTGAATACTGTGTCTTCCTAATAAATCGTTTCCTAATATTTAACCTGTCAAAAAAGGGCAGGGGTCGGCTAAACTTGAATCTGCTTATTTTTCTTTATGACGAAAACCAGCGGCGGCACCGAGTTTCTTGTTTCCAACTCGACACATAGTAAGCCCTCCATCAGGCCTCTCCAAATTTCGCACTCGTTAATAAAGGGCGTTTTGAGAAGAAGGAACTTGTCTTTCAAGTAGAAGTCTCCAAATCCTTGGGCTTTGAGACGTTCAAAAACTTTTTCCCAACTTGCCTGTTCACTTGAGTCAACCCCTAGCGTGGACCCTATTGAAACATTCAATGCAACACCCATTTGCCGCCCAATGTCACGCCATTGCTCTTTAGGTATCTGCTGGGTTAGCAGGTTGAACAATTCAACGTTTACAAGTGCCATGCGGCTTATTCCACAGTAGTATTCGCCTGGGAAATGCCAGTCGTAAATCATCAAGCTTTTGTATATGTCGAGCATCTTGGAGATGAGCTGTTTGATTCCTGACTCTTTTCCATCTGCAATTAATGATTCAATGAATTCCCGCTCTTCCTTTTCAAGAATAATCGTTGTTCTCTTTATCTCTTCACTTTTCTGTTTGGGAAAAGGATAGGGTGCTCGGCTGTTTCCTTGCATACAGGTTATTTCAACGTGCATATTTAATATGGTTTATGTATTGAGGAAAAGTATTGAAAATCAGTCTTACGTCTTCTAAATGCTCAACGAATAGCTAAATAAAACAGGTGCGGTCTATAGAGCTTGCCGATGAAGAATCTAAACCGCTGATTTGATGATGCACCCTAGGGTATCTGAGGCAAACTTAGACTGTTATCAGCTTCTTTCTGATAAGGAACACCATCAGACCAAAACCCACTATAAAAAGGACAAGGCCAGCGCCTATTGACGTGAAATAGCCTAGCCTTTTAGCCAAAAGCAATGGCACATAAGTTCCACCGGCAAATATCAGAAGCATTGAAAAGACGACTAACGTTATTCTCCAGAACTTACTGTAGATACCGGTAACTTTCACGTTTTCGTTTTCCATAATTCGACGCCCATCCTACTGTTCTTCTGGTGCATTGTTTTCTACTAAACCTTCTTTTATCTCTTTTCCTAATGTCTTCATCAAAAACTTGAAAACAAGAAATCCAGCCTCGCGATCTGCCCTAAAACCCGTCGTTGTCCCAAGCAAACTGACGCCTTCAAGCTTGCGTTCTTTAGCCATCGCCAAAGACAGCCCTGTGCCTCCGACGATTCTGCCTTTACTGTAGATGACCGCACCTTTTTCCATAAACTCCCTTGCCAACCTAGGTGAAGTTGCGGCGATGTAAACCTGGGCTTTCTCTTCAGTCATAGGGATGCCACCCATGGTTATGATGAAACGGCAACCTAAGGAAGCTACAAAATCAATCACTTCTTCGCAGACATCGTAGTGAGCAACCACATCATCAAACGAAGGCTGAATCTCACCAGTCATAATTACCAAGTTGTTCTTCTCTAGAGGCGCATAATAGAACTCATAACGGGGCAGATGCGCTATGCCCTTGGAAGTTATGGAAAGCAGCCCCTGAACGAAAATGGGGTTCTCCAACGTTGGTTCAGATACCTTGCGAATAAGCACCTTATCCATCAGCAAACACCAATGCACCATAGAAGTATAGTCGCCACTAAAATGTTTTTGCCGACTACGAAAAAGAAACTATTAATATTTGACGAATCACGTAATAGGATGCAAAAAAACAATTGCCGCATCATATAGCGGGGTGGGGTAGCCAGGATTAACCCGCTGGGCTCATAACGGCGAAAATGTTCGCTGTGAGACACCCAGAGATCACTAGTTCAAATCTAGTCCCCGCTACCAACAAAATTCTACTCAACTAGAACAAGCGCGAAATAGGTTGGTTTTTCTTTCGGTGACTTCCTTACCTCGATGCTGAAGCCGTTCTGTCTTGCCGTTGCGTAAACGTCTATTCCGCAGGCTTCCACTGAAGGCCTAGCAAGCTTTGGATGCACGCATTTTTCAAGACCGCATTTTTCACAACGCTCACATGGACCAGCAGATACTCCGAATGCACGATAGTGCCCGTTCAGAAAAATGCTTCTCTCCAAGTTTGCAATCATATCCTGAGTTGCCGTTGACTCGTCGGCGACCTGCATCAGGATCGCGGTTGAGTAGCCGTTCAAAATCTGCCTCATCTGCTGTGGCGTGGGGCTGTATGGGGGACAGGTTAAGGATTTGCCGTAGGCACCGCAGCCATATTGACATTTTAACCGCACCCAATCACCGACAATGATGTCTCTTGTGTCTATCAGTTTTGCTTCGAGCGCACCCATTTTTATGGCAAGGTTGACTTGGCTTTTGAGGTTTTGGTCGGGGATTTCTCGGTCAGTTTCAGTTGCCTTTTTCATGCTCAAGCCCTAACCAATAATCTAAGCGAGTTCAGGATATAAATTGTGAACTAAAATATGTGGCTCCTAAAGTATTCTTTTTTAATCCAAACCTTGTCCATTTGGCTCTTCTATATGTGCTTAGTTTAGTAGATCCAAATCGTTTGACATGGTTAGCCATGGAGGGGAGTTTAGTTTTGAAAGGGTTCGCAGATGATCCCAAACCAGCAGTAACGCAACATCACTTTAGTTCAATTCACCGCTGAAACAATGTTGAATTGGTTCAATATTTCACCGGGGTTCAGGCACTTTTTGCGTTGATTTTGCAAATTCAACCCCAATTCAAGCCCATTTATGAACGAAAATGCTGAGTTTTTTGAACCTCCAGGTTCAATTTAGCGTTAAAACCAAGGTTCCTCTTAGGGGAATCTGCGCGGGTCAGTGTCAATGTCGACGATTGTGGGCTTAGACGCCGCAAGTGCTTTGTCAACGGCTGCTGGCAACTCGGTTGGCTCAGTGACTTTAATGCCTAAACCTCCTGAATACTCAGCGAAGTCGGCGAAGTTGAAGTCGAACAGGTCGGTTTGCCAGCTTTCGTAGCCTTCAACCTTCTGCTCCTGCATGATCATGCCCAAGCGTTTGTTGTTGATCACGAAGACTTTGATAGGCAACTGATACTTTAGTGCAGTTAAGAAATCGCCTAAGACCATTGTTAACCCGCCGTCACCAGTCAAGCAAACGATCTGCCTTCCGGGGTAAGCCAACGCCGCGGCCAACGCTCCAGGCAACCCGAAGCCCATCGTTGCCAAAGTTCCAGTCATCACCATCTTCTGCGACTTACGCATCCTAAAGTTCCTGCCGAACCACCAGCAGTTCTCCCCGACATCCAAAGAAATCACCGCGTCATCAGCAAGCTTGTCGTTTAAGACTTTGATTATGTACGAGGGTCTAATCGGCTTCTTGTCCGCTTGAATTTCCTTCTCCAGATGGTTGAACCAATCCTGCTTCAAGCGAGCAATCTCAGCTAAGTAGTCCGCGTTCTGTTTCTGCTGTACCTTTGCAGTCAGCTTCGGAATGAGCACGGCGCTGTTTCCAAGCAATCCTGCTTCGACTGGGTATCTGCGTCCGATCATGAGAGGGTTGATGTCGATTTGCACGGTGCGTTTGCAGGGGATATGGGTTAGATCTGAAAACGAGGAGCCGATGGCTATTAGCAAATCTGCTTTTTCCATAAGCTCAGCAGCAGCGGTTGAACCGAGATCTCCGTGGCAGCTGACATAGAGCTGTTCATGCTCATCAACGACGCCTTTGGCTCTGAATGTTGCCATGATTGGTGCTGAGATCTTGGATGCCAGCTTCAACAGCTTGGTGCCTTGACCTCGTGCGCCGAATCCAGCGAGAATCACAGGTCGCGCGGCTTGGTCAACAAGTTTAGCTGCTTTCTCAATCAGCCATTCTTCCTGCCCGTAAGCAAGGTTTGGCATTCTGCCTTCAAAAGGCAAAATCTCTGCTTCGTAAGGCAGCTTCTGCACGTCGTTGGGAATCCCGATGTGGGCAACCCCTTGATCTAGAAGCGCATGCTTAATCGCCAGAGTAGCCAGCATTGTAGTCTGGTCTTCAGACATCAGAATCTTGTTGAAAACACATATCGGCTCAAAAAAGGCGTACTGGTCAATCTCCTGAATAGAACCTGGGCCAATCATTTGCCTAGCCACCAAACCAGTCAACGCCAAAACCGGCGAATGATCCAGCTTCGCATCATACAAGCCCGTTGCTAGGTTCGTTGCGCCTGGACCAGATATGCCGAGGCAAGCGGCAACGTGCCCGGTTAGTTTTCCGTAAGCTGAAGCCATAAACGCCGCAGTCTGTTCATGTCGAACCTGAATATACTTGACCTTCCCATTGGTTTTGCGAATAGCATCCACAACGCCCAAGGTTGAGGTGCCTGGGATGCCGAAAACGTATTGGACTCCCCACTCAGCGATTTGGTTAATCAG
>JBEKPM010000210.1:0-2836 GCA_049520735.1 Bathyarchaeia archaeon | reverse complement strand
TTTCTCTTGGCGCCATGCGCACAGGAGTTGACATCGTTTACCTCGCAGCACCCTCAAAAACTGCTTACGCAATTTCTTCAATGTCCCCTGACTTGATTACGGTTAAACTTGAAGGCGCCAACCTGAGACCTAGCAACTTGGAGACACTAAAGCCGTACTGGAACATGATTAACGCGGTTGCGGTAGGTCCTGGTTTGGGTTTGAACTCTGAAACCATCGATTTCGTTAGGGTCTGCGTCGAAGAGGTTGAGCAGGCTGGAAAACCCTTGCTTCTGGACGCTGATGGACTCAAAGCCTTTGCCAAATTCAAACGACCTCTGAAAGTGCCTCTAGTTCTTACTCCTCACGCAGGCGAATACACGATGCTTACAGGCGAAACTTTGCCAGAAAATCAATATGAACGCGCCTTGGCTATTCAAAAGACAGCTAAGAAGCTAGGCGCTGTGGTTCTTGTCAAGGGCAAAGTTGATTACATTTGCAGTCCTGAACGCATCAAGTTGAATTTCACTGGAAACCCCGGTATGACTGTTGGCGGAACTGGCGATGTTCTTAGCGGTATCGTTGGCGGCTTAATGGCTCAGGGCGTGGATCCGTTTGAAGCCGCAGCGGCAGGAGCATTTGTCAACGGCGCAGCAGGCGATTTTGCAGCGAACGAACTCGGCTTTCACTTGGTTGCAACAGACATTATCGACTGGATCCCGAGGGTTTTCGAAGACCCAATGAGTCACTTAAAGGTGCGCAAACAACTTGGAACCTGACGCCGAACCCAAAAGACTAGCGTTGCCTGTGAGGATAACCATTTATCATGCGGCTCAGGACGACCCTAAGAAAAATACTGCTCTGAGGCTGAAACGACGCGGGTTTGCGAGGATAGTCACCAAGGTCAGGTTTTTGCCGAAACGGGCTATCGTCCTCAACCCTTTCGGCGAAATCGCGTTTTCTCCAGCGGACAGAGAGCGGCTTTCTCAATTTGGGTTGGCTGCGTTGGATTGCAGCTGGGAGCAAGCTCAAAAAGTCATGGGCGCACACGTTAAAGGAACTAGCCGCTGCTTACCCATCCTAATCGCAGGCAACCCTGTCAACTTTGGCAAACTCACTAAGCTAACGACAGCTGAAGCCATAGCAGCCGCTCTTTACATTGCTGGGTTCCAGCAGGAATCGGAAGACCTGTTGTCGATTTTTACTTGGGGACATACATTTTTCGAGTTAAACAGCTCTTTGCTCGATAATTATGTGACGGCAAAAGATAGCGCTGAAATCGTCGAAATGCAGAATAGGCTCCTGAAAGGGAAAAAATGCGAATCTTAACTTATTATTGACGTTTCCAAAAACAATTGCAAAAAAGGATAGTAATTCCAATTGATGGCCCAACTACCAGACTTTTCTGCTTTTTTTCACTAGCTGAAAGAAGAGGCTTTAACTATTTTTGCAGTAGACGTCTGGGGCCAAAGAGAAGAAACTTGTTTTATTCATAAAGTCAAAGCTAACGAAAAGAAGAGCTATTTTTTGGGTGTTCCTTTTTCTAATAAAAATTGTTGATACTATAATTGTTGAAGTAAAAAGTGGCAGAATTATCCAACTTGGAAACTCTGGAACGGTAGGACTTGGTGTTGGCGTTGGTGAGGGCGAGACAGTTGGTGAAGTGGAGGGTGAAGGAGAAGTAACAGTTATTAACAGGGGGAACTCGCTTACGCCTCCGCCAAGCCCACTTTGAATAGGATAGCTCCAAAGCAGGTTGGGAGCAACCACCGTGTCGCCCGTGACGGCGCAGTATGCGACGGGTCAGCATGGAACATTAGCCAATCGTCAGAAGACCTCAGAGCGTTTACAGGTTTAATTCCCAATACAGTAAGGCTTGACGTTGAAACTAACATAATAAGAGCTAACACGATTTTCTTGTTCATCATTTTTTCCTATCAATGTGACGGCTCTCCAAGTCATAAAAAGCTATTCGTAAAGCTTCCTTGACTAACTTTAGTCAAAGTTTCTTGACTAGAAAATTATCTACAAAGTAGATTTAGGCTGTAACGGCATCTTAGCTAATAAGTACTCAAGTTGTTTTTCACAAAAATGGTCAGACAAGAAAGCTTAAGTGTTAACCCATCCATAAAAATGCCGAGCGCCCATGAAGTTGAAAGGCCCGCCCCTTGATCTGAACGTTTATGAAGCTTCTGAAGCACTGACAAACAAGCATTTTCAGCAAATCAAAACGGTTGATTTTGAAAGATTCTACCTTCCCGAGAGCATGAGGCCGTTCACGAACCTAAGCCCTGTTGGCACGAAAGAGTTTATCGCGGATGACAACCGGGGTGCAGTTTCAACTTTTCCTGAATTGAAAATAGACGGCACAGACTTTTACCTCTCCGTTAAAGGCATAGGTTCAACAACTAACCCATTTTCAACTCAGCTCCTAAGCAAAGCCGAAATATGCAACCTGCTAAAAGATTCGACGATGAAAAACAGAATCGTGAACTCCGAGAGAATCGCTCCAAGATATCTTACAGGGGAACTATGGTTAAGAGGCTCCCCATATGGTGGACAAGGACTCGAGCACGCGGCCACTGCGTTAAGAGTGTCCGAACTAGCTGACCTTACTTCCATTCACGGATTTCGAGTCGCGCCAGTTTTGAAAATCGTTTTCCTTCCCCCAGACCTTGAGAACGAAATCAAAAAAATATTTTGGTACCGCAGATTCGGGGGCAAAATGGTTCAGGAAATAAGGCTGGTTCCTTCTAACGTCCGGATTTACTTTCATGCAGGAAGCACCGTCGGCGGGAACATACACTCAATTTTTGACTTGTTTGGATTGGATAGCGATGATAAAGCAGTTGCTTTT
>JBEKPM010000209.1:0-2840 GCA_049520735.1 Bathyarchaeia archaeon | reverse complement strand
ATGTGAATTATAGATTCATAATCTTTTTGTTATTTTTCAGTGTAACATATTCCTGATGTCAAATGGGCAGAAAAAAGATGTCTGGACTTATGTTATCTGATGAAGAAGACATAGTTGAATGGGTTGTAGAAGAGGCCTTGTTAAAGCACCCGGCTAAGGCTACCAAAAAAGAATAAGAGAAAGGAAATAGCTGTCATCAATTAACGGTACAGTTACCAAACCCAACTTTCAAGCAGTCTTATATTTTGTCCATATTCACCATTCAAAGCTAAGGCAGTTCTCACGTGGCAAACCACGCATTCTACCCGAACATCAACCACTTTTTTCACGAATTTCAACATTGATGGAATGTTTAAACATGTTTAAACAATTCATAGGAAAGTCTTATCTACAAAACCTCCTTTCAGAAGGGTAAACCTAAAAAATGGAGCTATAACGATGACTAAATTCAGAGCCTATGACGTAGCAGTAATCGCGTTATGCGCAGCCATGTATGCCGTTGTCGGACGTTTAACAGCTGGAGTGACATTTCTCGGCGTCGGATTATTGCCTGCTGTTGCTATACCTGCCATCTTTGCAGTGTTATACGGTCCATGGATCGGCGGCATTGGCGGAGCAATCGGCATTTTCATTAGAGACATGTTGGTCCATGGAATTCCACTTTTAAGTTTGTCAGCCGGGGTTCCACCCAATTTCATATTGTTCTTCTTAATCGGCTACTTAGCGCACAGAAATTTGGACCTGAAAAAGACTCTGATTGGCTTGACGGTTGCCGCCATTGCGCTGGTTGTTCCAACAGTGATTTTTCTGCCTCAAATCGCATCTTACACTGGGTTGTCAAACCTTGAGTTTAGCCTCGCTTTTTCATTTACAGTGGGACTTAGTTTAGTAGCTATTGCTGCGGTTTCATTGCGTTGGCAGGAATGGAGAAGTTTCGCGGTCGCGTCTGTTGTGGCGCAAGCCGCAGGCGCAGCATTGCTTTCAGCCACGGTATGGGCGGTTAGCCCGTTTTTCCTTTCGTACTTTGGAAAGCCATTCCCCATTTCTTGGGTTCTTCCATTATTCGTCTGGACTTTCGCCACCGAAATACCGTTCATTTTACTTGTTGGGCCCCCGGTAATCAAAGCATGCTACAAAGCTTTTCCCAGCCTTGCCCACAGACAACTGAGTAGCCAAGAAAGCGGGGAAAAAATTGGTTAAAGGCAAAACAAAAACTGCACGAGCGTTTGCGCCAGCGGCAATCTCTAGTTTTTTTGAAATTCACGACACTGAAGCTGGTAAGCCTATTGCTGATTTGGAGAGGGTGGGAGCGAGAGGCGGAGGATTTGGAATAGAGAAGGGAGTATCAACTGAAGTCACCGTCAGAGAGTCAAACAAATCAAGCGTCAATGTTTTCATAAACTCAGATTGCGCTGAAGAAGCAAGAACAACAAAGAAAGTAATTGATCAGCTTCTGATCGGGGTTACTGAAAAATATGAGATCACTGTTGACCACAAGATTGAGGTTCCGATCGGGTCGGGCTTCGGCACGAGCGCCGGCGGCGCGCTAACCGCAGGTTTAGCACTCAAAAATGCCCTGGATTTGCCCTTAACCTACAACCAAATCGGCAAAATAGCTCATATTGCGGAGATTGAGTGCGGAACAGGCTTGGGAACAGTTAGCTCATTAACCTTTACCGGCGGATGTGTGTTAGTTGTTGAGCCCGGAGCCCCAGGCATATGCCAACTTGATCGCATCCCAATAACCCCAGACTACATGGTGGTAGCTGGCTTTTTCGCGTCACACCTTCCCAAATATGTGTTACGAGACTCTGAAAGAAAGAAAGTAATCAACCGGTTTGGCAAAGAGACTATGGAAGCAATCCTTGGTAAACCCACTTTAGCTAATTTTCTTGACAGATGTTGGGAGTTTTCCGAGAACGCGGGTTTCGCAACCCCAAATGTTCGGCGACTCATCAAGTTAGCTAAAACAGCCGGTGCGGTTGGTGCATCACAAAACATGCTTGGCGAAGCCGTGCATGCGCTAGTGCTTGAAGAAAACGCTCAAGCGGTGGCAGAAGCTTTTAAGGAGGTTTTACCCTCTGAAAAAGTACTACTGAGCAAAATCGATTTCCAAGGCGCTAGGCTGATAGAATGAAACGGTTCAAAAAAGTAGCGGTTGGCGGAACATTCGACGAATTGCATATGGGCCACAAGTCGTTGTTAACCCGAGCTTTCGAAATTGGAGAAAAAGTCGTTATCGGTTTGTCTTCTGATGAGTTTGTATCCAAAATGGGCAAACCCCATGTAACTGCCTCATACGCCGAAAGATATGCGGAGCTTGAGGCTTTTTTGAAGAAAATAGGCTTAGCTGCAAGAGGGGAAATTGTTCCTTTAGATGACACTTACGGCTTAACTATATCTAGCAAAGGCTTGGAAGCCTTGGTTGTAAGCAAAGAAACCCAATTGGCTGCTCGCAAAATCAACAAGATCCGCGCTACAGTACCGCTTCCACCGTTAAAAATTGTCACCGTGAGCATGGTTCCAGCAGAAAACTGCGGCTCCATTTCAACAACCCGGATTAGAAGCGGAGAAATAGATCGGAACGGACGTTTACTCGGGAAAGAGCAAAAGCCTGCCCCAAATTAAACAACTTTAGTCAGGGAGAGTTCTGGTTTCTTATAGAATTTCTCCAACGACGTTGACGGGTTTTTTGATGAGAGATATTAAGTCTTCAAGTCTCTCTTTGTCGATCGAGGCTAAGACCACGGTGGCTGGTCCAGCTGATTTATTCAAATCCAAGACGTTCGCCTCAGAAAGCTTTAGTTGACTGCCTACAGAGTAGGCAATCATTCGGGCTT
>JBEKPM010000208.1:0-2865 GCA_049520735.1 Bathyarchaeia archaeon | reverse complement strand
GCTTTGATTTTGGCTGTTACGTTGCAGATGGCTCCGATGAAGCGCAGCAACCAGATGATGGACTCGTTGATTTCAATTTTCGGAGACCAAGCCAGCTTCGACGGGAAAACCATGCGTTACTGGCCATCCACCAAAACGATGGCTGAATTATCGATTGAAGAGTTAATGTCCAAGGCTAAACTGGGATACAGGGCTAAAAACCTCAAGGCAATCGCAGAAACGCTGAATCAGGGCTTCCCCTCAATTGATGAGTTGTCGTCTATGCGGCCTGAAGATGCAAAAAAGGAGCTTCTTTCTCTGCGGGGAATCGGCGACTACTCGGCGGAGCTGGTGATGCCGCGGATGGGTTTTCCGCTAGATGTTTGGAGCGCAAAAATCTTCAGTGTCCTATTCCATGGTCAGAAGCCCAGCGACCCGCTGGGAGCCATCCCGGAGCTGAGAGAAGTTGCGGAGAAGCGGTGGAAGGACTGGATGGGTCACGCTTTCGTCTATGTCTTAAACGATTTGCCTAATTTGTCCAAAAGGGTGGGTGTTGACTTCACGAAATTCTGAAATCCCTAAAATGTTCGGGACAACAACTATCTGGGATGAGCCCAATATACTAACAGGTGCAAAATATGAGTCAAAATCAAATGTTCTGTTATCAATGTGAACAAACAGCCAAGGGGCAAGGCTGCACTGTAGCGGGCGTCTGCGGAAAAAACGCCGATGTGTCTGCGCTTCAAGATTTGCTTGTCTATATGCTCCGTGGACTCGGCCAACTCTCGACTGAAGCAAGAAAAGCAGGAGTAAAAGATGAAGATATTGACCTCTTCACTGCTGAGGCACTATTCGTAACTCTTACAAATGTCAACTTTGAACCAGAAGCAATAACAGCCTACATCAGAAAGGCCGCCCAGTACCAAGAAAAATTGCGAAGCAGACTATTCGCCATAAAAGGCAAAGTCAACTCAACGTTCAATCTGCAACTCGAAAAAACCACAGCCAGCTTAGTCCAGCAAGGGAAAGGCTTCGGGATAAATTCTGGCCCAACCATGGACCCGGACTTGCATTCGCTTCAGTGGCTGCTGACTTACGGGTTAAAAGGAGTTGCCGCATATACGTTCCATGCAGCGCTTCTCGGCAAAAAAGACGACAAAGTTTTCGATTTTATCAATCAAGGGCTCGCAGCTCCGCTTGACAAGTCGCTTGGAACTAACGAATTTGTAGGTTTAGTTTTCAAATGCGGAGAAATCAACGTTCGGGCAATGGAGTTGCTAGACGCAGGAAATACTGAAACGTACGGTCACCCTACTCCGACGCAGGTGCCGCTGGGACACAAGAAAGGCAAAGCGATTCTAGTCTCGGGTCACGACCTCATCGACTTAGAAGCAATCCTAAAGCAGAGCGAAGGCAAAGGCATAACTGTTTACACTCACGGCGAAATGCTGCCTACTCACGGCTACCCCGGTCTCAAGAAGTACCAGCATTTCTATGGACATTACGGAACGGCATGGCAAAACCAACAGAAAGAGTTCGCTCAGTTCCCAGGTGCTATCTTGATGACGACCAATTGCATCCAAAGACCTATTGAAAGCTACGAAGACAAAATCTTCACTTCAGGACCCGTCGGTTACCCAGGCGTCTCACACATTAACGACAGAGACTTCTCGCCCATAATCCAAAAAGCCCTCGTACTGCCCGGCTTCCAAGAAGACGAAGCAGGCAAGACCGTCCTAGTTGGCTTCGGTAGAAACGCGGTGCTAAGCATAGCAGATAAAGTTATTGCGTCAGTCAAGAGTGGGCATATCAAACGGTTCATTCTGGTCGGGGGATGCGACGGAGCAAAACCCGGCAGAAGCTACTACACAGAATTCGTTGAAAAAGCACCCAAAAACACCATCATCCTAACGTTGGCATGTGGCAAATTCCGCTTCTTCGACAAAGAACTTGGCGCAATCGACGAAATCCCTCGGCTACTAGACATTGGGCAATGCAACGACGCTTACTCAGCTGTCAAAATCGCGCAGGCGTTAGCAGACGCTTTTGGCGTGTCAATCAACGAATTGCCGCTTTCGCTGGTGCTGTCATGGTACGAGCAGAAGGCTGTAGCCATTTTGCTGTCGCTGTTGTACCTCGGCATAAAGGACATACGCCTTGGACCAAGCCTGCCCGCTTTCATAACGCCAGGAATACTTAACGTGCTGGTCGAAAAATTCAACATAATGCCGATAAAGACGCCTGACGAAGACCTCAAAGCAATTATGAAATAAACTTTCCTCCATTTCTTCTCTTTTATCTATTTCTTTTAGAAAATGTTCAAGTCACCGCAATCTAAAATAGGGGGTTTGCATGAAACATCGAGACTGTGAATCTTCCAAGGGGAAATTAGTTCTTGACTGTTTACTTATCCAGTATAGTCGGAAGCGCAAGCATAGGTGTCTATACGATGGCAACCGAAAACATAGTTATGATTCCGAGAATGGTGCCGAAAGAAAAAGCCCAAGAAATCGCCGATTGGCTCAATGCTAAGCTCGTTTACACAGCGATAGGCGGGTCGGTTCTGGCGGGCGCTTTGATTTGTGCAAACTCCAATGGCATGCTACTGCCAAGCTATATGCGGGAGGAGGAACTCGTAGAGATCAAAGCCGCTTATGAAGGAAAAATTACGATCATGGAAACTAAGAAGACAGCTTATGGCAACCTGGTCTTAACTAACGACAAAGGTGCTGTCTGCGACCCACGTTTTAAAGAGGCCGAAATAAAGAAAATCCGCGAAACCCTCGGCGTCGAAGTGGTGCCGACGGAAATAGCTGCATTACCGTATGTTGGCTCGTTGGCTGTGGCAACCAATAAGGGCGTGCTTGCTCACCCGCTGCTGAAGGA
>JBEKPM010000207.1:0-4347 GCA_049520735.1 Bathyarchaeia archaeon | reverse complement strand
ATGGATACGGCACATTTCACCCCTCAAGGAATCGCTGGTGCATTCGTCATCATCTTCCTTATGGCCGTCGGGTTATCTGCGTTGTTCACTGTGCTCGCGCTAAGATCAGGTGATTGGCAAACACAAATGGCAATCATAAACCTACTCAACCTCCCACTACTATTTGCAAGTAACGCATTGTTTCCGGTAAAAATAATGCCAGCTTGGCTTCAAGACGTCGTAAAAGTTAACCCAGTAAGCTACGCAGTTGACGGAATAAGACAGGTGTTGATTGGAGCTACAGGCATGAATAGTCTCTTGCTTGACTTCGCGGTTGTGATAGGATTCGCGGTAATATTATCTGGGATCGGGATAGTTCTCTCTTGGAGATTCCTCTCTAAGTAACCTCGCGACAAAACAGAAAAAATTCGCTGACCTCATCGGCAAGCAATGGAACAACAACAACGTTGATTGTAGCTTTAGCAGCGAAAGCAAGAGAAAAAAACCAACTTGTTAAGACCAAGAAATAGACGTCAATGACCTTCACAAAACCCCTTCTTTTATTGGAATTTCAAGAAGTCAGCAAATCAGTCATTGTTACCGATAACACAGTAGTCGCCATTGACGGTTGCTATGAGAATCTCTTTGTCAATCAAGGTGACCTTTTCCATTTTGCCTATTGCTATTTCTAGACTTTCTATCGACTTGAATATATCCCTCTGTAACTTGCCACTTTTTCGCAGAAGTTTAAGGTTTAAAGTGGAAGGCTGAATGCTGAATTTGTGGTAACATTTGTTGTAATACTTCTAAAGATCTTGACTCTAAGAGAACTAAAGCGCAGGCAAAACGTTCGTAGTCTACTTAATATTGTCTCTAATCTTTTTTCCCTTCAGTTCTTCGGTAGTTGTTTCTGTAACCGTTGTTTCTTCAGTCAGATCAACTTCGTTCTTTTCTCTAACGCAGCCATTGGGCCTGTAAACCAAAACCAATTCCTCGCACGCTCTGCCTTCGGGCTTGCCCAATTCTGTACACATTCTACTCTTGGCTTCATCTTCTGGCACGGTGCAAGCTCTAACAGTGGCCTTCTCCAATCTTAACAAGGTGCTGTCGTTCTTCAAAATATACGTTTTAATTTTAACCTCGCCAACTCTTTTTCCTGCTTCCTGGCCCATAAGTAACCCTCTATTTCTCAACTTTCACGTCCATTTCTCTGGGTCGCTTCCCGCAACCTTCGGAACTTCAAGCCCACACAACGTATTATTAGCCAATTATAAAAAGTGTAAGACTAGAAAGTTCACGCGCGCAAGAACCCACGTTTGAAACCCAGGTAAATGGAGATGTCTTTCTATTTCACCTTTTTCCTATGGTGGCACGTGAGTGTTGTTTTATCTTTGAAGTCGCCTATCCATCCCAAGTTATGCGTTATTATTTTTAGGTCAGGATGTCTTTCCAAGATTCCGCTTCTGAATCATCCAATCATAAATTGTTCTGATGCAGGATGGGTGAATCCATAATCCGCAACCAAGGTGACTGATCTTGGTGTATAGTGGCTCAAACTCTGACAAGTCAAGCGGTTTTCCTCGCACGTTTGAGAGCACTTGGACACAGAGCAATCCGAGGTCTTTTACTGATCTTTCAACTTCGTCAACAGCCTCTTCTACATAAAGAGAAACCGTTGCTATTCCCTTAAACGCCCATGCGAAATCCGGGAAACTGTAAGCTCACATTTTTTGGTGAGGTCTATGCTTGCCTTCCATTTTTTCCCTTTTCAAGTCTGCCATGGATAATGTTGAAAACCCAACTAATTCTTGATCATGCGTGAAAAGGTATGTTACGCCGAGGCGTTCTCTACTTAATAATTTATGGGTGTGCACGCGTCGACTTGACTGGAAATGAGAAAAAGACTCAAAAGCTGTTTGTCGAGAAAGCAATTATGTATTGAATAGTAGTGGGGCTGGTGCCTTTTCAATCTCTAAACTAGCAATGTACTCGCGGTCTTTTGGCGGATTCTTGTCTCTCTCTTTTTCAAACACGATTTTGGTTTTCCAACCCAGGTGTTCGGCTGCGAGTTGCAAGTGACAAATAGCAATGCCCACGTTGAGGGGGAAGTAGCTGCCGCCGACGATGCTTCTGAGGAAGCCGGGTTTGGCTGAGTAGGCATGGATCAAATTTTTGTCGCCGGTGAAGTACCAGTTCTGCAGGTTGATTGCTGATGGGGCTAGGCGGGCTGGTTCCAACAGTTCATCAACGCCCTGGATGTTGCTTATCTCTGAGAGAGGTTTTCTCTTGAACTGTGATATGCTGGTTCTGTGCAGTGTTTCCTTTGGATTTCCAAACGACATCAAAATGATGAATTCTAGGCTTGAAGACTCCCTTACTTCTCTGGTGGGTTGAGGAATGCCTAGCCAGCAGCTGCCTGTGCCGGTCGCTGAAAAATAAAGATCCATTTGCTGCAGCATAAAGCCGATGTTTGCTTTGTATGTGTCCTTTGCTTCGGAGAATGCTGCTATGTAATGGGGTGCTTTGTTCGTGCCCTTTCGGGTTACTTGATCTGGCGAGATAATCTTGAACTCTGTCTTAATTCCCGTGGACATTGGCTTTAGGGCGCCCAGGTTCTTAGAAATCTCTTCTAGGCGATTTTGGTCAAGTTGAGCCGGGTCATAGTTTCGAATTGATTTTCTTTTGAAAATCGCTTCGTACAGATCATTCTCATTCATTTTCTCAGACAGAATAATCAGGAGTTGACTGCTAGTAAAAGCTTCCCTTGCGGCGCGGACAACAGAGAAGATGATACCCGACAGATGTATCGTGATTGATCGACTGGTCAGCTGCCAATATCGGGTTTCGGGAGATTTTAAGAGATTTAGAGACTTAATCTGCAGCCAATGCAAACCCCATTTCAAAAAAGCAACCCAAAACACAAAGAAAAAAAATCTCGAGGGGAAAATATCTTCGAGCACGCCTTTTCTAATTGCGAAATCATAGTAAGTTTTGTCTAATTTTGCAATATACAATTAGGCGAACGGTTAAATTTGCGCAAACGATAACTTTGATAGATTATAATTAATTTAAGGAACTCCTCTTGAAATAGTCAGAGTTTGTTCCAAAGATCTTAGAAAACTGGAGAAATGTAGGAAGAGATTTTTTTTATGAGTAATCCTCAAAATTCTGAATCACACAGTAACTCGAAAAGATATGTGCGTCCTATAAGCGAATTGTGGGAAATGTGGAAGCCACGAGTAAAATTCAAGGTGTACCCTTTCACATACGCCCAATATGAGGATGTTGAGCGGGTTATGACAAGCCTAACATCATATGATCGTGACAAGTGGGCAACCGCCTGGAGCGCCATTGCCAAGCCATATGAGGAAAAAGCAGCCGAGTCAGAAAAATCAGGTGACGCAAAAACCGCCAAAGAAAACTATCTCCGCGCTTACCAGTATTACAGGATGGCTCGGTACCCAACAATTAATTCTGAAGGAAAAAAAGCTGCTTACAAGAAATCTCAGGAAATGCTTTTTGCGGCTTCACGTTACTTTGAGGTGCCGATTCAGCGGGTTGAAATTCCCTTCAAGGGAAAACCTGGCGAAGGAAACAAAATCGTCGTTTACCTGCGCGTCCCCAAAAAAGGTTCCGCACCCTTTCCGCTTCTTGTGACTTGGGGTGGAATTGACGGGTTTAAAGAAGAACAGTCTGCTGAACCCGCCCTTGAACATGGAGTAGCGGCTTTGGCGATGGATGGTCCTGGAGTTGGCGATTCGCCGCTTAAGGGCTCAGAGGATGCTGAGAGAGTGTTTGGAGCAGTTTTCGATTGGGTTGCAACCCAAAAAACCTTTGATCCGCACAAGATTGGCGTTTGGGGTTACAGTACAGGCGGTTACTGGGCTGTAAAAGTGGCATATGTCTACAAGGATAAGATTGCCTGCGCGGTTAGTCAAGGCGGACCTGTACACTATGCGTTTGAGCTTGACTGGATTCGGCAGCAGGAACGAGGCGAGTATCCTTTCGAATTCTTCGAAACCATAAGCTACGCCTTTGGCTTGTCTGGATATGAGGAATGGGTGCAGTACGCGCCTAAACTTTCACTTCTCAAACAAGGCATCTTAGACAAGCCAAGCGCGCCTCTGCTTCTGGTCAACGGCATACACGACTCAGTTTTTCCCATAAAAGATTACTATCTACTTCTTGAACACGGAAGCCCCAAATGCGCCCGATTCTACGAAGCTGGACACATGGGATTCACTAAAGACACACTCGAAACAATCATGAACTGGATTTACGAAAAACTTTAGCAACTGCAAAACACCAGAACTTCGAGTGCATAGTCCCTAATTTTGCTTACTGTTGACTTTCTTTGACTTTTTTAGA
>JBEKPM010000206.1:0-4594 GCA_049520735.1 Bathyarchaeia archaeon | reverse complement strand
GTCAGAGCTTACAACAACAATCTTGTTGACCTTCGAAGACTTGAGTGCGTTCAAGACATCCTCGAGCATTGCTAGGGTGAAAAGGGGGCGTTCTTGAAGGGTGAAAAAGTTGGAGAGTCTCGTCTTTGATTTCAGAAGAGTCTTTACGGGCACTATAGCGAATGCAGACATGTTCAACCAACTTTGACGGATCAAACAGAGTTAAATTAATCTCATCTATTTGACTCTGAACAGTTTTAAAATTATGCCTTCGGTCTCCGCTGCGTTTGACTGGCAATGTGAGCGTAGTTAAAAGGTGAAAACTCGTTCACGCCTCAAAATCCAACAACCCCGCATCCTTTAGCTTTAAGGCTAAGACAAGGTTGCCGATAAGATGGATTTTCCCTCTGAAAAAAGCCTGCGTGGTTTTCAGTTTTCCGTTCACAAGATCCATGAAATCTGTGTCGGCGACTGTCAGCGTCAAGTTAGGTGATGGGTGGGTTCCTTCTGTGACCTTTAGTGTTTGGTTTTTCAATGTAAGCACCCAGCAACCCCCGTTTGGCCCCGTTAAATTCAGTTGAGCAGTAACATCGAAGTTCCCAGCCTTTTCGGGCTTGAATTTGCAAGGTAATACTTCCTCCAGGTATTGCTTAGGACTTTTATCTTCCATGATATTCAAACTCAATATTTCTTGTTTATCTGAATAAGTCTTTTTCTTTGGGCCGTGTAAGTTCTACCGTCGAGGCGGTGTTTGAACTTTGGTAGTTGTAGCCACGGATGATTGCGGCGGGGATACCCTCATTCGCTTGGCCGATCACCAGTTCCGCTGCCGAGGATAACTCGTCGGCTATAGCTGTCTGTTTTATTCTAAGGACGTACCCGAACAGGTCTTTTTCGCCCCGCCTATCTCTGATCGGCATGATCCCTGCTACGCCGACTGCCACGTTTATTTCACCAATGCGGAAAGGGCGTCCATGCGTGTCGGAAACGATTACTGCCACGTCGGCGCCAGTTAGCCGTTTTATTTCTTTCCTAATGTTCTGGGCAGAAGCGTTCGGTTCTTCTGGCAGTGGCACAACGTTTCTGTCACCTGAAACGTTTGATCTGTCGACTCCGGCGTTGGCACAGATGATGCCGTTTTTTGTTTCCACTATTATGCTGTTCCTGCTGCATCTGACGATTTCTTTCGTTTCTTGAAGGACAACCTCAACCAAAGCCGGATCTTTATTTGTCTTCAACGCAATTTCTTTAGCTTGCTGCGAAGGAACTACGTCGTCAAGGTTAATGATGTTACCTTCAGCTTTAGAAACGACCACGTGGGTCACAACAATGACATCTTTTTGTTGGATGGGCGTTTTCTGCTTTTCCGCTGCTTGAACAATCAATTGCCCAAGATTGTCTCCCTTTTTTATCAACGGAAGATTCTCAACGGCAATCACTTTAACTGGTTCCATGCAGTCCCAACTCATCTTTAAAGGCTAATACTACAAGAATAAAGACTTTAAAAGGTTATCTTGCACAGGTCAGGAAACTTCGGAAAAAATAGTTAGAGAACAAGAAATATCAAAAAAATGACAAAAGAGAAAAGGAAGCTTTGATTTAGCTTCTGAATTTCTGCAGTTTTCGCAACATTTCTTTGTCGCCTTCAGCGTCTCCGGCGCATGTAGCGATTATGCCGTCGACCAAGCCGTTGATTTTTGGCGGTTCCAACAAGGAAGTATGCGAAGAGTGGCTTGTTGAGTTTTTTGCATTCAGCTGATACTGCTTTGAGTGCCTCGAATGAGTCGTCGGTTAGCCTCATGAAATATACGAAGTCCCATGGCTCACGTACCCGTTGAAGAGTTTCTTCTATTGAGCGTCTTGCGGTTAATAAGCAACCGAGTTTTAGGTTTTTGGTTTTGACTTGGGTGCGAATGAAGTCTCTTGCTGCTTCAGACGATGGCAGCATCGTTATAGGCTGACCAAACTTTGGGTTGTCTCCCATGGTGACTGCTAAACCATCTAACCCAATGACGTCTGATGCTAAAGCTAAGCCTCCTACTTCAACTGGGCCTTTATACTTTAGAATGAAGATTGGGCAGACATATTTTTCTGGGTACTTGTATTTGAGTAAGCAGCTTACTACTACGCCGCTTGGAGCTGGATAACCAGCCGCGCCGTCAGTTACGTTCCATCCATCAACTAGATCTTTGAGTTCATCTGCAAGCTTTAAGAATTTACGTGTTGGAACAAATTCATTTAGTATTTTCATGGAGATTTCATCTCGGCTAAAAGCTAAATGGGTTAAGATTAAAAAATCTTTTGCATAGTATACTCTTAGCATTTAAATAAGAAGCGACCATTTCACGTGGCTAGATCGACATAGCACAAACAATCATGCGTCTGTGCCCGCTGTGGACAGTCGCCTTGATGCTACTGTTTCGGCTGATTTTTTGCTGCTGCCGTGTCCTTTTTCTTCTTGGTCAATTTGAGCAGTAGACCCTTCGAGAAGGATCCTTCTTCGATAGGTTTTGACTCGAGCATTCCAGCTTTTTCAGCGTTTGTGAAGAGTTCTTCGCCTTTTTCGGTTCGGATAATTGTAAATGTCCAGCCATCAAGTCCCAACCCTCCAACGGATACGTCTGCGAGTTCAGAACTGAAGTCTTCGCACACGCTACAACTCATTTTTACGTATGGCTTTATGTCGGCTAGCGGTATGGCAGTGGTTCCTGCTGGTGTGGTGACTAGCATTTTTCCTTTTATGTTCATTTTTGTTATGTCGTTTAGGTTGATTCCTAGTTTGCCTTTGATGTGGGTTTCCATCAGCCCTTCGTAGTCAAAACATTCCGAGCACATAAGACCTACAAGATACTTGATCGGGGCGCTCATCTTTTTTACGTTGTTCATTTGCATTTTTCGGATAGCGTGAATCTGACAGGGTGTGCCAACGAAGGCGACCATTGTCTTTTTCTGTTTTATGACTTCTGGCAGGGCTAGAAGTGCTGAAGAGCAAGTGTACTTTGTTCCTGCTGCCTCAACGATTTCCTCAGGGGTCGTGGCAAGAACAGGGATGGGCAAAAAGGGTTTTTCTTGGCTTTTTCCTGAGACCACTGCTCCATCGATTAAGCCGTTCTTTAAGGCGGCGACAAGCATCGCAGTTGCGGCTCCTCCGTCTTGACGTGCCTTCTGGATGTCGCCTGTTTTGGCTTGAGCTGCAGCTATTCGACGGTAAACTCCGAATTCTTCCTGCGGATTTCTGATTTTGCCGAAAGTGAATTCTTCAGCTTTCGCCATAGTCCAGTTGTACCGGGGGCAAGCTAGGGCGCATATGCCGCAGACCTTACATTCTTTGACCAAACTGGGTTTTCCTTTAGCGAGTTCAAGGCTGCCGAAGGGGCAGACAACAACACATGTTCCGCAGCTTGCACATTTCCCTGTTTCAACAACTTCAGTTAAAAGGGAGTTTCCAAAACCAACCTTATTTGAGCTCATGGAACTAGCATATGAAAGTGATTCTATTTAAATTTTAGAGAAGAAACCCGCTGCGAGCTCGGAATGCAGATTTTTCAAAAGTCACGTTCTCTTATCATTTTGTTTTTGAAGGATTGTACAGTAACAAATGAGTTTTTAACTCATCGTTCAACAACAAAGCGAACACGAAAAACCAACCTAAAGCAATCCCAACGTAAAATGGAGGTATCGGTGCTAAACCGGGGATTCCAATAATGGAGATTAACGATGAAATGACTATGTCTGCGGCTATTGCGGTTAAGAGGGGGCGGCTGGGTTTCGATTTCCAGAAATGGCTCCTTTCACGGACAACAAAGATCGTAAATAATCCGCCGAACAGCAGCATGTCGAAAGAGAAAGTGTTCAAAATTCCAGTATTAGAAAGCCCCAGGTAATTGAGACCCAAGTATAGCAGCCCCAGCGACTCAATCACTGTTGCGACACCCAGAAGCGCCGCTCCTTTGATAAGCGGAGCGATTTTCCAGGTTTCAGGTCTTTCTGATGGCGTTACGTTGTCTGTCGAAAGCGATATTGTTACGAAGTCAACCAGGAAAAGCAGCAAAACGACTTGGAAGGCGCCAACAACAAACAATCCAGTTAGCAGAAAAGCCACGATCACGAAAAGAATAACTTGGAAAGTTTTGACGATTTTGTTAAATATCCACGTCAAAATTCGCTGATAAATCATTCTGCCGGTTATAACCAAATCTACAACATTGGATAAACCCTCCTCAGTTAGCACCACACTGGCAGAGCCCTTCGCCACATCTGTCGCATTGCTTACCGCTATCCCCACTTCAGCCTGCTTAAGTGCAGCAGCATCGTTGATACCGTCACCCGTCATTCCGACAACATGCTCTTCAACCTGCAAACCCTTAACGATCCGGTACTTTCCTTCAGGATAAATCTCAGCGAAACCGTCAGTTTCATCGACAATTTCAGCGGCAACCACGGCGTTGCCAACGTTTTTTTCAACGTCCGCCATCCGAGTTATTTTTTCTCCCAAACCTACCTCTTTAGCTACCTGTTTGGCAATCGGCTGCGAATCTCCAGTCAGCATCTTCACGGCTATTCCCAGAGACCGAAGTTTTGCGATGAGTTTTGCAGATTCAGGTCTGGGTTTATC
>JBEKPM010000205.1:0-3709 GCA_049520735.1 Bathyarchaeia archaeon | reverse complement strand
GGACCAGCTCTTTTCGTGCTTGACGTTTTAGGTTCACTTATACCTGACAAATACGCAGTTGTCGGGACAGGAACGGAAATTGCCATAGGAGTCATCGAAGAAGCCTACAAAGAAACCATGAATGCCGAAGAAACAAAAGAACTCGTGATGCGAGCAATAAAATCAGCCATTAGCAGAGACTCAATGAGCGGCGACGGCATAGACTTCCTAATCATCACCAAAGAAGGCATCAAAGAAGAATCCATAAAGTTCTAAACCAACTTTTTTATCTCTAACATATTCTTTCTAATCGTTCAGCGGCACCTACAGGGGTGCCTATGACTTGGAGCGATAAATTATGTCGTTTGACCTAAGCTTAGAGGAAGGAAAATTCTTAATCAACCTTGCAAGAGACGCAGTTGAGGAATATCTGGAAAACGGAAAAACTTTTAAGCCGCCGAAAGACACGCCGAAAAAGATGTCTGAACGCTGCGGGGTCTTCGTCACGATAAATAGCATTAAGAGAGGGAAGAAGGAGCTTCGCGGTTGCATCGGTTACCCTTACCCGACCAGCCCGCTCGTTGAGGCAGTTATCGACTCAGCCATCAATGCCGCAACCGAGGATCCGAGGTTCTACCCAATCAGCCTTGACGAGTTAGGCAAGGTCGTTTTCGAGGTAAGCGTGCTAACGCCTCCAGAGGCCGTTCAAGCGGATAACCCTAGGGAGTACATCAAGAAAATCAAGGTCGGCGAAGACGGGCTCATCGTTGAAAGAGGTCCCTACAAAGGGTTGCTTCTGCCACAGGTGCCAGTTGAGTGGGGATGGTGTGAAGAAGAATTTCTTTGCCAATGCTGCGTCAAAGCAGGACTACCACCTGATAGCTGGCTAACAAAAGACGCAAAAATCTGCAAGTTCAAAGCAATCATTTTCGAGGAAGAAACGCCTCTCGGAGAAGTTAAACGCTTAAGCCTTGGCAAGTAGCGGCTGGTTAATCCTGCAGGGTTTCAACAATCGTTTGTGCCCTATCTAAACCTCTATACTTGTTGGAGAACTTGTTGAGAGTCAACACGTTTTTGTCGAAGGAATCTTGGTCATTCTCCAATTTTGCGACCGCCTTCTCCAGCTGCTTCTTGTTCTTGACAGTTATCGAGCAGTTCAAGTCTTGCAATTTGGCAGCGTTGCCCAATTGTTCGGGCTGGGTTGGGATGCAGATGCTGGGTTTCGCGTACTTGACGGTTTCAAAGCAAGTTGCGTGTCCGCCGCTAAAGATAACGAACTTGGCGTTCCTCATGCATTCTGCCCTCTCTTCCGCAGAGAGCCAAGTGTGAAGTTCACAGTTCCCAATTTTGGCTGAGGCTTTTTTGCCCGGCGTACCCAAACTGACAATGCATTTACTTTTCATTTTCTTAAGGACCGGAAGCAGAATCTTGAGCATTTTGGCTCTAGTGCCTGGCGGTCCGCTTATCGGCACAAAAATATGTTCCTTAGATCCTTCAACAGGCGATGTGTCAACGAAGCTTCCAACATATTCAACTTTGTCGTCTAAACCCATGTTATCGATGTTTCCGATGCTATACTCCGAAATCGTGTATGGGGGCGGGTTGTCGGGAATAATTATTTTTGAACACCTCTTCACGTAGCGTTCAACGAGCCGTTCGCCTGGGTTAAGGAAGGCGGAGAAGCCGTAGCTTGGCCTAATCATGTTAGCAATGTAAACTGAGGGAAAACCCCATCGCTGAGAAAGCCTAAGGGCATTTATGTCGCCGTCGGCAATTAGCAGGTCAGGCGCTAATGCATTGATGTTTTCTCTGAGGTCATAGTATCGATGAATGGTCTCCCAAGCATTGGAGTTTTTTATTTCCAGCCTGTTTTTCTCAAAATTAAACAACGGAAGAGGCAAGAAAAGGTTGACAAGCGAAGCGGAAGGAATTATACCATAGGAGTTCTCGTACCACGAGATTGGTGTGCATTTGTAGACGTTACCGAACTCCTTCTGAAGCATGTCATATGCTTTGCCCCCTGAAAAGAAGAACATTTCATGGCCGCGGTTCTGCAGCCTTTTCCCTAATGGAATGATGCGTGAAACATGGCCTAAACCAAGCTCTGAACAGCTAAACAGTAGCCGCATAGTGAACAATGTATATTGTGAAGATTTATTTTAACAATGCCCATAAATACCCAGTAAAAAAGTGAGAAGCTTTAAGCTAGTCGGTATCACTAAATTGTGATGTTTGTTCCCCGAAAAATCCGCGAAGAAAAGCTCAAGCAAATACTCGCCGACGACGTCGGATTAGGCGACGTGACCGTTCAAGCCCTCATACCTCCAAACTTAACTGTGAACGCCGTCATTATTGCAAAAAGCGACGGAGTAGCTGCGGGAATTGAAGAAGTAACTATTATTGCTGAGTATTTGGATTTGAAAGTTAAGGCTAAAGTAGTTGATGGAGACGCAGTCAAAAACAAGCAGGTACTTATGGAAATCTCAGGTAACGCGCAGACAATTCTCTCCGCCGAACGAACCATGCTTAACCTTCTTTCAAGGATGAGCGGAATCGCCACAGCGACTCGAACACTAACTGAGAAAATCAAAAAAGCAGGATTCAAAACCAAGATTGCTGCAACACGCAAATCAGCGCCTGGGCTGCTTTATTTTGACAAGAGAGCCGTAGTAATCGGAGGCGGTGACCCACACAGACTCCACTTAGACGACATGGTCCTGATAAAAGACAACCACATCGCCATCGTTGGAAGCCCTGAGGAAGCAGTAAAAAAGGCAAAGGTAAACATTTCTTTAGGTTTCCGACGTTGTAAAGGTGGCCAAGGAAGGGGCCGATGCGATTTTGCTTGATAACTTCTCAGTTGAGCAAGTTAAAGAGGCAGCAATTTTGCTGGAGAAGGCAGATTTTTTGGGCAAGGTTATACTGGAGGCTAGCGGCGGCATCGCGGCTGAAGACGTCTTGGGTTATGCGGCGGCGAAGGTTGATGTGATTAGTCTGGGTCAACTCACGCACAGCGTCAAAGCCTTGGACATCAGCCTAGAGGTTCTCAAAGAAGCAAAAAAAGCCTTTTAGGTGTATATCCTATATCAGCGGAAGCATCGATTCCACTACGGCTCCTACTACAAGCAGGGCGGCGCAGACACCTATGAGAATTGCTGTATTCTTTAGCTCCCCATATCTCTTCTGCCTTAGCCTGCGGAGTAACCAGATGCTTTCCGTGATGGCGATTGAATAGGCTGTGAATTCAATCCAAAATATCGGGTTTAGGAGTTCAGCAAAAACATAAAGGAGCGGGGGAAACCCCAGTACTTGAGATTCAGCGCCTATGGCGTAGCCAGTTGAAACGAAAGTTACGATGCCAAATAAGGGTCCCACTATTGGAATGAAAAAGATTAGGCAGATTCTGAAGTTATTCAAAAAGATATACTGAGGTACAGTTCCGTTTGCTTTCTGCTGGCTGACTGTTTGGTTTAATTGATCGTACAGTTGTGTTGCTGTGCTGTGGCTGATAGGAATCGAAGCCCCGATAGCAGTTAACACGATAGCTCCTACAAGAATGAATAGGAATGTGTAAATTCTCTTGCGTCTGGTCGATGCATTCGTCCAGAACGACAAATCAAGCTTCATCCGTGTTAACCTTCATTGTGATTTGTAGGCTTAATTTTTAATGCACGAAATCCTCGTGCACAAGGATTTAATGTCTCTGCCAATTTAACCTTTCTTAAAACAT
>JBEKPM010000204.1:0-7453 GCA_049520735.1 Bathyarchaeia archaeon | reverse complement strand
AGCAAAAGCGCTCCGGTAGTATAGTCCGGTCAAGTATGCCGGCCTTTCGAGTCGGCGACCCGGGTCCAAATCCCGGCCGGAGCACTTAGGAGCTTTATTTTCAGGACCACAGAATTATGCATTGCTAACGGACAAAATTGCATTTAATAGTGCACATTCCATCATCAGAAAAATGTCATCCCTCTTTTCCAATGTAGGGGAGCATTGACCCAAGACTAAACTCTAAGGTTCACTCATAAGCTATTGGCTTGATTATTCTACGCGATGCCCGGTGTGGGTTCCAGTGTGGGTTTTTTCGGGGTTTCCATGGGCATTTTCTAGATGCCTATCGAGTTCAGAGTGAGTTTTGAAGGCTTTTCCGCATATTTCGCAAGATAACCTGCTGGGCTCCACGGTTCTTACGGGTTCTTCATGTGTTGGGGGTTCTCGAGAACGATTAGACTGAGATTTGACTTGTTTAGGTTCGACCATAAAAATCTCCAACATAACCAATTGCAATGGTTTCACTTATAGTTTAGGTTAAGCCTCTTCACGAATCGCTTTTTACTTCTTTGTTTTTCCCAGAATCAGAATCATAGATTTGATCCACTGATCGTGTACTTCCTTGTTTGGGAACCCCATGATTAGTTTTGCAAGTGTGCCAAGGTACAGCGCTGTGAAAAGTTCAGCCAAAACTCTTGCATCGACGTCGGTTCTAATATCTCCTTGGTTCCTTTTTTCCTCCACGAAAGCCAAAACGGCTTCTATGTCTTTCTTGTAATCCTCATAGATGATTTGGCGGATTTTTGAGTCGTGAGATGATAGGGCGACTACTTCAAAGTGGGTGTGCAAGTTGCCTTTGAACTGATGGGTTATCTTGGCGTAGACTTCTTCCAGCGCAGCTTCCAAATTGCCAATCTTGCAGGTTTCGAACAATATGTTTCTGAGCGCTTCGTGACCTTGAAGGCTAATTTCCTTAAGCAGGTCCTCTTTACTTTCAAAATACGAGTACAGTGCGCCTTTGCTTACGCCGACTTCTTTTGCCACATCGTCCATGGTCGCGTCGTGGTAGCCTTTTTTGGCGAAGACGGTACGGGCGGCTTTCACAATTTTGGCCTTTGCTTCTTCTTTGTATTCGGGGATTACTTTAGGCATTTTGACCGACATAGTAGGTATTTGCGTTCAACTTTAAAAGATTGCCGACGATAAGTATATTAATTGACTGATAGTCGCTATTTCCAGACAACGGTGCCAAAAATGGACACAAACACCACAAGCCCAACAAACCCCAGCCACTCAAACAGCCGATTAAGCTACCCTACAAAAGTCCTGCTAACTGTAACCTCCGTCGCACTCCTAATCAACTACGTTGAAACCATGGTTATCCCCGGCATACCAACCATCCAAAACCATTTTTCAACCTCAGACACAATTGCCTCATGGATAACCTCCGCCTTCCTAATCGTCGGAGCAGCGGTTTCGCCGCTTTTCGGAAAGCTCGGCGACATATATGGCAAGAAAAAGATTTTCCTCACAGTCCTATTGTTCTACATCGCAGGAGTAGGAATAGCTGGGTTCTCCACAAGTATCTACATGCTGATTGCTTCAAGAGCAATCCAGGGAGTCGGCTTCGCAGTTGTTCCATTAGGCTTAGCTATTATCACAGATATTTTCCCCAAAGAACGTGTAGCGACTGCGCAGGGCATAATCAGCGGAACCTTCGCGATTGGAGCAGCCGCAGGCCTAATTATTGGCGCATACATCGTGGAGGATCTTAGTTGGGAATGGGCTTTCCATACTGCGTTTATCCTAAGCATCATTTTGTTCTTTATCGTCGCCGTCATGCTCAAGAAAGATGTACCTGGTGTTAAAAGCAAAGTGGACGTCACCGGAGCAACGATGCTTATGGCAGGCATAGTTCTCGTGCTGCTTTATCTGACAGAAACCCCCACTTTGGGTTGGCTGTCGCTGGAGAATATTGCTTTCCTTATTCCTGGCTTGATCTTGACCGTCAGCTTTTTCGTCTTTGAAAACAGCCGCACCAGCCCGCTTATTCATTTGGGACTATTAAAAATCAGGAACGTTCTCGTGGCAAACTTGGTGGGAATATTCTCCAGCATGGGAATGTTTCTGTTGTTCTTCGCCGTTATCTACTACGCTCAGTACCCCAAGCCCCACGGGTTAGGACTCGACATCATTTCAACGGGATTGACGCTTGCCCCAGCAACGCTTGTGATGCTTATCGTTGGACCGATAATGGGCAGGCTTGTGACTAGAATTGGACCCAAACCTATACTTACATTGGGAGCGTCAATCAGCATCGTTGGCTTGTTACTGTTCACGTTCTTTCGGGGAACCACAATGGAGCTAACCGTGGATGTAGGAGTCAGCCTCATCGGGCTCGTCTCGCTCATCATCCCTATAGTGAACATGATTTCGGTTTCATTGCCTAAAGAAAACACGGCTGTCGGCTTGGGTATGAACACGATGTTGAGGAACTTAGGAGGAGCAATAGGTCCGGTACTTGCAACGACAATAATATCTACCTACTACACAACCGTAAAGCTGCCTATGCCGCCGTACGCCCTAAAGTTCGGAGACAAAACAGCCTTCAACACGATATTCGCGATCGGCATCGTCTTAATGTTTGTCATAATAGCCCTAAGTCTAATAATCAAAAACTACACGTTCCCCAAAAAAGCCCAAACTACAACCGGCGGCAATTGTTTTCCGCAGTGCGAGCAAAAGGTTGCGTCTGGTGCTACAGGCGCACCACAATTAGGGCAATAGCGTGCCATCATAGTTGGAGGTCCAGTGGGCGATGCGACCGGAGGCACATATGGCGGAGGCGAGGTGTACGGTTGTGAAGAATATGGTTGTTGCGGTTGAGCCTTCATGGAGAAGAAACCTACAGTGGCAAATATCCAAGCGAGGAATATCAGTATAAACCCAACAAAAACTATTGTCAGTATAGCTCCCCACCAAAGTAAAGTCCCTGCGGTTGTAAACGATTGTTCTCCGGATTTCTGTGCAAGCGTATCGAAAGTTCTTCTTAAACGCATGGCTGCAACTAGGTAGAAAACGAAAGCAATGACTAAACCCGCCAAAAACGCCAGGATGCCCAATCCGAAGCCAATTATGGTTGCGAAACCGATTGCCAACGCCGCGATGGCAACTGCAAATGCGATTACGGCGATTATTAAGAATACTACGCCCATCACTGCGTTTTCATAGATTCCGTTGTCTTGATAGTGACTTGCAAGTCCTTTAATTCCGATTAATAGAAGGACAGCACCAATTATCCCTAAAACTACGCCAGCATATGGAACTGGGGTGAGTATCAACAGTATTGAGCCAAGGCCAGCTAACGTCTTACTGGATTCTACATTACTTACATTACTCATTTGATTTCTTCCTTCAATAAGTCGACTATAAATATTTGTAGAGGCGCTCCGATCAGATAAGCGTTAGCCTGCCTAAGGGAAAAATAAATACGGCGAATTTCACTATAAATCAGAAGTGACCAAAAATGAACTGCTCCAGCGCCTATAAAGAACTCTTATCGAAAATTGAAGATATTTCTGTATTCGTAACAGCTGAAGGCATAATTCATTGGGACATGGAAACCATGATGCCGCCCGGCGCGGTAGAGCAAAGAAGCATGCAGCTGTCTCTTCTAACCCGGATTCATCATCAAATGAGCACCGACCCAAAAATAGGGACACTATTAGCTTCCATCCATTCAAGCCCCGAATTCGAATCAATGGGGCAAGCTGAGAAACGCAACATCTATCTCATCAATAAAAGTTACCAGGAACAAACAAGTCTGCCGGAAAAATTAGTTGCTGAAATTGCCAAACAAGAGGCTATAACGGTGAACGTTTGGAAGAAAGCTAAGGCTCAAAAGAACTTCAGCGTCTTCAAGCCTTCCTTGCAGAAACTTCTGGACTTAAGTATAGAAGCGGCAGAAATCCTCATGAAAGTGAAAGAGACCAAAACGCCGTATGAAGCTTTGATTGACAATTTTGAACCTAAAATGACCGCAGCCACAATTACGTCGACGTTTAACCAGCTTCTAGGCGGATTAAAACAGTTGATAAGCAAGATTCAATCCAGCGAAAGCAAACCTGAAACATCAATACTTTGCCAGCCAGTCCCCCTTGAGAACCAACGGCAAATTGCGCAGCTTCTGACACAAACTTTAGGTTACGATACTTCTTCGCCTGAGGCACGAGGAAGAATTGACGAAACAGAACACCCCTTTACTGAAGGTTATTACGATGATGTTCGCATAACTACGCATTACTACCCGAACAATTTTGCAAGCTCGATCTTTTCTGTTCTCCATGAGAGTGGGCATGCGAGGTATGAGCAGAACCTTAACCCAAAATGGAAGTTTCAGCCGATAGGGTCCCCTTGCTCCTTCGGCATACACGAATCACAATCGCGCTTCTACGAAAACGTTATCGGACGCTCAAAAGAATTTTGGATGGGTCTTATGCCTAAAATCAAAAAAGCAGCGCCCAGCCTTTCAAACCTTGAATTAGACAAGTTTGTGAAGGCGATCAACAAGGTTGAGCTCTCGAAAATAAGGATAGAAGCCGACGAAGTAACGTATAATCTGCATATTGTTGTTCGCTTCGAAATTGAAAGAGACCTGTTCGCAGGCAAAATCAAGGTCAACGAGCTTCCTGAGATTTGGAACCAGAAATACGCTGAATACTTGGGCATAAAAGTTCGGGATGACTCTGAAGGAGTAATGCAAGATACCCATTGGGCAAGCGGCCTTTACGGTTACTTCCCAAGCTACACGCTCGGAAACATCTACAGCGGGCAAATACTTGCTGCGTTAACCAAAGACTTGCCAGAATGGCGAAGCGAACTTGCAACTGGGAAACTAAACCAGCCCAATTTTTGGCTGAAAAAACACATCCACAGCCAAAGCAACCTCTACGAACCGGGGGAACTGATAAAGAAAGCAACGGGGAAAAACTTGAATTCCGAGGCTTTTATGTCTTATTTGAACGAGAAATACGGTGCAATCTACGGTTTTTAGGCGGTTGTAACCGGCGCCGGCTGAGCAGGCTGCTGAGTGAATTCTTTGTATATAAATATGACGAGGTACGCCATGATTGCGCCGATTGAAAGGTATAGTCCTGAGTAACCGACGATTGCGTTGTAGATGTTGGCACCCACTATGAATAGTACAAACCCAAGAAGGAAGGCGCCTAAACACGTGTAGTCAGTCCAAGACATCAGATTACCTCGGCGGATGCAACAGATAAAACTTCAAGGTATATAGATTTAACTCCAAATCTTTCAGTCAAGAGAAAAACGCGGTTGCCCCTCGTGAAACAAAAATATAAACGACAACAAAGCGCTAAAATGAAGAACTTGTAAAAGTGTTGACAGAAGCAGCTAAGAAAGAGGTTGGGACAAAGAATAAGCCGGCAAAACCGACAGTAGTCGGGACGGCAAAGGAAATGGAGATTCACAGAGACACACTTTATAGTTGGTTAAAGGAGTTCAATGTCGATTTCAAAAAAATCGGCGACCGCATACCGACAGCCGCTGCAGATGCTCTGGAAGAAAGTTCCAGAAGCACTTACTTAATCGGCGAGTCCTTGGTCGGTGAAGGAAACGAAGTTGCTCACATTGACTTAATGATCGGCGACAAAGATGGCCCAGTAGGCCACGCATTCGCCAACGGAATGACGAACCTTTCAGCAGGTCATACACCACTCCTGGCAGTTATCAGGCCTAATTTGCCTCCTAAACCACACACACTTATTGTGCCCAAAGTAACCGTTAAGAACATGGCGGACACGGGAAAGATTTTTGGTCCCGCACAAGCTGCAGTTGCCAAAGCCATCGCGGATTCCACCGAGGAAGGCATCATCCCCCGCGAGCACCTTGACGACTGGGTCATAATCTGCAGCGTTTTCATCCATCCCCAAGCAACCGATTACAGAAGGATCTACCAGTATAATTACGGCGCAACAAAAATGGCGCTTCAACGGGCACTGAAGAATTACCCGTCATACGAAAAGATCATCTATGAAAAAGACCGCTCAAAGCACCCGATCATGGGATTCAAAGTGCCACGTCTATGGAGACCACCATACTTGCAGATTGCAATGGATGCGCCAGAGATTGAGAAAACCAAGAAGGTCTTGGCTCAGCTTCCAGGAAGCGACAGAATCATCATTGAAGCAGGAACCCCGCTAATCAAACGGTACGGAACAAAAGTAATCAGCGACATGCGAACGGTCGCCAAAGACACATTCATCATTGCAGACCTCAAGACCCTTGACGTGGGAAAAGTAGAAGTTGACATAGCATACGAAGACACAGCAGACGCAGTCGTTGCTTCAGGACTTGCGCCAGGCGAAACACTGGACGCATTCGTGCATGAAGCAAAACGCCTCGGGATATACGCGGTCATAGACATGATGAACGTCGAAGACGTCATGGCAAAAGTGAAGTCAATCAAAGAGTTCCCAGATATCATCATATTACACAGGGGAATCGACCAGGAAAGCGGAAGAACCTGCGGGCTCGAACGCATAAAGATGATCCGCAAAGCTTTCCCAGACAAGAAATTCCTCATAGCGGTTGCAGGCGGAATCGTACCTGAAACAGCCAAAGAAGCACTGGAGCAGGGCGCAGACATTCTAATCGTCGGAAGATACGTAACCCAGTCCAAAGACATCGAACGCGCAGTGAGAGACTTCCTTGAACTGACACCAGCAATGCGTGAAGACATCGACCTCTTCAGAGTACACACAGAATAAACCCGAACTCCTCCAAATCTTTTCCTTTCTTTTCTTTCTCTTATTTTCGCCTGCTAACCAACCTCACAGGCATCTTTTTCTCAATTCGGTAAAACACCCAAAACCTGAAGCGAATAGATTTATCAAAAAAGGCAAGTCTATTTGGTTTCTTTAGAAGCGCATATTTTGATCATACCGAGAGTAGACAGTGAGATAGAGAACGACCTATATGGACCCTACTGTTTGTTACAAGATTTCATCACAAAAAGCGCCAACCATTAGTGCGTCTGAATGGAGGGCAGCCAATATTTTTGACTGAAACCAACCACAAAAATGGCGTGCGACTTAGTGTTTTATCGGAACAGCCTCAAGGCAAGGAAGGCGACTAAGAAAACGACGGCCGTGATGACGAACATTGCAGTATAATGAAGGTTGTATGCAAGAAAAGGCCCGAGGAAGGCGCCTAAGGCTGATCCCAAACCGACCATCCCATCGAAGAGACCGGCTTTTCCCTGAGGTATAACCTCCATTGAGAGGGAGAGCATCATTATGTAGTACATGGCGTAGGCGAAACCGATAAAAATCAGCAGGATACCCGTCAAGATTGCAGGCTCGAAAGCAAACACGACGACCCCGACAAGCGCAAAAACAAGAATGCTGCGTAGAAGCACAAAACGCGGCATTTGCTTTCTTATTTCCAT
>JBEKPM010000203.1:0-2959 GCA_049520735.1 Bathyarchaeia archaeon | reverse complement strand
ATTTTGTCGCCTTCTTTGAGGATTACGTCAACTTGGACAGGTGCAGGTTTGACGAAGGATGAAACGGCTCTGAACAGGACGTTTTTGGGTTTTGGCAGGGGCTTTTTTCCTGAAACGTAGTCGGCATCTTCCATGTGTACGGCGACTTTTGCGTTGGTAAGGTCTTTGAGTTCTTTGACGCTTCCCATGTGGTCCATGTGACAGTGGGTTAGAATTATGGTTTTAACATCGGTGGGTTGGTGGCCTATTTTTTGGATGTACTCAACGGTTTTCTTCGCGTTCCCAGAGGTTCCTGTGTCGATAACTGTGAGTTCTTTGCCGTTGATTAATAGGTACACGTTTGCGTGGGCCATGTTGGCGCTTGCTTCATCTACTCGATGAATGCCTTCAATTATTTCCATAAAACACACCTGCATTTTCCGTAAAAAGGAAGATTCACCAATATATAAACAGCTTACACGCAGAGCCAAATGATAATAGGTACGTTATTGTGGCTAAACTTCACAAGCACGCGATAGATCATTCTATTTTCTTTCATTTACGTTATTGAAAGCTGCGTTTTCAAGCCTTTCCCTTAGGTTTAGTTTCTGGTTGGCCGTGGATGTACCTCTTTCCTCTGAGAAGAGACGCGATGGCTGCAACACCTGCGAGAGCGGCACTTACGTAAAATGCGATGTGCAACGAAGACATGAAACTATTGGCAATCGCCGTTGGGAACCAGTGCAACCCAGTGAGGGTGCTAACTACCTGGTTGCTAAGTGTCGCTGCAATGCTCTGCGGCAACTGGGCTATGATTGACGCCACGGGATTGTACCCCAAGAAGGCGGAGAAGAGCGATTCAGTTGGTGAGAGTGATGTGAAGTAATGAATCAGCTGAGGCGCACCCGCCGATGTTAGAGAAGAAGCGAATGCTCCTGGAAGGCTGTGCGAAAGCGAAAACACGACGACTGCAAAGAACGCAGCGATGCTAGCTACCATCCCTGTATTTTGCATAGTGGTTCTCATTCCTGAAGCCGCTCCCCTGTTCTCTGCTGGAACCGAATTCATTATCGACGCGGTGTTGGGCGAAGCAAACATTCCCATCCCGAAACCCTGAACATATATCAACACTGCAAACTCGAAGTAACTGAAGTTGTAGGGAAGGGTTGCCAAGCCAAGAAATGTTGCTGCGGTAATCAACATGCCCAAGGTCGCCAGACCCCTCGCGCCGTACTTGTCCGATAGGGTTCCGCTGATGGGCCCCATAGTTACGAACCCAGCGGAGAGAGGAAGCAGGTAAATTCCAGCCCAAAACGGTGTATCGGTGTAACTAATCCCATGCAGCGGCAGCCAAATTCCCTGCAGCAGTATGCTAAGCATAATCATCACTGCGCCTCTTGCTACTGAAGAAAGAAAACCAGCAAATATCCCGGCGGAAAACGTTCGAATCTTGAATAAGCTGAGTTTAAACATGGGATACTTCACATATTTTTCTACAAAAGGAAACGCTGCAAGCAGTGCAATTCCTGATATTAAACCAGCGATTACGTAAGGGTCGGACCAACCCATCGTTGCCGAGCCGTAAGGAAGCAGCCCATATGTGAGAGAGACCAAAAGCACAGTTAGGCCGGCGGCGAAGGTGATGTTGCCCCAGACATCTATCTTCTCTCCCCTGCACACGGTGCCCAACTCCTTCAGCTTCCAGTAAGACCATGCTGCACCAAAGATACTCACTGGAACACTAACCAAGAAAACATATCTCCAGTTAATCGTGGCAAGTGTACCGCCCAAAACGAGACCTATGAACGAGCCCGCCAGAAACGCAATCTGGTTAATGCCAAGAGCCTTACCCCGTTCATTCGATGGAAAAGCATCGGTAATTATCGCGGCACTGTTCGAGAACAAAAAAGCAGCGCCGACAGCTTGTACTATTCGGAAAAAAATCAGCTCCAACGCGCCAAGGCTCCCAGTATTCGGCGTGAGGAAAAGAAGGATAGAGCCGAAAGCAAATATTGCAAACCCCATGTTGTAAAGTCTAACCCTTCCATAAATGTCCGAAAGTCGCCCGAATGACACTAAAAGGGTCGCGGTGATGATCATGTAGCCGAAGAGAATCCAGAGGAGATATTGAAAAGAGGTCAGCGGATTCAACTGTATCCCGCGGAATATGGCTGGGAGAGCAATCAGCAGTATTGTCCCATCTATCGAGGCCATCAAAGTGCCAAGAGTTGTGTTAGAGAGAGCAACCCACTTGTATTCAACCGTTGAATTTGCACCTCGATTCAATCAGCGCGCTAATCAAATAGTTATAGGATTATCAGTTTTCTTAAATCACTCTACTTAATAATTTATGGGTGCACGAGTCGGCTTGGCTGGAAATGGAGAAAAGACTCTGAAGCTGTTTGCCGAGAAACCAATCCTAAATTCACCTATTAACATACAAGCAAGAAGTGACGTAAAAATCGATATTTTTCCCCGATAATTTAGTTTCCTCAGTCAACTTGGCTATGGTTGCTTATTCAGGTTTGCTCTGTGCTTCTTTCTATCTCATATATTCAACTTTGCGCTTGTGAAACCGCATGCATTCTTTAACGACCTTTGCAGTGTATGGCGGGTACATCATCCCCATTCCTGACAACAACGATAGTTGCGGTGTATGATCAAGTCTTGTCTCACTGTATTCTGGGCATCCGACGCACTGATCGGGGAATTCATTGAAGCACGCAAATTGTACTTCCAACCTACTTCCCAAATAATAACTAGGCAAGTTTATGTATTTAAACCAGATTTCTACAGCGGGCACGCCCTCTAGTCTTTGTATTTGAACCCATTAGTTCAAATCCCGTCCGACCGATAGGTAGCCGAGTTTCTTTTGCTGGCAAATTGGCGTCAAAATCCCCATCGATTCCGGAGAGTCAGTGACCAATGTTGCTTGTGATGTTGTTAAACAGGGATCCAAAATTTTCAAGATTAAAGCCTA
>JBEKPM010000202.1:0-6392 GCA_049520735.1 Bathyarchaeia archaeon | reverse complement strand
CTAAACCATATTTATTCAACAAATCTTCTTGTGTTTTAACGCCAGCATCTATTATTCCTTTTACTAGGGCAATTGAGACATACTCCCATTTTGTCATGTTTTGTTTCCTCTAACACCATTTACTTTCTGTAGAACTAAAATTAACCAAGCAGTATTTTTCTTTTGAGGTTCATTTAGTTTGAGTCACAGAAAAAAGACTTCAGAGATCTCTGAAAGGTATGAGCGGAAAATTTTCGGAGCCCTAGGTTAAAAATTTAAAAAAATTCCCGATGGAGTCTTTATAGCATACGCTGACTGGGCAAAGGCCTTCCGCGGATTGGTCGCCACAGGATAAGTCAACCTCAAAATTATTTCTTGTATTTTATATTTCTGATGTTAGCTAAAATCTGGCAAACCTTTCTCTAAGGGGGTAAATTTTTGGAGGGCCTTGGCAACGGTTTAGCGCATGTGAAGGTTCTTAAATGTGTGTTTGTGGGATTTGAGCACAACGGAGATTATTGTGCTTTGGACGCCTTTGATCTTCAGGATTTTCTTATGCAAGACATTGCGGAACTCTTCTATACTCGAAGCCGAAACTATAGAAACAATGTCACATTCACCTTTCACATCGTAAATCTCCTCGATGTTTTCGACCTTTTCGAGGGCATCTATAACTTCAGCCTTCTGAGTCGGATCGACAAAAATGTTGACCGATGCCTCAAACCGACCGTGAATATCATTGGACTCCATATTGGTCATTAAAAACAGTCAAACAGGTCAGGCAGCTTTTAGGCATTTTTGAGAACTAAGGCGGGCTATTTTGCAAAGTGGAGCGGGCTAAAAGGCTTATCACGAAACGGGCTGAATATAGAAAGTCAAATTGAATTTTGTTATTCGTTTTTTTATGTTGCCTTATGTTCTTCGTTAAAGTTCTTTATCAATTCGTTTATTTCCTTTGCAGATTTAGCTTTAAGCGTATTTTTGCCTAAAGCCGTCAGTATAGTCAGTATTGACGCAAGATTCTTTCTTAGCCATGCTTTCATCATCCACCTGTCGATATTATGCTTCACCACTATTATAACTATAAGTTTAGCGGGCTTGGCTTCATGTCTATTCCAGATTTCCACCACACACAGGGCAGTCAAGTGGAAGCTTAGGCTCTCTTCCACGTGAATCGTACCGTATGTGAACCTTCGGGAAGGTTAAAGTTGAGAATACTTGATAACTCAAAACACAATGTTATTAATCTATTTTGTTGACTATACCCAAGGAGACCAACTTTGTCTAACCATGAGAAAAAAACTAAGAAAGATATCCAGATATCAGAAAATCAGTTAAAGATGCTTAAGGCTCCTGCGAAAGAAGTTTCCAAGCTCGAAGTGCCAACTGAAAAATCAAAGCTTGTAGCACCAATGGAAATGAAAAAGCTTGAAAAGCCAATGGAAAAACCAAAGCTTGAAATGAAAGAAAATATCCGATTGAAGAAAAGAAAAAGAATTAAGAGGTGACGAAGGTTATCGGACATCCGATAAATTTGGATTTTCTTTATAGTTAACGTTCTCTGGCAATTAACCGCTGAGGTTTAATAGGGAAAGTTTTATCCGCTCATCAAGTCTGTTATCACATTAATGGAGGCGAACTTATGGCAAAATGTCCCAAATGTGGAAAGGAAGTAGCTCCTAAAAAAACTTGGAAGATGGCTGGTAAACCAGACAAAACAGGAAAAAGGACAGAACTTACAATCGTCTGGTTAATAACCACTCTTTCTTTATTTTGTTTTGTTTGAAGACAAAAAGAAAGTCATAATTAACAAGGAGTAGACTGGGGGAGAGTGTTCCCCTTATCCTTGCGAGAAGCTCTCCTTTCTCCTCAAATAAAAAAGTTGCCTCTAAAGCTTAAAAGACATATTTCAGAATAGGATTATGTCAAAGAATCTATTCTTGTTTGTTGGGTTGGCTTAAACTTTTAAGTGCTAACAAACAATAGCTGAACCAATCGAAAGAATATTTAGAAAGGTGAGTAATTGAAGAAAGAATTAAAGAAAAACTATAAAGATATTTTTGTTGAATGCCCTAGGTGCAATAACTACTTTAGTTTAGAACAATTAGCTGAAATTCTAGGGAGAAATGGAGTAAAAGAAAAAACCATAAAACAAATTTATGATGACATCGCAGGTTTAAAGCTACATGATATATTTGAGTTAAGGCGGTTCTAACCTAATATTTCAATAATCAACCTATTCTTCTCAATGTCTAATCTAATTTCAAGAATCACTAGCGTTGAACAAAATAATAAGTTAGAGAGAATCTTTTCTCTCTCCCTTGTGAGAAGTTCTCCTTTCTCCTCAAATAAGGAAGTGGCGGATAAGGCTTAAAAGGCATATTTCCAACTGGGATTATGTCAAGAAACCGGTTCTCCTTTTGATTATTTTTGTTTTTAGTGAGCAAAGTTTCTCTAAACTCTCTTCTATTCCTAAAACAGCACTTCCAAATGCTTTCACGATTTGCCCCAAGTAATGCCCAGTGAAAACAGACTCAGGACCTTTCCTGCTATTATGTCAACTAATTCACAAGTTTCTGATTTCGAACCTCCCATCTTTGGGAAAAACGTCGTTTTTAGAAAATCTTAAAAGCGTTTGCCGTGAGAATAAGCTCTTAGGAAAGGGGTGTTTCGGTTGAGTGCACTTGAAGCTGCGGCAATAGTTACATCGGCAATAGCGATTGTCATAGTCCTTTACGTTCTTTATTTGTCGGTTCGCATCGTTAGGCCTATCGATAAGGGTTTGGTGGAGCGGTTCGGTAAATATCACCGTTTCGTAGAAGGCGGCATCACGTTTCTTTTCCCATTAATGGACCGCATCATAAAGGTAAACGTAACTGAGCGGATGACGCCTGTTCAGCGGCAAGACGTCATCACCAAAGACAAGGTGTTCATGGGTGTTGACGCCGTGGTATTCTATAAGATTAAGCCCGACGAAATATCCGTGAAGGCTTCCCAGTACAACGTGGCCAATTTTGCGTCGCAAATAGACACTCTTGCACGCACGGTTCTAAGGGACATTATAGGCGGGATGGATATGGCGATAGCGAACACTTCCAGACCAGTAATTAACACCAGCCTCAAGATGGCGCTAGATCAGCAGACGGAGAAGTGGGGCATTGAAATAGTGCGAGCAGAAATCAAAGATTTGGAGCCGCCGCGGGAACTCATCATATCGATGGAGTCTGTTCTCAAAGCGGACAACGAGAGGCAGGCGGCTGAAAAAACCGCGATTGCCCAGGCTACTTTGGCGAGCGGGCAGAAGAACGCTGCGATTCAGGTTGCGGAAGGACAGAAGCAGGCAGCTATTCTTCAGGCGGAGGGACAGAAGTCCGCGACGGTAACGATTGCTGAGGGTGATGCGCAGGCGACGAAGCTGCGGAATACTTACTTCAAGGACAGCGCGATCGTCTTCAAGCAACTGGACACGATTACGGCGTCGTTGGCGAATAACACGAAGATCATTGTTCCGGAAGGCAAAGCCATATCGCTAATACTCAACGAGCAGGAAAACCTGGCAAAAGCAACCATCATCCCGGTGACAATGCAGCAGCAGAAAAGCACAAAGTAGTCTAAACGTAAGTTCACAGAAGCACAAAGAAACGACCTTTCTTACGGTTTGGCTAAACCTCTTCTTTTGGAAATCAAACTTTGACATTGATACTAGGCTACTTATGCAAAAACATTAGTCTGATCTGATCTAGCTTTTCCACTTAAAATTAAAAAAAATAAAAAAAGGAAAGAGATTTTGTTTCTTGATTGTTTTCAGCTTATGCGTGTTTTCTTGTGACGAGAAGTGCGAGTACTGCGCCGATTATGACGATGATGATGATGACTGCGACGAGTCCGTATTCAAGCGTTGCATTTGATGCTAAGCCAGTAGTTGGTGTGGCTGAGGGTGCTGTTGTCGGGGCTGGTGTACCTGCGAAGAAGTAAGTTGAAGCTGAAGATGGGTAGTATCCGTGTGAGCCTGCGAAGACTGCATAGACTGTGTAGTTGCCTGCAATGTCAGGTGTCCAGGTTAAGCCATAGTCGCCTAAAGCGTTAGATGTTGTTGTGCCGATTGATCGGTAGTTATTGTTGCTGTCTAAGACATAGATCGTAACTGGAACGCCAGTTAGGTTGCTTGGCATTGGCTGCTGCTCGTAAGCTGCTTCCATCAATCCGGACATGCTTGGATCTGATACGCATGGCAGACCGTTCGGGAAGTTCTTTGCGACTGCTGATTGCGATGCGCCTGGTGAAACGTCTGTGACGCTACCAGTGATGGTTATTGGGGTCTTTATTGTCACGCCTGTGGAAGGTGCGCTGATAGTTATTTTGCTTGGTCCTTGAGCGTATGCATATACTTGTCCGTCGTAGCTGTTGAATGTGGTCATGACGCCGTATGCGACTGCAGTTGATGTGTCATCAAAGCCCAAGTTGCTCCAGACTAATTGTCCGTTGTTAGCATTCAAAGCTAACTCTAAGGCTCCGTGAAGCAGCGGTGGGTTGTATTCGTGTCCTTCAGAGAGGTACAGGATTGTGTCCGCGCCTTGTCCCGCTAGGGCTTCATCTGAGAAGACCCAGATCGGATAGATGCCGTATGGTGATTCTGTTCCAGCGGGTCCGTTTATCTGGTATGTACTCCATGTCCACATTATGTTGCCATTGGTCATGTTGAGTGCCCATACGTCGCCTCCTAAGGCCCAGACGTATAGTACGCCGGTGGTTGCATCTGGCACAGTTTCGAAGTCATATGAGTCGTATTGGTTCGGTAGGCTTCCGTCAGCCATCTTTACGTTGAGGTTTGTTGTCCATACTTGTACGCCTGTTGTCAATGAGTATGCGGCTGCTTGGTATGAGTCCTGGTTGATTTCAACGTAGACTCCGGCTGCTGCTGATGGGGTGTTGCTGATTCTTGTGTATGATGGGTTGTATATTCCGCCTGTTCTGTTGGTTACCCACATGAGTGCGCCTGTTTGTGAATTCCATCCTGCTTCGACTACCCAGCCCATATCTTCTGCGACTGAAGTGGTTCCTGTTTGGAACACTAATGTATTACCTGACCAAGCTGAAGTTGAGAAGAAGCCGTTGCCGAGACCTTGTACAGCGACGCCGTTAAGTTTTGCATTTTCAGAGACAGCCCATTGTAAGCCCAAGTTCCAATTGAACGTGGTGCCTAGTGGGACAGTCCAGTCGAATAGACCGCCAAGAGCTGAATCGACGCCTGAGAAAACTATAGCCTGTGTCAAGTTGTACATCTCTAATACAGGTCCGTTTGCAATGGTGTTGAAGGTTTCAGGTGTATATGAAACAACGCCAGCGGCATTCATTTTTGGCTGCTGAACAGTCAATGGCATCGTAGTCGGAGCGAAAGTTGGTGGTGCATAAGTAACGTTGGTTGCTACTGCATAGCCGATTATGTTTCCGTTAGCGTCAGCGCTCATCAGAGCGAACGATGGAAGGTTTGTAACTTTAGCGACGTATTGTCCTGTCAAGCCATCGTACATGTACCAGGTAGTTGAAGGAACGAAGAATCCTCCGCCGTCTGCAGCGAAGATGTATGGTCCAACGGTTCCGTATTGGTCGATGGTTGGGAAGTTAAGTATCATTCCGCATCTCAAGGTGAGTGTGGTGTTTATTACCCATAGGGTTTGTCCGGTGTATAGATTTAGTGCCATGATTCCTTGTGAGCTGCCAGTCTGGGTTGTGTACCATGTTGAGTATTCTATGCCGTCCATGATGATTGGTGCGTATTTGGGATCGTACTGTGAGGTTGTCCAGTAGCTGCCTGCTTGTTCGGTGTTGCCGTATGATCCGCCTGCTACTCCGCCTACACACCATGGCTTTGTCCAGAGGATGTGGGCTGAGGATGGCGCGACGGTGTATGGGTTATAGTTGCCTGTAGCATTGTATCCGCCTGTAGCGGCAAATGTGTTTGCTACATATCCCATCCAGGGTCCTGATATGGACGCCCAGAGTTGGACGTTTTCAGAATTGACTGGGGCTTCCCAGTAGTTTGTTGGCAGTGGTGTATCTGGTAATCCGCCTCTCGGCGTTGATGTCACCACAAGGATTGCTGGTTGACTTACGCTGGGTTCGTTGTAGTATTGTTGATTTGGAGCTGCGAATTGCTGTCCGCCGTATTTCAGTTGGAATGTGTAATTGCCTACTGTTGAGGGTGTATATGTTGTGTACGTGCCACCGGTTGTATCAGTCGTGAATGTTCCTAGTGATGTTTGTGTTCCACCTGGAGGGGTAACGTAAACGGTCATGTTCACAGCGTCTTGTTCAGCGAATAGTGGTACGGCTAGCCAGAAGTCAACTGTCACGATTTGTCCGACACCGCATGGGTTAGGTGCAACGTTGCAGAAAGCAATTGTTGGAACGAG
>JBEKPM010000201.1:0-2989 GCA_049520735.1 Bathyarchaeia archaeon | reverse complement strand
GCTTTTTAGACAACACGCCGTAATTTAGCATGCAAACAGCCCAAAGAGCTAATTATTATGCCTATATCCTAATAAAACCTTCGTTTTAAAGTCTAAAACCTAATTACAGCTAAGGTCTATTATTATATTTTTAGGAAATTAAGTAACTAGTTAACATGCCTTTTGGATGTGGCAATTACGAGTGCAGGCAGAAAAAGCGGTTCGAATAAGCAAGCCCCTTTTGATAGTAAAGTCCCTCAAGATTTTTCGATTGTTGGAATTGGCGCTTCTGCAGGCGGTCTAGAAGCGTTTAAGGTTTTGCTTGAGTGTTTGCCCGTTGACACTGGTTTGGCTTTTGTTATAATCCAGCATCTTGCCTCAGGTCAGGAAAGCCTGCTGACTGACATTCTTTCAAGATTCACCAAAATGCTTGTTTTCCAAGTTGAGGATGGGCTGCATGTCGAACCGAACCACGTTTATGTGATTCCGCCTGGGTCAACAATGACCTTAGCCGACGGCGTTCTAAATCTCAATCCGAAGGGTAAATCTCTAAGACCAATTGATGCCTTTTTAACTTCTCTTGCGGTCGAACGAAAAACTCAGGCAATCGGGATTGTGCTTTCAGGAACAGGTACAGACGGAACCGAGGGGCTTAAAGCTGTTAAAGCCGAAGGGGGAATCACTTTCGCGCAAAATCCAGATTCCGCGCAGTATGCAGGAATGCCCCAGAGTGCGATATCAGCCGAAGCCGTTGATTTCGTTCTTTCCCCGGAAAAAATTGCAAAGAAGCTTTCAAAAATCGCTGAGCACCCTCAAGTGATCCGCGCCGAAATGCTATCTCAGGAGCCTAAGACCAATAAAGAAACGGGTTTGCGAAGAATCTTTACATTATTAAAATCTTCGTTCAACGTGGATTTCACTCATTATAAAGAGACAGTCATCAATAGACGTGTCGCCCGCCGCATGATAATTAACCACGTAGAAAACATAACGAAATACGCTGAGTACTTAGGAACACACCCCGCTGAGCTACAGGCACTGTTTGATGACATGCTGATCGGAGTAACAAGCTTCTTCAGGGAACCCGAGACCTTTCTTATTTTGAAGGAAAAACTGTTTCCTGAACTTCTGAGAAACCTTTCATCTAAAGAACCGCTGAGAATATGGATTCCTGGCTGCTCCACAGGCGAAGAGGCTTACTCTTTTGTCATTGCCCTTCAAGAATCCCTCGAGGAAACTGGCTCTGGGGATGTGCAGGTTCAGATTTTCGGGACTGACGTAAACGAAAAGAACGTTGGTAAAGCTCGTCAAGGAATATACTCGAAAAGCATAGAAGCTGATGTTTCCGAAAGTCGCCTGAAACGTTTCTTCACAAGTTTTAACGGAAATTATCAAATTGCAAAATTCATCCGCGACAAATGCATATTTGCTAAACAAGACTTAACGGCAGATCCGCCTTTCTCCAACCTGAGCCTAATCAGTTGCAGGAACATGCTCATCTATTTCGACTCGCAACTTCAAGAAAGAATAATGTCTATTCTGCATTACGCGTTGAAACCAAACGGTTTTCTCATTCTAGGCGAATCTGAAAGCATCGGCAAATCCACGACCCTTTTTGAACCAGTAAACAAGAAAGGGTTTATTTACACGAAAAAGAAAGCCCAGCCTCGCGTTAATTTCGGCTTTGCTTCTACGGTCCCTTACACTGAAAAAAAAGTTCTCAAGGAGCCTATGAAAAAAGACTCAATCTCTCTCATACGTGACGAAGTAGACCGACTACTAATAACGGAATACGTTCCCGCAGCACTATTAGTCAACAGTAACCTAGACATTCTTGTCTTCCGAGGAAATGTCACTCCGTATCTTTCACCCGAATCAGGGCAAGCAAGTTTGAATGTTGCAAAGATAATTAGAAAAGAGTTGAGGCCAGAAGTTCAAGCAGCAGTTTACAGAGCAAAAAAAGAGGACAGATCCATCAAAGTAGAGGCAATACGCTTTCTATTCGGTGAGCAATCGAAGACAATCAATATTCAGGTAATGCCCCTGCGCGCTTCGCAGTATGAAGAGCCTTTTTTCCTTGTGTTGTTTGAAGATGTCAGTTCAGCCGCTGCTCATCTTCGTCAGACCATTGAGCTTTCAACGACGCCTGAAGGACGCGAGAACGTTAAGGATAGTCAAATTCGCGAGCTCAGGGAAGAATTGGAATCTTCCAAGCAGTATTTGCAGACGGTCATCGAGACACAGGAAGCAACCAACGAAGAGCTTAGAACTGCCATGGAAGAAGTACAGTCAAGCAACGAAGAGCTGCAAAGTACAAACGAGGAATTAGAGATTGCTAAGGAAGAACTTCAATCGAGCAATGAAGAACTAACTACTTTGAATGACGAAATGAAGAACAGAAATCAAACTCTCGCTAGACTAAACGATGATACAACGAACCTAAACAGAAATGTTGATCCAGCCGTAGTAATGGTGGATTGCAACTTGAAAATCAGACTTTTCACGCCTTCCGCCCAAAAGATTCTGAATTTAGTTACTTCGGACTCAGGGCTACCGATATCTAACGTGCATCTCGCCATTTCAATTCCTGATTTGGAAAAAACCATCTCAAAAGTAATAACAACGCTTAACGCAGTGAACACAGAAGTTAGTGACGAGAATGGCCGCTCTTATGAAATGCGAGTTCGACCCTACATAACTGAAGACAACAAAATAGACGGCGCCGTTCTATCCTTCATAGATGTCGATGTATTAAAAAAACATGAAAATGAACTACAAGGCGAAAAAGAAAAGTACAGGACACTGGCAGAAAACTCCCCCGATATTATTGCAAGGATTGATAAAAACCTGCGCTACTTGTACATCAATTCGGCTTTTGAAAAAACAACTGGGCTAACCCTAAAGAACTTCATAGGCAAAACAAACCAAGAAATCCAGCTTCCGCAAAAATTCGCCGAAGAATGGACCCAAATTCTCCAAAATGTTTTTCAAACTGGCAAGGAACAGAAAG
>JBEKPM010000200.1:0-3009 GCA_049520735.1 Bathyarchaeia archaeon | reverse complement strand
GTGCTCAGAAAAGCGATGGAATCGGCCTTCCAATGCATGGATATTCATCGCTTGATTGAGCTTGTGAAGGAAGCCGAACCGTATTCTGAATGTGATCGGTTGGAAAGCGCAAGAGTTCTAATTAACCGAGGAAGGGTCAGCTTTTTCGGAGAGGGCAATGTAAAGCTCGCGCTCGAAGATATGGCAATTGCTTTGCGCATTTTTGAGGAAGAAAATTCTTTTTGGGACGCCGCGTTGGCCTTGGTTGGAGTGGGAATGTACCATTCTCTGCTAGGCGAACCACATAAAGGGATAGCGGAGTCTTTGCGATCAATTACTCTGTTTGAAGAACTGGGCGACTTTCGCTTTCAAATGGAGGCATGCTGGCCCGCAGGCGAAAACTTCTGTAATTTGGGACTTAATCGTGAAGCGTTGGGAATGTTTGGGAAGATTATAGAAATTGATGAGAAATTGAAAATGGGTGATTATAACAGATTGGTTTATGCGAATGCTCTTTCAGCTCGACCTTATGAGCTTATTAATGATTGGGAAAAGGCGCTGTCTTACTGTCTGAAAGCCCTGGAGGCGTCGAAAAAGACAGATAACCTCATAGCCCCAGGAATTGTTTATGCTAACCTTTCTAGGATATATGTCAGGCTTGGAGATTTGAAACACGCAGAAGAATACTTTGACAAATTCATGAAACTGCCATCAGAAGTTCAGATGAACGTGTTTGTGGATGGTTCATTATCTAAAGCGGTCTTTTTTGCGGGAAAGAGTCAGTGGAAAGAGTCAAACCAGTTCTTCAAAGAACGCTTATTTGACGAGGTTGCGATGCCGATGGCGCCGACACCTGTTGGAGCTGAAATTTATGGAAGATTATTTTATGCTTGGGCTCTTGAGAAGCAGGGACTGTTTGACGAGGCCAGAATTCAACTTGAAGAAGTACAGAAAGCTAGTCGCGAAATTGAAGAAAGGTTTGCACACGTTAGGCTACAAGCGAATTTGATGGTTCGCAGAGAAGTTAGGGTTGGCGAAGAGTTGAAGATGCGCCTCGACTTGGTGAACGCCTCAAGGAAGCCGGGTTTGCTCGTCAAAGCTGAAGGCTTAATTCCTCCCGACGGGTTCAAAATCACCGCTCTGCCGACTCACTTTAAAGTTCAAAACTTCTGCCTCGAGATGAAAAACATGGAAATCGACGCTTTCCAAGTTGCGACTGCCATTCTTAATTTAGTGGCAGTTAAAACTGGCACTTTCACCATAAACCCGAAAATAATCTATTTAGATGAATTAGGAGAGACCAAAACATGCAACCTCAAACCGGTAAAGATACATGTTGAAACTGGGCCTCTCACAATTAACGAAGAAAAAGCCATGCCTAATTCTTTGGATAGATTTGAGTTTAAATCTGAACTTACCCAGAAAGCCTTTGACTATCTTGTAAACGTTTTTGTGGAAGATTATATGCGACTTAGAATTGCGCAGGAAAAGGCTGGTTGGAGATCTTTAATGAGAATCGTTGAAGAGGGAAAATTGTCGAAGTCCAGTATGTATGGCTATGGAGGACGCAGGGGAAGAGCGTTGATTGAGTTGGAGAGCCGGGGTCTAGTTGAAGCTCGATTCTTCCCAGGCGAAAGGGGACGCGGAGGCAAAATCTTAAAACTAAGAGTCGCCTACGAAAAAGAAATAATAAAACGCATAATTGATAACAGAATAATGAACAGGAAAAATCAATAAGACTATTTTGCGCTCTATTAAGTAGAATCAGTTACTATTTAACGCAATAGACTGTTTAATGGCGTAAACGCGTTTGTTCAGCGGTGATTCACATAATAATCAAATATTTTTGGTTTTTAAACAGTTTTTTCGGCGCTTTACTACTAGAAAAATGATTAAGTATTTTTCTAGACCCACAATATGACAAAGATATCAGTGGAGGTGAAAAAGATGAAGATGAAAAGAATTATGATTTTAGTTACCTCACTTGCTTTGGTTATGGTGTTTGCTGCGTCTACGCCTGCTTTAGCATGCGGACCACATCATGAGACTTTCACATGGACAGGAATTGGCATTGGAACCAGTCCTGGAACTGTCTCTGTGACAAATGGTGTTCAGCATGTAACGAGGTCAACTGGAGAATGGACGTACTCTGCAGCACCATGGGGGACGAAAGCGCCAACAGCCACAAACACACAATATTTTACTCTCAATTTGAACACCCTCACCGGAACCGATATTGCGCCTGGTGTATGGACCTACCCGGGGGCAGGAGTCACTAATGGCGTCGCATTCCTTAAATTCAATGGGCTTGGACTGTTCACTTGTAATGGACCAAGTGTAAGCGCCTATGGATACACAGCAACTGAAGGACAGACATACTTCGGATTACTAAATTCGGTTGTCGCAACGCAGTTTGGCACGAGCGGGACAATGAGAGGACTATACGCGATAACTGAATCATCTAATGGAGTAACCGTAAGTGATCCGACAACCCACGCACCTATGTATTCCATCTCTGTCGAAACTTGGACCTACTGGTTCATTTAGCAAGATAACTGGATGAACAAGGGTGAAAGTGATATTGGCAATTAACCTAATTTTCTTTTTTGATTTTCGCCTCTCTTTAGGCTTAGTAAACTCTGTTTCTATTCCACCCCTTTTTTCCTGTTTCAGCAAACACAAAAAAATTAGCGCCTCAGCTCACTGCAGCTTTTTCATAGCATGCCGCACGCTACGAGCGTGATAGCTTAACTTGATTCCGCTAAAAAAGAAAGAAGGGTGCTTCTTCTCTTTGTTGCAAGCACACGCTGTGCGTGTGTGTTGTGTTGTATGTGTGTGTATGTGTATAGGTAGGTTTGTTTGAGTTTGGTTGTAGTTGTCTTGGTTGGTTGGATTAAATTTTAATCCTCTCTCTCTCTCTGAACTAACGACATGTAAACATGTGATGTATGTATTGAGTATTAATACAAACGATAATTGCAACATTTAGTAAAAGGTACGGCATCCAATGATTGTTTTCTAGGCCGCCTA
>JBEKPM010000199.1:0-3010 GCA_049520735.1 Bathyarchaeia archaeon | reverse complement strand
AGACAACGAGCTTGCAAACAGAATGTGCTTCATAACGCCAAACCTTCCAGGAGAAAAACTCAGAAAGGAACTGCTAAGAATCGTGCAACAACGCATCAAGGAACTCACAGCCATACCTTTGTAATGAGGCTCAAAAGATCGGAAGAGCAGACAAAGCAGTCTCACAAACATACTTCAACACCTAACAAAGGGATAAGGCAGCTCGCTAGTGGTTGGGCAACTTATAGGATTTTGGCGGGTTTGAATTGGCGGGTTACGCTTTCTAATTTTTCTCCTAGGATGTTGATGTTGTCGATGTTGCCTAAGCCTTTTTCGTTTGCTCTCCTTATGTGTTTAATTTTGTGGGGGTCAAATCCCATAACGCGGCAGCCTGTAGCGTCTGTGGCAACAACGTCTTTTCCCGCGATGATGAGATTCATCTGAACAGGTGTGCCATTCGATGGTCCTCTGCCCTCCATCGCTACAAAGCCATCTATCACAGTCAACGCAGGTTTGATGGCGCTTGTTATGTCGACGACTACATTGCTTATGCCTCTGAGGTGGTATTTGCCTTTCATCTTGTCGGGAAGCAAACCGAAAAGATTTTTCATACCAAGCGTCACAGTTGTCATCTGGTGTGTCTTTAGTTTGGCAGCGCTGATTATAGCCGATTCTGCTACTATGCGTGGAACCTTGATGCTATCTAAGGTTTCGCCGTTTGCGATTTGTAACGTGACTTTGTCTTTGACGTGCCGGAGGTTGAGGCATTCGACTCCGTTGCGCTCACACATTTCCTTCATACCTGTAGCTTTGAAGGCTTCGTCCGCATTAGTCATGGTGGCATCAGATTCTACAACGTATGGCGTAACTGGCAATTGTGCGAGTTTTTGCAGTAATGCTTCCACCACAATTGGGTCTGTTGTAGCGCCCGTGTCCCAAGTTTTGGTTGTGATGAAGTTAACTTTGATCAGTACCTTGTCCTTCCCCTGAAGAGCAGTTTTATAGTCAATCAGGTCTAAGGCCTTAAAAACGGGTTCATGCCCTCGTTCGCCTTTCACGATCGCTACATCTGAAAACGACATAAGAAACCTCAAAAAGGAATTGTAGGTGCCCCAATTTAAACGAAGCTGCACAGTGGATGAAATAGAAAAGTGGTCTCCGAAGCAAAAGTATCGGTGAGGGATTCTATCGTATTACTGTACACTGGTTGGGAAGACGCGTGGAGAACTGATGTTTATTTGAAAAATCTGGGATATCCAAGGACAGTTCCGAATATCTGGTCGGGCAAAAAGTAACGGTGGTTGGCATAGATGCACAAAGCATAGACTAGCGCGCGCTGAGAAAAAAATTAAGCGCTCGCTGACTTTTCCGTTAATAGCGCCTACAGAATATAATTAAATACTTCATCAAACGAATCGGTATTATGGATTCTAAGAACAAGAAGATTGCCGGAGCTTTACTTTTTGTCGGCGCTTCGCAATTTACCGTGGGCATGATAGTTGCGGAAGCAGTATATCCAAATTACAGCGTATCTGGGAACTACATTAGCGATTTGGGTGTATGGGGTAAACCTTCTGCCGCCATTTTCAATCCATCAATAATCTTGCTGGGCCTAATGATCTTAGTAAGTGCATATTTTATTCAACGTGAGTTCAGGATAGGTACAATCACAGGTTTCTTCGTTTTGGCGGGTTTAGGCCCGTTATTGGTTGGAATATTTCCAGAAAACACAATTTTGGTTCATGGTGTTCCTGTTATTCACTCCGTCGCCGCAATTATTTCGTTCGTTTTTGGCGGGATAGCCGCAATATCTTCGTACAAGATCACCAGGGGGCCTTTCAGATATTTTTCGGTAATATTGGGTGTTGCAACGCTTTTCGCCCTTCTGCTTTTTGCCACAACACGGCCAGAATACTTAGGAATTGGCGTTGGTGGCATGGAAAGAATGATAGTCTATCCGACCCTTGTTTGGACAATTAGCATGGGTGCAAACCTATTACCTTCGTCCAATAAAGAATGAGCGGTAAACAAAGAAAAAATAGTGGGGATGTTTAGTGCCTCTTTTTCTTCTACTTTGGCAATAGGACTTTGTCGATCACGTGGGATAACGCCGTTGTCTGTAACAATGTCTGCTTTGACTCTTTGACTACGTTAGCATCGTTTATCTTTACGGTCTTGTGAAGATTCCATTTAGAAGCGTCGATTTTTACTTCTTGCCCCTGAACGGTTTTTGCGCTCTTAAGTTTCACAACGTCTACCGCGCGCGTAGTGGTGGATTAAAATTTAATCCCCAAACCCAAACCCCTCCAACCAACAAACTAACTCCTACTCTTCTACTCTTTAACTAGCTCTCTCTCAACAAAAACAAAAATAAAGAACACACACGTAAACAAACAGATATCTCGCGCCTTCAGATGGTTTATTCTATTGTTGCGTGTCTACGCTTCAAATCCGCTTCCGTTCGCCCCATTCTGTGCATTAATTCGACGATAAGGCTATCTAGGAAGACCATTGTGTTGTTCTCAAAAATGCTTCCGAGAGGGGTAAGCGGCGCTCTTTCTCCTCTGAGCTGTCTAGCTAGATAATCCTCCTCGACTGGCTTTGCTGCCTTTGTTCTCCCTTTTATCGTGACGATCAGGTCGGCAAGCTGCCCGAGAGGGGACTCGGGAAATGATGTCACGGCTATCACTTTGGCACCTATGTCTTTGGCCGCTGAACTCGCCGTTAGAATCATCTTTGTTGTGCCTGTTCCTGATATCGCGATGAGTCGATCTCCTTTTTCGGCTGCAGGTGTGATGGTTTCTCCCAGAAAGTAGACATTGAAGCCTAGGTTCATTAGTCTGAGTGCAAAGGCGCGAGCTACAAATCCACTTCTGCCCATTCCGACAATGAATATTTTCCTATTTTTAGCTTTGAGAAGCATGTCGATCAGCCTCTCGACTTCTTCCATATCAAGCGAATTCATGGCATCCTTGATACACTCGATGATCTCCTTAGAAGCCGCCTTGAGCCACTTCATTTCTTGCTTTGG
>JBEKPM010000198.1:0-3030 GCA_049520735.1 Bathyarchaeia archaeon | reverse complement strand
AAACTGTTTCCGAAATGCAACAAAGAATAGCGTCTAAACTAAAAGCGGTAGGAGCAAATTCAAGTGATAACGCAGTTACAGCCCAAGAAGCTGACTTGGACTTTCCAGAACAAAATTGGTTAGGCTATATCGCTGGAGGATTGTTCGCTCTGGTAAAAAAGACACAAGACAAGCGATATTACGTTGAAACTTATTACTAGATCAAGTCCATTCAATGCCGGGCATTTAGCCAAATAGTTATTTCTATTTCTTCATTTAGCAATAGTCTCTGAAATTTCTCATCCATAGGCCTATCATTTGAACCCGAAAATCTCCGTTCACTTATTCTTTTGGATAACAATATCCGGGTTATCCACTTTTATGGTCATGTCTGTGGAACCCCGTATCACAGGGTTAAAATGTCTTCGGGGACACTTGTCGTAATAGCCTTTTCTAGCCTTTATTCTGGGTTAAGCAGGTACCTGTAACGCTTGTGGTTGCGTGGCTCCACTCACATGAGTTTATTTATCAAAGTCAGACTTTGTTTCATGCACATCTTGAATCTTATTTGAGCCAAGAAAACTGTATGTGAGGATTTATTGTGAGACCTAGTCTCCACATGCTTAAGAAACAAATTGGGCGAACGGAATTCACAATGGAAACAGACGTTCAAGTTGTTGTGGTCGATCTGGATCGACCAGAAAAGTATCCTTTGAATTTTGTCTGTGTCTTTCCCCAAATCATAATATCGCGTGAAAAGCGCATAAACATTTTCGGTAAAATTTTTGGAACAAGCAGTTTGGAAGTTGCTAGAAAGCTCCTTCAAGGAGCCTTGAAAAGGGAAAAAGATACTGAAATCAGAGAAGAGCTTAAGAAACGATTAAAGGTACTAAAACCGATTCTGACTGAGGTTATAACAACTAATTAAGAAATTCTCCATTTTTTAATATCAAAGAGCAAAATTCCCAATGAAGTCCCGAAGAATTGGGTCTGCTTTTGCATCATAAAAGAATACTTAACGTCAAACTTCCTCAATTATGTCGATTCATCCCCATAAATTAGCTTTACAGAAAGGTTAGCTGAAAGAAACTGAAAATTTGAAAAACAGACGTCAATAGCCAGGTTTTTTCCTGTCAAATCTGATTAGTTGCCGTTCACTAGATGGGCTGTGCCGTCCGGACAAAAAACCTTCTCGCCTAAACGAACCCGAGCGAAACGAAGTTTGAGCTTGGAAAACTTTCTGGGACATCCGTCGTAATCACGAGACAGGAATAAGTTCAGGTAGCATGCTATTTTTCACTTTCACTTGTCCCTCCACTGCCGTCCTCAGTAGTTTCTCCGTTTGGCTTTTAAGGCATTCAGACGAAATGATTGAGCCCTGAGTGAACGCCTATGAAAACGAAATTAGATTGTTTGGAGGCTTAACAAGCTTGGGTAAGACTATTCCTTCATATCGAATGGCTCTAGAAGACGAAATTGGCCGATGGAAAAGCTTCCGAAACTCGCTGCCAGACGAGGAAGAAAAACAGGCTTTTGATGAACTGATGGACATGTGCAGGAATCATGCTTCAGCAGGCAGCTGCGCATGCAAACCCATAATCTTTGAACCAATGGCTATGAGCATTCTTCTAGCGCAGCAGAAAGAGATCCTGCAACTTGAACTCAGATTAAACGAACTGCTAATGCTGAGGAGCGGAGGGCATAGCCATGGTTAAGATTCAGACTAGAATTAATAGAAAAAAATACAAGAGAAACCAGCCGGCTTACGAATACAGGCAGCATCTTATTCTTATTCCGATGAGCAAGAACAAAGAAATCGAACCCTTTCTTCAACAGCAGCTGGACATTGAATTGAGTGTCAACGAAAACACCCTCAATTTGAAGCTCAAGAAGCAAAAATCAAAGGGATTTGAAAATGGAAAAAATTGAGCACTCAGTAACACGCACACTTCCGCAAGCGCCACGCTAAGTACCTGGGCTTAACCAACCTCTTTGCTTGAAGATCATCGTTAGACCCACTGCCACTGCCGCCATTATGGCAATCATGATGTAGAACCCATCAGGATTTGTTGTATTGGGGATGAAACCTGTTTTGAAGTTTGTCCCATATATTCCAGCAATCAAAGTCAGCGGAAGAAAAATGGCTGAAATTATTGTGAGAATCCGGATAATATTGTTAGTAGTTACGGTCTGAACGTTGATCAAGATATCGCGAATATTGCCCATTTCTTCCCTGTGGGAATCAACGACCTCCACTAATTGGATCGTTCTATCATAGAGGTCTGCAAAACGGGGAAGATTCACTCCCTGAACTAGCGCAAATTCTCCTCTTGTTATTCGTCCCATAATCTCGCGAAGAGGACTCAGACTTTGCCTAAGAGCAACCAGTCTCTCTCTCACCGTAACGATTTGTATACCCAAACTGCTGCCCGACAACCTTGACCTTTGTCGGAAAAAACCCAAGGCTTCTCGACTCAACTTTTCAATACTTTCAAAAATCAAATCTGAAACAGGATAATATTCACTCGTAACCAAATCCAAGAAAATATATAGCATAATATCAGTTGAGGGCACTAGTGAAAGCGAAAAATAGCCGTGAGTATCTATTTTCTTGTAAACAGCACAAGTCAATTCCGAGTGGCCCTTATGCACTGTTACTATCCATCTTTGGCAAACAAGCATCGACAAGCGTTCCATTTTCCCTTCAGAAACAAAGCTTTCCCGATTTGGAAAATTAAGAACGCAGAACACTCGATCTTCGTGTTCGTCAATTCTTGAACGTACCCCTTCTTCCTGAGTAAGTTCCTGAACGTTGTGTTCATCTATGCTAAAATAATCCGTAAGTTCTTCCATTTCCGAGCTAGTCGGGTCCTGAGCATCTACCCAAAGGACTTCATTTTTATTGGTTTCTCCTGGCAAAACCTCCAATTTTTCTGATTGCCATCTGCCCTCTTCGTGCTGCTTGAGCAAAGTTACCGTTAGCAACCGCTATCCCTCGAGTAGCTAATAATAACTCTCCTTTGTAAACCTAGCCATCCTGCATTGAACCAA
>JBEKPM010000197.1:0-7011 GCA_049520735.1 Bathyarchaeia archaeon | reverse complement strand
CCCGACTTTTAGAGCTTGTCGCAAGAAACAGCGAAGAGAAAGTCAGTCGCATATCCAGCCAAGCTTTCAATTTGCCCCAAGGCGACGACAGCTACAAGATTCTATGCTTAACAACACTTGAAGGCGTCAGTCCCGTTATTGCAAGCGTGATTTTGGCTTTTTTTGACCCTCACCAATACTGCATTTTTGACTCAAGAGTTTGGAAGGGTCTGCTTGGCAACCCACCTCCGGGCCTTTACGCACCTCAAAACTACATCAAAATGCTTGCTGCAATTAGGAAAACCGCGGCAAAACACAATTTGGATGCAAGAACGATCGACAAAGCCCTTTACAAGAAAAGCATTGACGAATCTAACAAATAACGCAACAATTTGGGGTTGTTTGGCGAGAAGTTTCTGAGAAAATTTTTGGTTTACAAAAGATTGAAGCGAAATGCTGTAGATTTACTTTTTATCTTTGGCAGTTTTCTTTTTTTTCCTTAAAGCTTGTTTAAGCAAAAAAACATTACCTGCAAGTCTTCAATACATGAAGCACTTACAGCATTCATGATTCTTGCACGCTTGCCCGCTTTATACTAATTTATATTTAATATTTTGCAACATCCGATTTCTCAAGATTTCGGCAAGCCTTAAATTTTTCAAAACATACCCCATGATTGAGGTTAATAATAGTTGCCTTACTGTCGAAGATGCGGCACTCAACTTTGGGAAAACGCTAGGTTCTGCCATAAATGTGGAACTCAAGCCGCAATGTTTAGCCCTGCCCCATCGGTTAACCCAACCTCGAGAGGGCGACTTTCAACTCCTGAGATCGCTTTGATTGCAGTTGCGACTGTGGCTGTAATTGTTGTTGCAAGCGTCTTTGTCTTGGCGACGTTTTACCCTGTCGTGGTGAACCATGCCAGCTCTTCAAACCAGACGACCTTTAATACTTTCAACTTCAAAATTCAAGAAGGAAGGCCGACGTTGGTTTCAGCAGCGGACCTTTTGGGCAAGGCAAGTTTACCCGCGGTTTCAGCAATATCTTGGCAGCCCGGTAACCTTGCACCTTTTGACGCCTAAGTGAAGGCTTCCGTAAACGTTATTAAACGGCTTCCTTAGACTTTAAACCGTGAGAAGTGGTTTTTGTGACTGAACAAAGAAAAGTAACTAAGCAAGAACTTGAAGAGAACAACGGGAAAAACGGCAAACCCGCTTACTTCGCCTATAACGGAAAAGTCTACGATGTATCTGAAAGCGGGCTTTGGGGTGACGGTGACCATTTGGGGCTGCATCAAGCGGGGAAGGATTTAACGGGGGAACTTGAGGCGGCTCCACATCGGGAAGAAAACTTTGCAAGAGTCAAATTCGTAGGCGAACTAGTCTAACGCAGCATCAGATTATGCATTGAAAAACTGAATCGACGCTGCGTAGCCCATCTAATAGTTTTTTTGAGGCATTCTCGCTTAGGGGTTCTTTCATGGCATGGAGTTTACTAACTGTCTCGTAGATGCAGTCAAACGCGGATTTAACTCCTAAATCGTTATTCATGGCTTTTTCGAAACCAGAAACTAACCCTTCGACAAGTACATCTGCATTTTGATTTGAGCCATTTGCTCGCTTTCCCTGCACTGCCTTAACCATGTTCTTGAATGAGCTTAGTTTTTCGCTGGTTTGAGTTAGCTTTTCGAACGTGAAATTTAGCTTTTTCCTGTAAGGCGCAGAGATGAGGAAGAATCGCAGTTGTTCGCTGCTGAAGCCTCTTTTTAAGACGTCACCGGTGTAGATGACGTTGCCGACACTTTTTGACATCTTCTTGCCATCAACTAAGAGGTGGGCTCCGTGAAGCCAGTATCGGCTGAACTGTTTGCCGCTTACGGCTTCGGCGATCGCAAGCGTGTAGTCGTGGTGGCGGACTAAATTGTCGATTCCTCCGCAGGCGACGTCGATTGAAAAGCCCAAATGTTTGGTTACGATGGCGGCATCTTGGATGTTCCATGCTGGTCTTCCGCTTCCGATTGGCGTGTCATAGCAGACTCCGCCTTGTTTGCAGCCGTCCCAAACGATGAAGTCACCCATGTTCCACGGCGTTCCTGGGTAAGTGTCCTTGTGGAAACGGCGTTTCTTTTTGGGCCATTTGCTCATGTCTAAATGGGCTAGTTTTCCGAAGCCTTTGAACTTAAGCGGGTCAAAATACGCGTTTTTTGCGTCATCATGGGTGTACCAGTGCACGTAGCCTTTCTCGGCGAGTTGGGCAATCAGGCTTGCGGCTTGGTCAACAACTGATGAAGCCCTAACTAGGTAGTCGGGGGTTTTGATTCTAAGGAGCTTGAAGTCTTGGAAGAAGACGGTTTCGTTTTTTATTGTCACCTCCTCAACTGTAAGGTTCTCTTTTTTTGCTTGCGCTATGGCTTTGTCTTCCAAATCTGTTAAAGTTATGAGCCGTTTGACTTTGTAACCGAGATACTCTAGGTAACGTTGCAATATGTCTTCGAAGAGGAAGGTGCGGTAATTTCCAATGTGTGGTGGCTGGTAGGTTGAGGGACCGCAAGTATACATTTTAACCTGCATGTCCTCTGCAGGCTGGAAAGGCTCAATTTTCCGCGTCAAACTATTGAATAAATCCAGCATAGGAAGCCTCTCGCGTCACGTACCGGCTTGTTGTTCTTTCTCGAGTTCCTTCAGGGTTTCTTTGGCTTCTTCGACGTGTTGCCGCGTCTGAGTCTGGGAATTAAAAATGTGTCTGACGATGCCTTTTTTGTCGATTATGTAAGTGACCCTTCCCGGGATAAGACCCAAACTGGAGGGGACATCGTAAAGCTTACGCACCTTGTTGCCTTCATCGCTAAGCAAGATAAATGGTAAACCGTAATGGGTTGCAAAAGATTTGTGGGATGCCACACTTTGCCCACTTACCCCCAAAACCTCAGCACCTAAACTGGTCAGTTCATCGTAGCTGTCTCTGAAAGTGTAAAAATACAGGACCACGTTCTTTTTGCCTATGAACTCTGAAAGCGTAACGTTGTCGCCCATCTGAGAAGGCAACGTGAAATCTGGCGCTTTATCACCGACTTTAACTGTCAAAAAGTCACCGACATATTGAGGCTTTGAGGAGCTATTATGTTTTTCGCGAACTCATCGCACGGGCAGTCAAATGTATAAGAAACCAAAACATACTTTCGCTTATGGAAAAAACCCTAAACATAGCTGGACACAAATGCCAAGCACTTTACAACAATGCACAAGGCGTACCAGTCATTTTCCTGCACGGCTTATCGTACACTGCCGACGTTTGGCAACGCATCGGCGTTACAGACTTGTTGATTGAGAAGCATGTGCCATATTTAGCGTTGGACATGCCTTACGGGTTGAAAACCAATTGCCAACCGAAAACAAGAAACCCCGAAACAAACGTTCAGGTGTTGGCGGAGGCGGTTCAAAGCGTTTTCGGTTCAGCGGTACCCGTGTTAGTAGGAGCCAGCTTAGGCGGCTACATCGCTTTGAGGTACGCTGCACAGTTCCCCGTGAAAGGGCTACTGTTGGTTTCCCCTGCCCATGCGCTCACGGATGATTTGGTTCAAGTCTACGGCAAGTTCACGTTTCCCGTCAGAATAATTTGGGGTTCACAGGATAACGTCATATCAGGGGAAGAGATGAGAACATTAGCTGAGAAGATTCCTAAAGCTAAGCTCTTGGTTTACATGGACGCGTCTCACTCATCGTATTTGAGTCAGCCTGAACTTTTCAAACGCGACCTACTCGAACTCTACGCCAAAGCAGAATAAAACTTGCTTTTAGATCCTGGGCTCTGCGGTTAACACATAATGGAAGTTACCGACGTCCCTGACGCCGTCAACTCGAAAGCCCGCATCATGGATTAAGCTTGACCCGTAGTCTTGGCTAAATCTGATTTTGACGGGTGGACCAAAAGGCATTTCTTGTTTTTTCCAGTCTAAATCAATCAGCGTTCCAGTAGGTTTAATCATTTTTCTGGCGTTTTGCAACACCTTAGGTGGGTTAGCGAAGTCATGAAGAACCATGCTAAAGAAAATAAAATCGGCGCAGCCGCTACAGAAAACTGTCTCTTCGGCGAAGGCAACTTTGTTGACGATGTTTTTAAACCCTGCGGCATGGGCTTTGCGGTTGAGTTTTTCAATGCCTGAAGCGTCAGAGTCCACGGCGTAAACTCTTCCTTTTTCACCTACCTTCTTCGCCGCCAGCATGCTGAAGAAGCCGTCGCCGCAGCCTACATCCACAAAAACCATGCTTTCACCCAAATCTTGCAGCACCGCCTCCGGGTTGTACCATGATCGTCTTGTGGCTTCATCTAAAGCGAAGCCGCCGTGACAAGTCATAATGGAAAACCTTGCGTTACGGCTTTAGAAGCTCTCTTATTTGCTTCTCATGTGTTTGTCTGGTGGTTAGGGGATAGATTTCACGTTCGCTTTCAAAGAACAATGGGTCCTGACCGATAATTTTTGAAAGCTTCTCATCTGAGTCAACGTTGATTACGCACATGCTGCCTTGTTGACCGATAAGGTGATAGTACACTTCAAGCGTCTTTTCCTTTTCCAGGCTATCAAAGTACTTGAACTGCAACGGAAGCAGCTTAGCCCACTTCTCAACAGGAACCTCACGCCTAACTTTCTGAATGACTAAAAACTTCATATTAATCCCAATAGAAAATGGACCTTAAGGTATAAAATGTTTCTTCAAGCAGAAAAAACACCTACACAAGAATATGAATTTCAAAAAATTTTCCCGCCAAAATTCAAACATTTCTTTGAAAGAAAACAAGAACACCGTGAAAACTCACCATTTCTGATGCGTAAAAGCACGACTAGGGAAATAGTGTGATTTGGAAATAAACCTTTATACCATGCTCAAAGCTAATCGAACAGAAAAAGAGGTTAAAAATTTGCCAACCCGCATCGCCAGCAAAAAATCGTCTTCCGCCAATAAGTTGCCTTCAATAAAATGCAGTAGCTGTGGCGCAGAAATCGTGTTAGTTCAAAATGTTAAACTTGTGAGCGAAGCCGTTGAAGCTCACGTTGAATCGCACAGGTCAAAGATCAAAAATCCCATAAGATCAGAGGCGGAAGCAGAACGCATTCGGGATGATTTGATAACTCAGGTTTTCAAAACTGCAGGCGAACATGAATTCGCGCGAAATAGCAAAAGAGCTTGTTGATTTAAGAGTAAAAACCTAATTTGCGCGTATTTAAAAAGAAGGAAAAAAACTGTTTTCGGTCCTGCGGGTTTTAGGTTTATTCTTTCTTTTCGCCGCCGCCGTGCATCTTCCACATTTCCTGCATTCGCATCGGCATCTTCTCCATTGCATCCTTAGCCAAACCCAACAGTTCCTCGTTTACCTCAAGCTCTATAGTTATTTTCAGTTTGCCTTTCTTTTCGGACATTTCAGTCATGGAACCACCTCCTGAATCTGTTTAGTTGCCTTGGAAATAAGTTACTTAGAAGATGAACAGCCTGCATCCCGGTCACATCCAAGTTGACTTCAATTCGGTAATGGAATTTTCCCAGCCGTTTAGTCTTGGTTTTGTAGTCGCCGATTGCGCCTGAGTCCTTGAACTTGCGCAGCTGCTGATTCATCAAAATCGTAATACCGGTCGGCGCCAAGGGTTCAAAAGCGAAAGCAACTCGCAAGAGCACACGCGTAGCGCTTTCGACAAGCGAACCAACCGCGGACGTTTCGTTTGCCATTTGTGGTCCTTCAAAACATTCTTCTAAAATCTTAGTCTTACAAGTCCTTATATTCATTGCTATATAGCAGAGACGAAGACTTAACTAGAAAAAGACACGCGGTTTTTTTAAGGTTGTGTGACTGTCAATAGCCAACCAGGCGTCCCAGGCGAAGGACCCTTAAACGCCAAAGTCATGCTGATAGGACAAAACCCTGGAGCCCACGAAGACGAGGTAGGCAGACCCTTCGTTGGATTATCAGGCAAGTTCCTAAACAAAGTCTTAGCTGAAAACGGGTTGAAACGCGAAGACCTCTTCATAACAAGCATTGTAAAGCATGTCTCTCCGAAAAACCGAAAACCTTACCCTGATGAAGTAGCGGCATGCTTACCCTACTTAACCACCCAAATCAAGGCTATCAAACCGAGACCCCGCGGTTTGACGGGATCGAATACATGGAAGCCATTCATCCCTCAGCAGCCATGCGCTTTACAAAAATGAGGGATAAGTTTAGAGGGCAAATAGCTGAGTTGGCAAAGCGGACAGCAACGAAAGATTCTTTGTAGATTCCTGATTTAAAGCGAATTCTTAGATTTTTTCCAGCAGGATGCAATTTATGAGATGATTTGTGTAAAAGATGGGAAAATGAGGTTAAGCCAAAGGGACCATGTTTCGGAGCCAATGAATTTTACACAGCCCTACCACCTTTTAGGTATCGAGCAGCCGCCAGTACACGGTTCTGGCAGAATCGCCGTCGACACTTTCATTGTCGCCGTGGCATTTGCAAGAATGCTATGCTTAGGATTTTTGTTCTGAGTCCTGTTTGGTTTCAGCTGCGATTTCTTCGATTGGTTTTGGAGGCGGCGTCGTTGCCATCGTGTAGCCTATCCATGCGCCGATGGCTAGTATAGCGATGAATGCCGCTGAAACCAGAATCAAAACTGCATCTAACCTGACATTGGCTGCGTTAAGGTTAAACAAGCCAGGATCAACCACCATAACCAGAAAGCCTATAGCGACTATAACGCATACAGCTAGTATTGCTGCACCTATTCCTTGATCTTTGCTAACCATTCAAGTCACCAGTTTATATCCGTTCATCCGTGCTCTTTCTCTCACCAAACAAGACATATAAGGCATATTCCAAAAAAGAAACATATCAAAAAGCATCACACGAAAAACTAATCCTGAGTTATTTTTTAAGTTTTTGCGCGCGCTGGCTTGTCCCAAAATTCCTAACGTTTATGTTTGAGTTGGGGTCTCGTATTTTTGAGTAAACGTCCAAGCTTAGGAGGTGACCCCGAGCGGGACAAGATGAACACGAGACCCTAGA
>JBEKPM010000196.1:0-5612 GCA_049520735.1 Bathyarchaeia archaeon | reverse complement strand
GTGCAGTATCAAAGCAGGAGCGTTTGTCCTAATGCCCCGGCTGTTGAAATGGGTCTGCACCGCTTCGTAGCTTTTGTTGCGGAGCGCGTTTGAAAATGCTTGAATCGACGGAGATGGCAAACCAAGTTTTCCGCTGAGTCTGTCAAGCAAAAAATATGTTATTGGAGCGGTAGCCTCTTGTTTGGTTAAGAGAAGAAGCTTGGATATTCTTGCGTTATTCCTGAAAGCAACGGTCTGGTTTTCTTTGATCATTGATTCGATAAATTGTTGATCGAAGATGTTTCCCAGCCAAAGTGGGCCTGCGTAATCCATTTTTGAGCCGCATTCGGGACAGGTCAATTTACTGAAGGCTTGGTGGGATGTTTCTCGGTGCAGGCAATTGAAGCAATGCAGAATGTACCCAAGTGTTTTGACGCTTTCGTCAGCTTTTTGCGCGCCGTAGAAAATTTGAACGTATAGCCTGATGTAATGTTCGCTGCTGTGGCTGAAAACCACGTTAATGCCGATGTCGTGTTTAGCCGCTAAGGTGGCCGTGCAGCCTGCCAGAAGCCGAACAGCAAGTTCATGGCAATACTCCGTCCGGAGCGGTTTTCCTCCGTATTTTCGTATGCATGCTTTTGAGTGTACCCCGCAAAGGGGCGCTAAGTCGGTGGCGGTTGAAGCCAGCAATCCATGGTTGCGAAGCGCCCTTAAGGCTGAACTCAAGAATGGGGCTGGCGTGCCGAAGGGGTCAACGTCAACGATGTCAAATCGTTTCTTGGGCGATGCGTTGCAGCTTAAAACACAGTTTGCATCTTTGTGCCTAACGGTGATCATCTTCTCGAGCCCGTTAAGTTGCACGTTGTGCTTTGCGACCTTGAATGCCCTTTCGTTGATGTCACTGATTAAAACCCGCTTTACTCCTTCGATTTCGGCTGCAAATCGGATGCCTCGGATTCCTTGGCTGGTTAAAGGTTCGCAGATGCTGATTTCTCTACCGACCATACGTTGGTAAGCTTGGAACGCTAGAACCGTTAGGTCTCGGTTGAACTCCATCACTGGATTGTAGAAGACGGGGGCTTTGGAAGGCGCGTAATCCGAGGGAGTTACTCCGTAAGCTTCAAGTTTAGGCACTAGGACGTGCACTTTGCCTTCTCTGATTATTTCGCTTGGAAAATCTGGCGTGTATGCGCTGTCTGCCATTTGGTTGCTTCCAGATTGGATTTGCTTATCAAAAGAATTTAATCTGCATATTAGACTTCTGGTACAGTCAGGTGTGAGTTGTTGAAGAAGCGGATTTTGCTTTTGACCGGTGCCCCAGGCGTAGGAAAAACAACAGTGTTGATCAAGACAGTGGAAGCTCTTAAAATGCTGGATGTGAGCGTTGGCGGCATGGTTAGTCGTGAAGCTAGGGAAGGTGGCGAGCGGGTGGGGTTCGAAATACTTGACTTAACGAACGGCAAGCATGGGTGGTTGGCGCACGTAAGCAATAGGGTTGGTCCTCAAGTTGGAAAGTACCACGTGAACCTTCGCGACTTAGACGTTATAGGTGCGAATGCCATTTTGGAAGCTTTGGAAAAATGCGCTGTAGTGGCAATAGATGAGATAGGTCCCATGGAGCTTTATTCCACGAAGTTCAAGCAAAGTGTAAAGCAAGCTCTTACGAGCGGGAAACTGGTTATGGCGGTGGTTCATGCAAAAGCCAAAGACCCGTTGATAGTTGAAGCTAAACAAAGAGAAGATGCTGAAATCATCCAGGTAACTACAGAGAATCGAGAAGATTTGCCCGAAAATCTAAGAAGACAAGCGGAGTTAATTGTTCAGACCTAACAAGTTACGTGAATTAACGCGACAAATTTTCTTTGCTCTTCTTCGATTTTTTCAATCAGTTCGGGTGTAGGAAGGATTGTCGCGTTGTATTTTTTCAGTATCTGGAGAGCATCTGGCGTTATAGGCAAGGCGGCTTCGTGTCCCGTTCCAATGTACAACGCTTCGAATTGTTCTTTTTGCAGAAATTCCAGTTCCCGTTCGGAAAGAGGCGTGTGACCATATTCCGATTTCAAGTCTTTGGATTTCTTTTTCTCCCTCTTCGTTATGGACCCGTCTGAATGGATTACGATGTCCTTTTCGTATTTTTCGCCATTGACATTGATCCAGCCGAACTTTGATTTGATGGATTTGATTTTCATGGTTTCCCAAAATATTATTGGCGCAAGCTTATTTTGGTTTTTTGGCAGGCGCTTTTCTGCTTCTTGGGTAAGCCTTAGGTTTTGGCGTTTCGGGTTTTGCTGGGTCGTCCCAGTACCGGTCGAACTCTTCGGGTGACATGATGTTGAGGTTTTGTAGTTGCTGGCTGAAAGTGTCAAGGGCACATGGGTTGTTGAGGTGGGCGTGGTAGACTTCGATGAGAAGGTTCAAAGCCATCGACTTTGAAATCGGTTTCTTAGCCATGAAACTTAATTCTTCAGCTGCTTTGGCCAAGTCGTCGTCAATTCTTCCAGCTATTTGCTCCGCGTCTCTTTTAATCTTTGCCAAATCCTCTGCCGTAGGCTTCCCACGGATGTCACCGAGCTTGCCTAATGTGCTGTTGTCTTCTCTTCCATGAAACTCCCCCACTATGTACCATTCACCGACTATTGTGAAGCCGAAATGTTCGAAGTATTGCCGCATCGTTTTGCCTGCAGGCGTAGCCTCGTCAATCCCGGTGTGTGGTCCCGAGTAGGTTACGAAAACCAGCGCGTTCTTGCCTGCTACTTTTGGGGCGCAAGGCTTAATTTTTCCTTGCCTGCGGCAAAGATTCAGCTTAGCCTTCAAGAGGTCAGCGACAGGCTTGGCAGGTTGCCACTCAATTGAGGGGGAACCGACACAGACCAAATCGTAAGCGTAAAAGTCTAGCTCAGCCGCGTCCTGAGGCTTCTTCAACTCAACCTTAAATTCTGCTGCCTCTAGACCGACTTGGATTGCGTAAGTAACTTTTTGGGTGTTTCCCGTGCTTGACCAGTAAACTATTAATGCAGACTTCAAACTTGGCACTCTCTGTCCCTTTACTGGACGACTAGAGTATTTTAGATTTGTCCGACTGAGAACGCTTTCATGAATCGACTTGAAAAAATTAAAGTGACTGGCAGACCTCATAAATTCCAAATTGAAGCTTGTTTTAAAGTATAAATATTGTGTTAGCTCTAGGTTAGTTAAGTTTTGGGTGAAACCTTTGAGAATAGGCTTCTTCGTTTATGAATATCCGCCACAAACAGTAGGCGGTTTAGGCACTTACGCTGAATACATAACCCATGAATACGTTGACATTGGACATGACGTTTCAGTTTTCACGCTCAACAATAACGGGCTAAAAACAAGGGAAATCCTGCGCGGCGTCGAGGTACACAGACCCCAGATAGCGGATGCAAGCAACATCTGGCCGTTCTTCGTGGTTGACGACCTCAAGAAATGGGGCACCAACATCAAACTCTTCAACGACATCTTCATCTACAACATTCTAAGCTCAACCAAATTCATAAACGGCTTAATCAAAAAAGAAAAATACAATTTTGACGTCGTCTGCGTCCATGACTGGCTCAGCAGCATCGCCGGCTTAATAATCAAGAATGAAACCAAAATTCCCGTGGTTTTCCACGCGCATAGCACAGAATGGGGCAGAAGCGGCGGAGGAGGCTCTGAAGTTGTTTCTCATCTAGAGCGGGCGATGGCGCAGAACGCAGACAGAATAATAACGGTCAGCTACGCCATGCAGGAAGACCTCGTAAAGCACGGGTGGGCACCGTCCAAGATAAGCGTGGTTTGGAACGGGGTTGACCCGGAAATGTACAATCCAGCGCACGTAACCAAAGAAGAGATCAATGGAATCAGGATTAAATATGGCATTCCCGACGGCTGGAACATGCTGCTCTTCGTTGGAAGGTTAACTTGGGTCAAGGGAGTCCACAACCTCCTGCAGGCGATGCCGCTTGTCTTGAAAGAGAACCCGAACACTAAACTTGTCATATTGGGCATGGGCGAAGAACAAACCGACATCACTGAAACCGCTGAACGCCTGAAAATTCAAGATAAAATCGTTTACCGATTTGATTTCGTTTGTGAGGAAGAACGGATTCTGCATTACGCTGCCTCTGACGTCTGTATTTTTCCCTCTACTTACGAGCCTTTTGGCATTGTGAGTTTGGAGGCAATGTCCATGGAGAAACCTGTCGTGGTGGGTGCAAGAGGCGTAGTTGGCTTCAAAGAGCAAGTAGTGAATAGCGGAACCGAACAAAACGGCGTGCACATTAACGGTGAAGACCCCGCGGACATAGCCTGGGGAATTAACGAAACGCTGCGTGACCCTGAACGAGCCAGAAACTGGGGCGAAAACGGCAGACGAAGAGTGCTGGAATACTTTACCTGGCGGAAAGTCGCTGAAGAAACAAGCAAAATCTACGAGTCACTAATATAAAACTCAAAAAAGAAAAGGAGGCTTATGTTGCCAGCATATCTGCAACTTCAAGCAGCCTCAAATCAATCGGCTTTCGTTCCTTAGCAGCTTTCTCCAACTCATAACCCACGATCTCGCCGCCCTGCAAACCAACAGCCATGTTGCCTTTTCCCTGGCAGATCAAATCTACAGCTTGCTCAGCAAACAAACTAGCCAGCAGCCTGCTGCGTACAGTTGGGCTTCCGCCGCGTTGCGCGTACCCGAGAATTGAAAGACGCACTTCAGCATCTGTCTGCTCCTGCATCTCAGAAGCCAATTTATGCGAGTTTCCACAGCCTTCCGCCGCAACTATTATCCCTGCGCGTTTACCTTTTTTCTTATTTTCATCCATCACCTTGACGATGTCGGCAAGGCTTAAAGGTCGCTCGGGAATCAAAATGACTTCAGCGCCCACGCAGATACCTACTTCCAATGCTAGGAAACCTCTTTTGCGACCCATCACTTCAACAATGAACACACGCTCATGGGAAATCGCTGTATCCCTGATTTTGTCGATGGAGCCCACCGCCGTATTAACAGCGGTATCAAAGCCGATGGTTTCCTCAGTTCCGTAAACGTCGTTGTCGATTGTGGCGGGTATTCCAACCATTAACGCATCACTTTGCCGGCTAAGATCCAGAGCACCCCTGAACGAGCCGTCGCCGCCGATAACGACTAACCCATCGATGTTGTTCATTGACAGTGTTTTTGCACCTTTTTCTACGCCGCCTTCTTCCTCGAAGCCTATGCACCGCAAAGTGTGGAGTATGGTTCCGCCCAACTGGATGATGCCGCCAACGCTTCTTGGAGTCAGCTTTCTGCAAGTGTTCGACAGCAATCCATCCCATCCCCGTTCGAAACCTAAAACTTGAAAGCCCTTCGCATGGGCGATCCTGGTTACCGCTCGGATGGCAGCATTCATTCCAGGGGCGTCGCCACCTGAAGTTACTATGCCAATGGTCTTCGCCAAACGTATCAAGTCTCCTTTAAAGCATTACAGTCTCCAATTACAAACTAATTAGACATTTCTTGAATCAAGATTAAAACGTTTAGTATTGCAAGTATTGAAGGGCGCACTCCAAAAAACATAAATTGCTTAGCCATTATCCTATTGGACTTAGTCGGGAGGTAGCTCAGCCTGGCAGAGCTCTCGAATCAGCTAACA
>JBEKPM010000195.1:0-3980 GCA_049520735.1 Bathyarchaeia archaeon | reverse complement strand
ACCTTTCCTACACTTCAACTGGTTTTGGAAAGAACGTTGAACAGCTGGAAGAAGTCCTATCTATAATAGACGACGGTAACATGGGAATTACGTTTGATTTATGTCATGCGCTGGAAACCAAACAAGTCGACAACCTTCTAGAGAAATATGGTAGCCGTATCTGCAACGTTCACATGGCGAATAAGTCTCATGTTCCATTCACTGAACCCAAACCCGAACTTCTATCATTCCTCACAAAGCTTCAAGGCTTCGACTACGATGGACCAATAACGTTGGAGCTTGTACACGACACTCCTATGGAAGAAATCGCAAAATCCAAAATCCTTTTTGACAAGCTTCTTAACGAGTTTTGAGGCTTGGGCCGGCTTCTTTATAGGAGCGGTTTTTTTGCCATTAGCGCGGGTGTCGCGGTGTCGACGTAAGCAATGAGTGCCACTCCAATTGCAAGCCAGAACCCGAGCTGGGGTACAACACGAAATCGTACCTGTACTACATAGCTCTATCTATGGTCATATCGTGGGAGTTGGATCGGAAGAGCTGCATGATGCTTCCAGACTCAGAATCGGCGCCGTCAACGAGAGAAGCAAACCCTTGCGTCCAGTTGAGAAGGTTTTTTTGCATTTATAAGCGAGGGTTCCCTCTTAGGTAGTGAAGAGTTTCTTTTGTTCTCTGGGTTAACCCAGTTAGAGTCACTGATTCTTTTCCAAAAAGAGAACAAGAAGGGGCAAAAAATATGTACTTTATGGGCGGAGCATGGGCTCTTGAGGAAAATCTGCGGGAAAATTCTCCCAAAACAAAAGCAACGACGGGGGATTCAGTTTATATGAGCCATCGAGAAATGAGCAGGTCAGCGTCCAAATACGGCGGGAAGGTTGCTGTCTCAACTAAGACAAGAAAAAACGTTGTTTTTATAACAGCAGCAAGCTAATTTCTGCGATTTGAGCCGTCCTTTCCATCGCTTCTTCAATGTAAAATCCTGTCACAGTGGGATTTCTATATGAGATATACATCTTGTATGGTCACCAGCCCGTTGTATCAAATTATGCGTTTCAGTTCGGAAGAAGAAGCCCAGGCTTTGACTGCTCCTCAATCACTTCAATTTTCATCGGCCGGCTAACTGTGACGCCCTACCACTTCAACATTGAATTTCCCGTTTGCCGACCCCATCTACACTTGTCCAAACCCGAAGAGCCGTCGACCTCTGCTTAAACGCCGTTACTAACAATTGCAGTCTAAAATTTCCATGCTTGACAATTTTACCTTTAATGCTTGCAGGGCTATCTGTTGCCGCTTTATTGTGGAGTAAACGACAATTCTTCAAGGTCCTAACGCTGTATTGCTTTTTGCTTCTTCAGAATTAGGCTTTCCGAAACCTAAAATAAGCTGGCAACAAAATTGTACCCATTTGAGGTTTAAAGGCGTGTCATCAATCATCGAAGACCTCATTGCTAGAAAAGTTTTCAACAACCGCGGAGAAGAAACCATCGAGGTTGACGTCATCACTACAGGCGGCTTCGGAAGAGCTGCTGCGCCTGCTGGGAAAAGCCGTGGGAAAGCCGAAGTGGTTTATTACCCGCAGGGCGGAGTCGAAACAGCCATCAAGAAAGTTGACGACTTAATCGCGCCAGAACTCGCGGGGTTGAATGCTGATTTTCAAGAGGAAATCGACAGCACCCTCCATGAAGTTGACGGCTCAACAGATTTTAAGAACATCGGTGGAAACACAGCCTGCGCCATCTCACTGGCCAACGCTGAAGCCGCAGCGAACAGCCACGGACTACTGCTTTTCCAGTTTTTGGGAGGAAACGCCGCAACCACGCTGCCATATCCGCTTGGCAACTGCATAAGCGGAGGCCAACATGCAAGAGGTAAAGCACCTGACATCCAAGAATACCTTGCACTTCCGCATGGAGCCGAAACTTTCCTTGAAGCGCAAACCGCCAACACTCAGATTCACAAGAAAATCGGGGATTCGCTGAAGAAGAAAAGCACGACTTTTAATGGCGGCAAAAGCGACGAGGGTGCCTGGATAGCCAACATTGACACGACCGACGCGTTTGAAGTCATCGCTAAAGCCTGTGAAGAAGTCGGCAATGAACTGGACTTTGAATGTGGTTTCGGCATAGACGTCGCTGCCTCCTCGCTTTGGAAGCCTAAAGAAGAAAAATATATTTATCCAAGCGAGGGCAAAAAGCTTGAAACCGCGGAGCAGCTCGAGTTTATGCTTGAACTGATCGAGAAGTATCATCTTGCCTATGTGGAAGATCCGTTCCACGAGGAAGATTACGAAAGCTTCGCTGAATTGACCCGCAAAGCCAAAAACTGCTTAATCTGCGGCGATGATTTGTTCACAACTAATACTGAAAGGTTAAATAATGGAATTAAGATAAACGCAGGAAACGCCATCATAATAAAAGTCAACCAGATTGGCACGCTAAGTGATGCGGCTCAAACAATTGAGACCGCGCAGAGACACGGATACGACCCTGTTGTGTCACACCGATCAGGAGATACATGCGATTGGCACATTGCCCACTTGGCGGTAGCCTACAAGTGCCCGCTCATCAAAACAGGCGTCGTGGAAGGCGCACGCATAGCCAAACTCAACGAGCTTATACGAATCGAGCATTTCCTTGCGCACCGAGCCAAAATGGCTGATTTAAAAATACGTTAACAGAGAAAGTGAAAGTATGTCTGAAGACGAAGTAAAAGATAATCAACCAGAAGAAAACCAAGTGGAAAACTCAGAAGAACCAGCTGAAGAGGAAACTCCCCCACAAGAGCAGCAAATACAGGGACCTGTAGCTGAAGAAGATGCGCCTGTTGAAGCCGAGACTGCTCAAGAAGCCCCAACTACAGAAGTTCCACCTGGCGAAGAATTACTTTTGCCACGAGACACATTGCTGTCCGCAGGCATCCACATCGGCACAAGGATGAAAACCCTGGACATGGAACCATTCATCTACCGTGTTCGCCCAGACGGGTTATTCGTGCTTGACGTCAAAAAAACCGATGACCGAATAAGAGTCACCGCGAAGTTCCTATCACGCTATGAACACGCCAAAATAGCAGTTGCAGCAACCAGGTTGTACGCGCAGGAACCAATCAAAATGTTCTGCAAACTCACAGGCGCAACCCCACTCATCGGTAGATTTATCCCTGGGCAGTTGTCTAACCCGCAGTATCCAGGCAGAATAGACCCTGAAGTCATTCTTGTCTCAGACCCAAGGGCAGACGCGCAGGCCGTCAAAGAAGCAGGCAGAGTCGGCATCCCGATCGTCGCATTATGCAGCACAGACAACGAGTTTGCAGGCGTCGACCTTGTAATCCCCACAAACAACAAGGGAAGAAGGGCATTAGCAGTCATATTCTGGCTGCTGGCAAGGCAGCTACTCCGTGAAAGAGGCGAAATCGGCCCAGACAAAGACCCGCCGGTAACTATCGACGACTTTGAAGCAAAAGTGACACGCGAAGAGGAGGAGGAACCCTAAAAGGTTGCCGATTATTCGGCGGCCAACCGTTGCAGGCCAATTTTATGAAGCCGACGCCGAAGAGCTCAGAGCACAAATTAAAAGTTGTTTCCTCCACAAGTTAGGTCCACAAAAACTTCCTGAAGTAAATCGGCATGTTCACCCGCGAAGTATCGTAGGGTTAATTTGTCCCCACGCGGGCTACATGTATTCGGGTCCCGTTGCAGCATCTGCTTTTTACGAATTAGCTCAAGATGGCAAACCAGATACAGTTGTCCTTCTGGGTCCAAACCACACGGGTTACGGTAACGCATTGAGCATGATGAGGGAGGGCGTTTGGCAGACACCACTTGGCAAAGTGGAAATAGACACGGCGTTAGCTGACCAGATAAGACAAGAAACCAGCGTCATAGAAGTTGACGACTTGGCCCACCGCTACGAACACTCGATCGAGGTGCAACTGCCTTTTCTACAGTTTCTTTACGGCGATACATTCAAGATTGTTCCCAT
>JBEKPM010000194.1:0-3181 GCA_049520735.1 Bathyarchaeia archaeon | reverse complement strand
CGCTTCGTCAAAGAGGCTGCTCAGACGCCTGAGCCCACCGTTGGAATAACTGTTTCTCCTGTTCCTGCCTCCATGCAATTCAACTTTGATCCCGAAACGAAACTTTGTGAGCTTGACTACAAAATTGTTCGGTCGTTGAAGGATGATTCGCGGAAAGCAACTTCAGATGTTGCTGAGGAGATTGGTGTATCAGCGAAAACGGTTCGCCGTAGGCTTGATCGAATGTTAAAGAACTATCTCATAACGTTATCCATGGATTGGTACCCTGACGCCTCGAACGATATAATCAGTGCTTTTCATGTTCAGTTAAAACCTGAAGCTGACCCGAACGCTGTTACCGCTATCTGGCAGAAACATTATCCGAACACGCTCTTCTATTGGGGTTTCAGCAACATACCCAACTCCTACCTTTTCCTCGTTTGGACACCTACCGCAAAAGAACTGCGCGAGATTCGCGAAAGCCTGGAAAACGAATCAACCGTACAAGCGGTTTCCCCAAATATTCTGTACACGGGGTACATTTTCCCCACGTGGATGGATGACATTCCATAAAAATGGCAAGTCCTTTTCATTCACACCTTTTAGTCGAAAACAGCCTTTTCAAGCATTGCAAAGTGCCTTTTCATCTGCATCCTCTGAACATGAAACTAAATTCCGCTGTGCCTACTGAGAAGTTGAGATGACAAAAATGTCAGAACCAGCAATAGAAATCCAAAATCTCACCAAAAAATTCGAAGACAAAACGGCGCTGGACAACCTAAATTTGGAAGTCGCCAAAGGCGAACTACTGGGGCTGTTGGGGCCAAACGGCGCAGGCAAAACTACTACAATAAACATACTCTGTGGACTCGTAAAACCCTCAAGCGGCACAGCCAAAATCTACAGTTACGACGTTCAACAGGGAACTCAGAAAGTCAAAGAGTTAATCGGGGTTTGCCCACAAGAAACGGCTATCTACCCATACCTGTCAGGCACAGAAAACCTTGAGCTATTTGGGAACCTTCATTGCATGAACAAAAAGTTGCTAAAAGAAAGAAGCAAACTTCTGCTTACAACCTTGGGGCTTAAGGGAGACGCGAATAGGGTCGCGGCGAAATACAGTGGCGGAATGAAGCGGCGTCTGAGTTTGGCTTTGGCTTTGATTCATAATCCGCAAGTCGTGTTTCTGGATGAACCCACTGTAGCTATGGATCCGCAGTCTCGCCACGCCGTCTGGGATTTCATAAAAAACCAGAAAATCCAAGGCAAAACCGTCGTTCTAACCACTCATTACATGGAAGAAGCCGAGGAACTATGCGACCGAGTCGGCATAATCGACCAGGGCAAACTCATCGCGCAGGGTACCCCGAAAGAACTCGTCGCTGAAAACCAAGTCAAGAACTTGGAGGAGCTTTTCATTAAACTCACGGGAAGAACTATCAGGGAGGAAGCCTAAATGAAACTGCAGCGAATCGCCGCGTTAGCCAAAAAGGAACTTAAAAGGACAATCCGCGAGCCAGCAGTGCTCTTCATGATTTTCCTGTTCCCCATAATCTTCGTGTTCGCTTTCGGTGCATCTTTCGGCGGAGTAGGCGGTACTCAAACTGTAAGCTACCACATCGGTATCTTCAACGTGGACCAAGCAACCAGCGTCAACGCCTCACAGGCGCTTGTGACAGCTCTTGTTGACACAAAAATAATGAACCTTCACGTCTACGCAAGCAACGAGACTGCGCAAAGCGACCTTTCTCAAGGCAATGTGCAGGCGGTAATGATTATCCCGTCGGACTTCAGCAGAAGCCTAGCCAGTTACCAAGCCTTCCCCGATGACCCTTCACAGTGGACAAACTCTTCGGTGCAACTGTACCTTGACAAAGGCTCCTTAGTTGCAACCCAAGCAATCCCGCCTATCATCCAACAAACCCTCGCATCCCTGGCAGGACAGAACCAGCAGGTTAAGACTCCCTTCGAAATCCAAACGGCATCTTTGGTTGAAGTGAAAGCCACCTCCGTCCTTGACTTCCTCGCGCCAGGCATGTTCACCTTCGCATCCATCTTCCTGATAATGATGGTTGCCCAATCGTTCACGCAGGATAGAGAAAACGGCATGATGAAACGCATCCGAATATCGCCAACAACACACGCAGAGTTCATGGCGAGCCAAGTTGTGTCTTACATGGGCATTGCGCTCATTCAAGCAGCGCTGGTTTTCGCGATGACGTACATTTTAGGTTTCAGACCGCAAGTGGAAGCTGGCACTTATGGGTTCGCGTTCGTGCTGGTAATAGTGTTCTCGGTCTCCAGCGTTGGCTTCGGCTTAATTGCCGCAACAATATCAAAATCCGCGGGCGCAGCAACAGGCTTAAGCTTCCTCTTCGTGCTTCCGCAACTGTTCTTGGGCACATTCGTCGGTGCATCCCTATCCTCAGGCGCTCAAGTCGCAGGCAAATTCGTACCCAGCTACTACGTCACAAACGCTTTAACATCGCTTTTCCTAAGAGGCGCAGCAATCACAAGCCCAGCAGTCCTCGTTGATTTGGCGGTGGTTTCCTTCTCTTGCATAGGTATCTTGGCGGCAGGTATCGTACTTTATGCAAGATACTACAAAATCTAACCCTTTCCTTTTTTTGTTTAATCTTTTTATTCTCGCACAATCTTGGATAATTAGGGATTCTATTTTGAATTTGAAAGAGGCATTTTCCACAGAATTCAATCCGATTTCGCCCTACAGCTTCGAATTGACCATGCGCAAACCAGCCGGCTGGTGGTGGTCAACGCCCGACGAGGCTTTCGAAACTGGAACCTGCTGGACACTGACGAGGTTCAATGGCGAACTAATTGGACTTAAGATTTGGTCTACAGGCAGGGCGCGGAAACCCAAAATACACTGCGCCGTTTATTCGAGAACCGACCTCGTCGCTTCGGAAAGACAGGGAATAACGTGCATGCTTAAGCGTGCTTTGAAAACCGAAGAAGATCTATGCCCTTTCTACGCGCTTGCCGAAAGAGACGACATCCTACAGGGAGTCGTCAAGGATCTTTATGGAATGCACACGGTCGGTTGGCCCGAGCTGTTTCCAGCTTTGATTTTGGCTGTTACGTTGCAGATGGCTCCGATGAAGCGCAGCAACCAGATGATGGACTCGTTGATTTCAATTTTCGGAGACCAAGCCAGCTTCGACGGGAAAACCATGCGTTACTG
>JBEKPM010000193.1:0-3190 GCA_049520735.1 Bathyarchaeia archaeon | reverse complement strand
TGAAGCCGTCTAGATAGGCTGATATCGCTGTTCTCATGATGGCGTCTGGGTTGTCGCTGACTGAAGCTTTGATGAAAGCTTCATCTTGTTTTTCTTTCTTTACAAATTTTGAAGGCGCAACGCAGAGGGATCCGTCGTCTTCTTCACGGACCACCATGGAGCTTCCTCTTTTCAGCTCGTTTCGGATAGCCCATTCTTTGGGCAGAGAAAGAATGAATGTTGATCCCCCGGTTACTTGGAGTTTGCGTTGTTCTTCGTTATGTTTTTCGACTTCAGTAGTCAATGTGTACACGCAATACGCTTTCTATGATTGTCTAATTATATTAGGTATATCTATATAGACTATATATTTTACGGAGTGTTACTATATAAAAAATGTGGTTGACCCAGCAAGAATAGGAAAAAGAACTCAAATAACAAAAATAAATAATTGCCAGCTACTTGGAGCTATTGGATTTACTGAAACGCTTCGAAGAAGCAGATTATGTCTTGGCTTTGTTTAATGCTGGAATTGTCGATGAGATGGGCTGTTCCGTCGGGGCAGTAAACCTTGTCGCCTTTGTTGGCTTTTCTGTATCGGACGCTGCATTCTTTAAGCATTGGACAGCCGTCGCAGTCTCGAGATATCATTTTTTTCACCTCTTCCGTATGTTCAACGGGATAAATGCATGAAGACGCCTATAGAGATTCACTTGATAAACTATATAGAATCTATAGACAGACTTGACCCGTTGCGTTAAAAAACGTGCTGCTTGGAAAAGAGAAAATTTAAGTAACAACCAGCGCTTCCTAAAGAAGGGTTCAATCTTGGGTAACGATGTCGACTATGCTGCAGGAGAAAGAGCAGGCTGCTCCTCGAAAATCACAATAGCCGATAGAATCTTCTACGTTAAAATCTTTTCTGCTGCTCCATCAAGGTTTTTTTCAGGAGACCAAAAAGGTGTCATCCAGAAGGAAATTTCAAAAGCTGAGTTCGAGCTGTGGATCAACATTTTAGCTGACAGCGAAGCCGAGGCCGTTGAGATTGGAAAGAAGTTGAGCGTCGGAAAAAAATATTGATTGCTTAGATGTCTTTCCAGCGTGTCTTCTTAACAGCGATGAACAGGATAATCGCACACACTCCAGTCAAGATTGCCCAATCGAAAACTACCATATTAAAAGGAATGCTGAGGTAACCTGTAGCTGAATGCATGATTTCTGCGGCATATGTGGTCGGCGACAAATATGCGAAGTAGCTGAATGGCGCTGGAATATAGGTTATCGGATAATAAACCGGCGGCAATGTGGCAAATAATAACGAAAGCAGTCTGGAAAAAGCGTAGCTTTGAACGACGTCGGCGGAGAAAGTTGATAACATGAAGCCTAAAGCCACTGATATTGCAAACATCACTAGCAGCACAATGGACAGGATCACTATTTGCAAGAGTGAAGGATGCAGATAGATCCCTGTGAGCGCGATAAGAATGGCTATGCTTGGGAGTGAGTAAACGATTTCTGCAAGCGCCATTCCGCCCATGTAAATTCGCGAAGTCGTGGGGGAACTGACAATCATATCTTGAAGTTTGAAGTCGTTTTTTAGGTGGGAAAGGTCAGACTGCAACGCGATGCCGCTTGAGAAAAAAGTCATAATTAACCCTCCTTCGATGGCTGTTCCAAAGAGGGCGCCTTTACTTACGAAAGTGACGACCGCCAAAAGGGAAAGCGGAGAGATGACGGTGCTGATTAAAACGATGGGGTAGTTTTTCATTTCATACACTGCATTGACAAGAACGCCTGCGAGGATTTGGCTGAGTTTGCTGCGTTTCATTTATTCATCCCTCGCTTTTTGACCTACAAGAAGGAAGAATATGTCGTCTAAAGTCACGGGGTTGATTGAAAACCTAGTTCCTTGTTCAGAGAGAAGTTTTGCCATGCGGAAGGCTTCGTTTTCGTTTGTCATTACTTGGGTGTATCCCTGCGTTTCTGTGGTTACTTCTCCATCGATGATGGGTGGAACGGGTGCGTTGAGAGCGATTTTGACGCTGTATTGGTACTTTGATGCTTTTCTAATATCTGAGAGGGCGCCGATCGAAATTAATCGGCCATCCTTTAGAATGCCTATCTTGTCAGCTAGTTCTTCCGCCTCTTCCAAATAATGTGTCGTTAGAAAGATGAATCGTTCTTTGCCAAGTTTTCTTAGAATTCCCCACAGCTCCCTCCGTGAAATCGGGTCCAAACCAGTTGTGGGTTCATCTAGAAAAATGATTTCGGCTTCAGACGCCATTACGGTTGCGATGAGGACTTTTCTTTTTGTCCCCCCTGAAAGGCGACTGGTCAAAACGTTAGCGTATTCTTGCAAGTCAAGTTTCGCAAGTGATTCGTCGGCAAGTCTCTTTGCGTCGCCGTAGGTGTAGCCTCGCCAAAGAAGATAAGATAATACGGTCTGCTTTGCCGTCATCCATCTTATCGTTCTGGCTTCCTGTGGGACAATCGCGATTTTTTCCCTTAACTTGTTTTCCTGTTTCAGAATGTCAAAGCCGTTGAGGCTAGCGGTTCCAGCGGTAGGTTGAAGCTCAGTAGCGAGAATTCGAATAAGAGTCGTTTTTCCCGCTCCATTTCTGCCGATTAAACCGAAGATGCCGCTGGTTTCCACTGAAAAAGTTACGTTCTCCAATGCTTTGCGGTGGTCTTCGTAAACCTTTGTTAAACCGTTACATTCGAGCTTTCCCACGATGAGCATCTGCCTGATTGTTATGTTCCTGTTGGGCTGCAAGCGGTTAATCACATTACCTGCAGAATTATATTTATATTAAGTTGGTAAACTCTTAGGATGCAGGTGAAAAGCGCCATGAAGGTCCATTTAGTCCCGTGGAATCCTAGTCGTAACCTTTTGGAGGAGGCTAACCGCCTCTATGATGAAGCAGGAACCTTTGATTGCGTTCAAAAAGACGACCTTGTAGCCATTAAAGTGCACGTTGGTGAGCTTGGAAACCCCTATTACGTTCAGCCTTTTTTTGTCCACGAGATAGCGCGAGGGGTCAAAGAGGCAGGTGGAAAACCCTTCCTCACTGACTCAAACACGCTCTACCACGCCCAACGCCACAACGGCTACGACCACACAATGACCGCGTTGACAAACGGTTTCAACATGGCGCCCTTTTTCCCAGCGGACGGACTTAAAGGCGAAAACTACCGAACCGTCCCAACCAAA
>JBEKPM010000192.1:0-3199 GCA_049520735.1 Bathyarchaeia archaeon | reverse complement strand
TGAGTTTCCCCATGTCCTTGTCCAGTAAACCAAATACGTTGGCAGTCTATCTTTAAAAGTAAAATCAATTTTTGAGGTTGAGGTTGACATCTGCCGATTTCTCCTTACCATTCGATGGTACCTCTTGAAGATTTAAGCTTTAGGTTAGTCTCGGCAGCTTGAAACTCGAATTTGCAGCTCTTAATATCCTTGAAGCCTTTTCGTTGAAAAGACACCCTATGAAACAACACCATACACTATTGTCGTAGGTTTTGATCAAATAAAGAATGGCTTTTATAATCATTGAGTTGATTTATGACAGAACATAAATTGCCAATAGAATACCTCTGCAGAAAATGCAAGAAGATTTATTCGAGCCTGGAGTATGAGCAGAGCAGGTTTTGTAGGGTTTGTGGTTCTTTTCTTTTGCGGAATTTTAGGGATGACCGTTTTGCTCAGATGTTGGCTCAAAAAAGCTTTGGCAATCAAGCTTCCGCAACTGGCAGGAATGGTTCTTTTAAAGAAAAAATCGCGTTGACACGGGCAGCTGAAAGTCTAAGCGAAAGAATTGCTCGTTCAAAAGAATATGAGGTACTTTCTGAAACAGAAAAAACCACGGAACACCCTGTTGAATCGGCGGTTGAAAGCTGGATTTGGAGCAGCGAATACGATGAGGCACTCAAACTTGAAAAGAAACTCATCCAACAATACGAAAGCAAAAACCTCCAAGAAGCCATTACTGGAGAAGTCGTCTCAAACCAACAAGGCGAATGCTACCAGATCTCAGCTTCATGCACTTCCAACTTCAAAAAAGCAACTTACCAGCAAGGCCGACAACATATAATCTCTGATCTGAAAGCTCTTCCCGGAATAGGACCCGCACGCGAACAAACCCTAAAACAGCAGGGCTACACAACAATAGAAGAGCTCGAAAATCATCCCCTTTGGAAAAAACAAGCCCGCAACTTCATGAAAATCGTAGACAAAAAAGAAATCCCCCTGATTCAAAAATGGCTTTGGCAACGCTTTCCAAAATCGCATCCTCTGCTTCATTATTTAGCTGGTTTCTGCCAAGATCAAGACTTCGCTATTGTAGACATCGAAACTTTGGGGCTCTCAGAGCGACCCATAATTCTGCTTGGTGTAGCGAAACCAAATAAAACTCATGTTTGTACAAGCCAGTTTTTGCTAAGAGATATTCAAGATGAACCCAGTGCCATCTGGGCTCTTATTTCGCAGCTTGAACCCAACTTGTCACTCATAACTTATAATGGCAGAAGCTTTGATATTCCATACATTAAGCAAAGGTTAGCCTACTATGGATTAGAGGCGCCGCTGGATAACCCGCATTTTGATGTTCTCCACTTCACCAGACGGGCACTGCGCCACAAACTGTCAGATTGCAAACTGGAAACCGTGGAAAAATACATCGGAATAAAAAGAGGCATCAACATTCCAGGCGCCTTAGTTCCCCACTTCTACGAAACATATCTGAGAACCAAAAATGCAGGGCCTCTTGTCGCAATAGTTGAACACAACAGGCAAGACCTGCTAACGCTTGGAACATTATTCTCCAAGCTTCATGAGGAGTGGAACCTTTGATAGACGACTTTATTCAAAGCATAAAGCACATGCAAGGCTACAAAAAACAAATTGTACATATACAAGAAATTCCTTCGCGAGAAGCATGTTTTGGTGAGCTGGAAAAATCCCTGCCGCAAAACATTCAAAATTGCTTATTGACCCGGGACATCCATCTTTATTCGCATCAGGCTGAAGCAATAAACAAAGCGAGGGCGGACAAGAACGTGGCGATTGTTACTCCGACTGCTTCGGGAAAAACCTTAGCGTTTAACATTCCTGTTTTGGAAGCTCTCACAAAAGACCCCCAAGCAACTGCGTTGTACCTTTACCCGACTAAGGCGCTGACAAACGATCAGCTAAAGGTTCTAAGAGGGCTAGAAAAAGAAATAGGAATCCAAGCTTACCCCAATGTTTACGATGGTGATACTCCTCAAAGTCAAAGGGCAAGCATTAGAGAAAACAGTAAAATCATCTTAAGCAACCCCTATGGGCTCCACCAGTATCTTCCATGGCATTATAAGTGGCGAAGCTTTCTTGGAAACCTGAAATTCGTAATAATTGATGAAGCCCACGTTTACCGCGGCGTATTTGGCTCAAACGTAGCTATGCTTCTGAGACGGCTCATGAGAGTATGCAATTATTACCACGCAGACCCACAAATCATCCTCTCGTCAGCCACCATCGCAAACCCCGAAGAACACGCTAAGAAACTGACGGGAAAAGACTTCGAAATCGTCTCAAACGACGGCGCCCCAAGAGGAAAAAAATCATTCCTGTTCTGGAACCCACCATTCATTGACAACGCCAAAACCACACGCAGATCCACCCATCAAGAAACCAAAGACCTCCTAACAATAAACATTACAAAAAACCTACAAACCCTCTGCTTTACAACATCCCGCCAAATGGCTGAGCTTATAACAAGATGGACCAAAGAAGACCTCAAAAAAAGATCCCCAAAACTAGTAAATTCAGTTACCGCATACAGAGCTGGCTATCTGCCTCAAGAACGACGTGAAATAGAGAACAGATTAAAAACAAAAAGCTTAATCGGAGTTGTCTCAACCAACGCGCTTGAGTTGGGAATCGATATTGGTTCTTTGGATTCAGTGATTATTTCTGGTTATCCGGGAACTGTCATATCGACTTGGCAGCAAGCGGGAAGAGCTGGCAGAACCAACGCAGATTCCCTTGTAACGTTGGTTGCTTTTCAAAACCCGCTTGACCAATACTTCATGAAGCATCCAAAAGACTTCTTTGGAAGGCCACACGAACAAGCCATTATTGATTTGCATAATCGCTACATTTCTTTGGGGCACATCATGTGTGCGGCAAGCGAACTGCCACTAACAGAGGCGGACAAAAAATATTTTCCGGAACTATTCCAAGAAAGTGTTCAAGCTCTTGAACAACAAAACCTGGTCCGCAAAACGCCCAGGGGATACGTCTACTCAGGAACTGCAAGACCTGTCGAGGTTGTAACGTTGGAGAGCATCTCCGACAAGACCGTCACCGTAACATGCAACGGAACAATACTCGAAACACTCACACTGAACAAGGCCTACGAAGAAGCACACGCTGGCGCAGTCCTGCTTCATCAGGGCGAAACATACATCTCTGAAGAATTAGACCTCAA
>JBEKPM010000191.1:0-3200 GCA_049520735.1 Bathyarchaeia archaeon | reverse complement strand
ATTACAGTAAACATCGATTCGCTCTCCGAGCTTGAGAGGCTTCTCAAAATTGGGGTTCCGCAGGTGCTATCGATTCGAATCAACCCAGAAATCGGCGCTGGACATCACGAGCATTGTATCACAGCAGGTCCAGACTCTAAATTTGGTCTCTGGGAAGAAGAAGCGATTCAGGCATACGCGATTGCGAAGAGGGCAAGGGTGGAACGCTTCGGCATTCACATGCACATTGGCTCAGGCATCCTAGAAGTGGAACCTTACATGCAGGCAGTCGAAAAATTGCTTAGCATCGCTAAACGAGTTCATGACGAAGTTGGTGTGAGCTTCGATTTCATCGACATAGGCGGCGGCTTTGGGGTTCCATACAGTCCGGAAGACAAAGATTTTGATTGGGCAACCTTCTCCAGCAAAGTGGTCGGGCCCTTCAAAAGCAAAATGGCTGAGTATGGTTTGGGCAAACCCTTCCTGTGCGTTGAGCCCGGCAGGTATCTAGTCTGCGACGCAAGCATTCTTCTAACAACCGTTAACACCGTGAAGGTAACGCCTTCCAAGAAGTTTGTCGGCGTAGACGCAGGCTTTAACACGCTTATTCGGCCCACAATGTACGGCTCCTACCATCCGATAGTCGTCGCAAACAAGTTGGGAGCAAAGGACAAAGAAACTTACGACGTAGTCGGCCCCATATGCGAGTCAGGCGACACCCTAGCCAAAGACCGGGAACTACCTGCCGTCGAAGAAGGAGACCTACTCGCGATATTGAACGCAGGCGCCTATGGTTTTAGCATGAGTTCGCAATACAACGCGAGACCTAGGGCCGCCGAAGTCATGATTAGGCAAGGAAAATCATTAGTCATCAGAGAAAGGGAGCAGCTGGACAATTTAACCGCTAACCAACACGTGGAAGAATCCTCTTGATGCAGTTCTGGAAGATGCATGGCTTGGGCAACGACTACATAGTAGTCGACGACAGAGACAACAAAATCAACAGCCTCAAAGCCGCAGAGTTAGCTAAGCGACTTTGTGAACGTCGTTTCTCGATTGGCGCGGACGGACTACTCTTGGTCTCAGAGTCCAAAGTAGCTGACGCCAAGATGAGAATCTTCAACGCTGACGGATCCGAAGCTGAGATGTGCGGCAACGGAATAAGATGCTTCGCAAAATACTGCTACGAAACCAGCGTTGTAAAGAAAAAAGAGTTTCCTATTGAAACTCTCTCTGGCGTCAAATGTGTCGAGCTAAGAATTAAAAGAAACGTAGTCAATGCTGTCAAGGTTGATATGGGCGAGCCGAATTGGGAAAGAAACTCTCTGCCCATGGTCGGGAAAGGCGTCTGCGTTAACGAAAACTTGCAGGTTGACGGAGAAGTCTTCAAGGTCACCTGCCTTTCAATAGGCAACCCACACTGTGTCATATTTGTCGACAACGTGGAGGATTTCCCAATTGACCAAATTGGACCAAAAATTGAAAATCACAATGTTTTCCCCAAAAGAACCAATGTCGACTTCGTCCAATTCTTAAACAAGGGTCAGCTGAAAATTCGGGTTTGGGAACGTGGCTGCGGAGAAACCTTGGCTTGCGGGACAGGAACCTGCGCCTCTGTAGCTGCCGCAAACAGGCTTGGAAAAGTTGGGGATAAAGTCACCGTTCACTTGTTAGGCGGCTGTTTGAAGGTTGAAGCAAATGCGGGAAGGCTTTTCTTGAGCGGAGAAGCCAAGAAAGTTTTCGAAGGAACCCTGTTTGAAGAGGCACAGACATGACTTTTGACTACGCTGACAGAATCAAACGGTTACCGCCATACTTGTTTGCTGAAATCGAAAAAATCATTAAAGAAAAGAAGGCGCAAGGAGTTGACTTGATTTCGTTGAGCATTGGTGATCCCGACTTGCCGCCGCCACAATTCATCATTGAAACGCTAATACAAGAATCAGGTAACCCAAAGAACCACAACTACTCGTTGAGCCAAGGCGAACCAGACTTCCGTGTAGCAGTCGTAGGCTGGTACAAGAAACGGTTCAACGTTGATTTAGCACAAGACCAAGTGGTGGCTCTTTTAGGCTCAAAAGAAGGCATAGCAAACGTCGCCCGAGCATTCATAAACCCAGGCGACCGCGTTCTGGTCCCTGATCCAAGTTACCCTGTGTATGCCAACGGAAGTACAATCCTCTGCGACGGTACTGCGGTTCCCATGCCTCTTCTGGAGAAGAACTGTTTTCAACCTAACTTCGAATCTATCGATGCCAAGGGCGCCAAGATGATGTTCCTTAACTATCCCAATAACCCCACTGCAGCCATCGTCGACAAGAAATTCTTGAAGAAAGCGGTGGGCTTCGCGAAAGACAATAACATAATTCTCTGCTATGACAATGCTTACTCGGAAATAACCTACGACGGATATCAGGCACCAAGCATCCTAGAGGTTGACGGCGCCATGGACGTCGCCATCGAGTTCAACTCTCTCTCGAAAACCTTCAACATGACAGGGGATCGAATCGGCTTCGCAGTAGGAAACAGGCAACTTGTGAGCGGCTTAGCCAAAGTCAAGTCACAGATAGATTCGGGACCACCAGCCTACACGCAAAAAGTCGCAGTCAAAGCTCTAGCAACCTACAAGAGCAAAGAACCGCCAGAATTCCTAAGGAAAAACAACCAAACCCTTCAGGAACGCCGCGACTTATTGGTAGAAACTCTCTGCAAAATCGGCTTCAAATGCGACAAACCCAAAGCAACATTCTACGTTTGGGCAAACTGCAAAGGGGACTCAATGAAGTTCGCCACTAAACTGCTTGATGCGGGGGTGGCTGTGACTCCGGGAGTTGGCTTTGGGAAGTTCGGCGAGGGCTATGTTAGGATAACGTTTACCCAGCCCAAAGAACGCATAATTGAAGCCTGCGAAAGAATAAGAAAGTTATTCTAATCCCTTCCAAAATCCTGTTAAAGTCTTAGTCAGGTTTTGCTGGGCTGATAGATTTGGATGGCACAGTAGGGGGAACAACAACGAAAATCCCCATGCTAATACAATATATATTAAATGTGTGATGTATTAACTGATAAAAGTCTTGCAAGTATATTGGTGGCATAACTATGGAACGTAGAATAATGTCTTTGGGCAGATCTTCGATGGTGATTTCTCTCCCAAAAAACTGGATGACTCTAAATGAATTAAACAAGGGAGATGTTGTTTCGTACGCAATCCAACGTGACCG
>JBEKPM010000190.1:0-3232 GCA_049520735.1 Bathyarchaeia archaeon | reverse complement strand
GGTTGGCCCCTTAACGCAGACGCCTTCGAAGACCAAATGTTCTTCCTCGCATCCCGCGGTTACCGATGCATAGCCCACGATCGCCGCGGACATGGACGTTCAAGTCAGCCTTGGGAAGGAAATGACATGGATACCTTCGCCGACGACCTTTCCGAACTTATGGAGAAGCTCAAGCTTGAAGAGGCAGTTCTGGTAGGTCACTCAACAGGCGGCGGCGAAGTTGCCCGTTACATTGGACGACACGGAACCAAACGGATATCAAAAGCCGTTCTAATCGGCGCTGTGCCACCGTTGATGGTAAAAACGGCGTCTAATCCAGGCGGTTTGCCGATCGAGGTTTTCGACCAGCTTCGCGCAAACGTTGTTGTTGACCGCTCGCAGTTCTTCAAAGACTTGAGCATTCCATTCTACGGGTACAATCGACCGGCCGCACAGATTTCTGAAGGCGTACGAAACGCTTTTTGGATGATGGGAATGATAGCTGGGTTTCCTGCTGCTTACTTCTGTATTAAAGCATTCTCGGAAACAGATCAGACAGAAGATTTGAAAAAAATCGATGTCCCAACCTTGATTCTGCACGGCGACGACGACCAAATCGTGCCAATTGCCGATTCAGCGATGCTTTCAGCCAAGATCATCAGAAACTCGACCCTGAAAGTCTACCCAGGCGCCCCGCACGGCATGTGCACGACACACAAACAACAGGTCAACCAAGACCTTCTCGCATTCATAGAGAACAAATTGCCGTCTCCAGAAAAAACTCCCATGCTGTAAACAGCTTAAAGTCACGCCTGAAAAGAACTGAATATTGTGCTGAATGCGACCCGTTTACGGGGGAGTTTATTCCGTAATTTTTTCAAAACTTTTTTTAACCGCTTGTGCGGTCCCAAATGGCTTTTCTAGGAGCCACTGAAACGTAAGGGTTATCGTGGTAGGGGTTGCTCCATGAGGATTCTGTCGGTGTAGGTTCCGTCTGTAAATTTGACGTCGTGTTTTAGTTTTCCGCATTTTTTGAAGCCGCATTTTCCGTAGATGTGCATGGCTCGTTTGTTGTTGGAGAACACGGAGAGCTGGATGATTTCGAAGTGGCTTTTTCGGGCAATTTCGACAAATGCTTTAGTCATTAGTGTACCTAGTCCTAGGTTGCGTTGGCTATCGATGACGTAGATGCCGTATTCTGCAATGTGTCCTCTTTTGCCTGGAAGAGGCGTTAGACTTGCTCCGCCGACTACTTTGCCATCTACTCTAGCGACCAGGTAACGCATTCCCAAGTCTATTTCTTCGGCAAACCACCGGTGCTCAGATTCAAGGTCGCTTATTTCGTTGACGATCAACAGGTACTTCTGTTCCCGAATCACGCTGTTTAACGCCTCAACAACCTCAGCAAGATCAGCTTGCTCCAGCCAACTAAGAGAAGCGGTTTGCCCGTTCTTCAAAGTCACGGTTTTGTATTGCAACTAGTTTCGCCGCGGTATCTATTGCAGGAATTAATTGATAAAATATTCGTGACAAACTCTCCGCGCTTTTATGCGGGTTCAAGCGTTATTTCCATCAGGACGCCCGTTAGGTTGTCTACTTTTCCAAATGCGGCGAACAAAATTGTTTTTGGAATGTATATGCGTCCGTCTTCGCTCATTTTTGCGTAGAAGGGCTCATGGCCGCCTCGACCGCTTATGTTGACTTTAAGGATTTGGTCTGGCTCCAGTTTGAACTCCAGCGGATGATTTTTGGAACTTGCACTTTGCCGCATTTTTCAAGTATGTTTTTGAAAGTGACTCGTTGATCCAATGGCATAATACGTTTTTCTCCTTTGACTTTTATTCACTTATTTTGACTTATTTTAACTTTTTTTGATTCAACCTGCAAACAATTCAAGCTCTAAACCAAAAAACCAACCCAAAACACAAAGAAAAAATGCAGGAGAAAAAATCTGCGAGAAAACCACGCTTGCGTTACCACATTTTCCAGGGAAGCTCGTCCATGTATTCGTTTAGGCTGCGTATGGTGTTGCCGTTTTTGCTTTTCTGTTTGAGCACGTCTACGAGGGCTGCGGCTAGTTGCAGGTTGGTGATTACTGGGACGTTGAATTCTACGGCTTGGCGGCGGATGATGTAGCCGTCGGTTAAGATGTCGCTGTAGTTGGTCTGCTTATTTGCAATTGGCACGTTGATGACTAAGTCGATTTTGCGTTCCTGCAAGTAATCCAGCACGTTTGGCGTGGCATCGGCCTCTTTGACTTTGAAGAGTTTCACTGCGTTCACGCCTGAAGCGCAGAGCACGTCCGCTGTGTGGTCAGTTGCGTAGATCTTGAAGCCCATGTCGATGAAAGCCTTAGCGATCGGGATAACACGTTTCTTGCGTTCGATGCTGCCGCCCACGCTGATGAATACGGAGCCGTCCTTGTCGGGTATGTTGAATTCCGCGGACCGCAGTGCTTTTGAGAATGCGTCGGAGAAGTTCTCGCCTAGGCATGCGACTTCGCCTGTGCTGAGCATTTCAACGCCTAACACGGGGTCAGCGCCGCTCAGACGCATGAAGCTAAACTGAGGAACCTTCACGCCTACATGCTTTGCTGTTGTCATGGGGGACAGCTTGAGCATATCGATTTTTTTGCCCAGCATCGCCAAAGTGGCCAGCTCAATCAAGTTTATTCCCCTTGTTTTGCTGACAAAGGGCATTGAACGAGACGCTCGAAGGTTGCATTCAATCACGTTGACGACGTCGTCTTTGACCAGGTACTGGATGTTGTAGGGGCCATGGATGTTAAGGGCCTTTACTATTCGTTCGGTGCAGTTCGCGATGTTCTGCTGAACTTCAAGCTTAAGTGCCTGCGGGGGAATGGTCATGGTTGCGTCGCCGCTGTGCACGCCTGCGTACTCGACATGTTCCATTATGGCGCCGATAAGCACGTTTTCTCCGTCTGAAACCCCGTCGACCTCGACTTCTTTGGCGTGGTCTATGAATTTGCTGATTACAACTGGGTGGTCACGCGAAACCTTCGCAGCCAACTTGAGGAAGTTCTCAAGCGACGCCTCGTTGTAGGCAACACGCATAGCTGAACCCGACAGCACGTAGCTTGGACGCACAAGAACAGGGTAACCGATTTTCTCAGCAAACCGCTTCGCCTCACCGACCGAGAGAAGTTTGCTCCAGCTGGGCTGGCAAATCTGAAGCTGGTCAAGCAACGCACTGAATTTGGAACGGTCTTCAGCTAAATCGACGTTTTCAGCCG
>JBEKPM010000189.1:0-4890 GCA_049520735.1 Bathyarchaeia archaeon | reverse complement strand
AATGACGTTTGGAATCTGCACTCTTTCCCCTTTTTGGAAGGTGCTTCTAAAGGTTACTTTTCGGGTTAACGGCGTATGAATTCATCTCTTTTATTCTGCGGATTGTCAAATTGTGTCAAATCGTGTCAAATTATGTATCAACCTGCAGATGATTTAAGCTTTTCCACAAGAAAGCAACCCAAAAACCAACCAAAAAAAATGGCGAAACTTTCGATTCAATCGCTTTTAAGCCGGTCTCGGGGTGTATTTAGGGGCGTTTTATGCATTAATTTATAAATTGAAAAAAACATTAGAAAGCAGACCCGAAATGAAACTGAGAAAAAAGAAACCGCAAACTTCTTCGGACCAGCCGGAACCAGAGAAAAAGAAAGCCGAAGGGAAGCCTAAAGGTCTTGAAGTTGGCAAATTTGAAGTTTCTGAAGACAAAATGAAGTTTCTTGTCGCTAAGGGGTTCGGTAAGAAACAGTGGGTTGTTGCACGGGAGATCCCTATAGTTGAGGTAGAGAACATTGAGGGTGTGGACAACGAATTAACTGTTACTTCTAAAGGCGTCGCTGAATCATTCCACACAAGAGACAAGACAGGCTCTTTTACAACATTGGTAGAGCAGGTCAACGCGTTACTTGAAGTGCAACGTGTGGGCCAACAGAAAAGAGTCGAAACTAACCAAAAAAGCACCCAAAGAAGAGCGGAATTGTTAGTGGTTATTGAAAAGGCGGTTCGCATAGTTGACTTATCATTTGATCTTCTTATTGGGCTGCAGGACAAACGGATAAACTGGCAGCAGATAGAAACCTCCGCAGGCGGATTTGACGAAAACCTCAATTTCACAGGCCAAACCTTGCCGCCTCTGAACTTGGAATACGGAAAAATAAGTTCTGCGGCAAAAGCACAGATGCCAAAGGATGCTTCAAACGAGGCGTTTAACATCCTGAAGACAGCATACCGGTACTTTGACAACTTGAAACCTGAAGACGACGTTAAAGAAAACCCACCGAATTTTCAAACTACGAAAACACTGGTTTTAGCGTATTTTCTTTTAAATGACCTTTTGCTGGGCAGGTTTGTTGACGACAAAAACAACACTCGAGAAATCCATGAGCTAGATGTGGCGCTGCAGAGTTTAGCTGAGGCCAACTTTTTAGTTAATGTTGAAGTGCTTAAGGGCAGCCTTAACTTGGAAGACGAGAAACAGGCGGTCATTGAGGGCGCCCGCGCGGTTTTCAAGGAACAGCTAAAATATCTTTAGCCTAAAACAGACGCAGCTTCAACTGAGAAACCCTTTTTTGTTATCCATGTAGAAGTTTTGCAATCTAAGCATATCGTAAATATTCCGATATTAGAGAAGATTATTAATAATAAGTATGTTTATGACTCCACTTGGATATTGCTTGAGAATTCGCTAGCTTTATCTACGTTCTCCTCAATACTGACTTCCAGACAAGTGGGGGATAATTAAACTGTCAAATAATTCACAGTCAAAAGATGACTCATTAGAAGCTTTGGACTTCATTGTAAACGTTCTAAAAGAACACGAAAAAGACCTGGACAAACTCATAAATGAGTTGGCAACGGTAACCGAGCAACTGGGAGATACTGGTGACCTGGGTGGCAAAGTGGAAAGAGTGGAAGAAAAAATAACGAGCTTACAATACCGGTCCAAGCCGGCGGTCCTTCATTCATTTTAAGATGCATTCAATGGGAAGACTTCCAGAACTTAGCGTCCAAAGCTCAAACGTTAGCTTTCAGCTACAAGGAAGAAGACAAAATCTTCCAGGCTGATGCCCTCAAAGGGAATAGAATAGTTACCTACAGCGGTCCACTTCCAAAGTTCAACCAAATCCTAAAAGCATGGCTTTCTGAGAAACTGGACATAGACGAAAAAAGCATTCTTGAAGGCGTCTTAGCAATAGGCTAAATATGAATTCTTAATTCCTAATCCTTATATTCATTTTGCGGCAACTTACGTTCTGTCAGTGATGGAGGGCTTGTCAAGGTTGAAGGCTATACCACCTAAGCCAAAAAGTTTTTTCCGTTTTCGAAGCCTTCTCCTTTCTCCTCGATGACGGATGGCAAGGGTAGCCAACATACAAGACAGCCCTCCAACACCAACGTTTCTAGACAAATTCAGCCCGCAGCTAACCCAAAGAGTACGGGCTGAGTGAAGCATACTACGCCAAAACTTATATCCAATTGCCTTCAATCATAATTAGGCTGATTTATTTGGCAGTTGACGTTTCAAGAACAAAGAAACCGAAGCTCCCCAAGAAGCGCTTATTGAAGAAAATAAATAGAAGATAACTCTCAATCAAGCGTCGCCTCCTTCCAAATTCCCATTAAGTAGGGTGGAATATGCGAAACGGTTTTGCCTCTTTTCCGCAGAAAAACTTGAATCATCAAAAAATGCGCCGTTTAGAGAAATGAATGCGGCCTAGGAATCGGCGGTTTTTTTCGCCGCTGATTATTTGGATGTTGTGAGGTATTTGAGGTGGAAAGGTTTGATTACAATTCCAGTTTTCAGGTCAGAGTGGAAAGTTTGGCTTTCGACAACCCAGTCGGACAGCTCTGAATCATGTGCCCTTATGAACTCGGCGAAATTCGAGAAGTCTTCATGGAGTGAAATGCAGACTGCATCCCAACCCATACCTCTTCCATCTAAAACCAATATCACGTTGGGTTGTTTGAGGTACCACTCTTTCATTTTCTTTAATGCTTCAGCTTTCTCGTTGCCTGTTTTAAGTTTCAGTTTACTTTTTAGAAAAGTGAAGGCTGCTAGTTCAAACCCTATTTGCCCGAACTTCGGGATGACCGTGTACCCTTCGATGAAGTTTTCTTCTAGCATGGCTCTTCTTCTTGTAACTGTGGGTTGCGATACTCCAAGGGATTTGGCTAGTTGCCTATCGCTTCTATGTGAATCCTTCATTAATTCGAAAAGTATTTTGTAATCTATCGGTTTTAGTTCTTTCATTGCAACCAACTTTTACCATTCATAGCGTTTTTGTTATCATATATAAACATCATTGTTCAATACGAGAAAAAACGTTCCAGTCTAACAGGGCAACAAATAGGTGACAAACAGATACTTTTAAGAGAAAAAGCCAGCATAGAAAACATTCAAGGAGCATCAAAACCATGTCCCCCCAAATTCTGACTGAAGTCGAGAAAGAAGTCACCGAACTTCTATGCAGCCTAATACGGATAAACACAACCAACCCTCCCGGTAACGAGACTGCGGCGGCAAACTACATAGCTCAGTACCTGGGAAAGGAAGGTTTCAAAACTGAAGTCATCGAATCAGCTTCGGGGAGAGGCAGCGTCGTTACGCGGCTTAAGGGAACCGGCGAAAAGCCCAGCCTACTCTTGCTGTCGCATCTTGATGTTGTCGCTGCTAACGCTCAAGAATGGGACGTTGACCCGTTTGCAGGGGTAGTTAACGAGGGCTATGTTTACGGAAGGGGCGCGTACGACATGAAATCCATGACAGCCATCGAAATGATGGTTATGAAACTTCTTAACAAGAACCAAGTTAAACTCAAGGGCGACGTAGTTTTAGCTGGAACCGCCGACGAAGAGCAAGGCGGCGAGGAAGGAGCAGGCTACGTTCTGAAAAACTACAAAGAAAAAGTCTTGTGCCCATACGTCATCAATGAAGGTGGCGGATTAGCGTTTCCATCAAAGAACGGCTACGTTTTTCCAATCCAGACAGCGGAGAAGGGCATTCTGTGGCTTAGAATAAAGGCAAAAGGAACCCCCGGTCACGGCTCCACCCCAAACATGGCTGACAACGCCATCATTCGAATGAACAAAGCCATTGATAAGCTGATAAACTATAAGCCGCCAACCATATACGTCCCCACCCTCAGAAAGTTCCTCGCTGAAATGGGAAAGCAGGACCAGGAGTTGCAAGAGGCTTTTTCTAATTTACTTGCTAACCCTGGTCAAAGCGAACAAATTCTGGATCAAATATCAAAAAAAGACAGGGCTTTGGCAGAAGAAATTAGGCCAAGAACAAAAATGACCATTGCGCCGACGATGATTCACGGCGGAGTCAAGGAAAACATCATTCCTTCAGACTGCGAGGTGATATTTGACTGCAGGATCCTTCCAGGGCAAAGCATAGACGAAACGGTTGACTTAATCAAGGGGTTGCTCAAAGATGTGGGATTGGATAAGCTGAGTTTCGAGTTCATTCAAGCACACGGCGGCTCCGAATCGACCATGGATACTGAACTCTACAGTACCATCACGAATGTTCTAAGAGAGTTTGAACCTGGTTGCGGAGTGACACCCACTCTTACCACAGGCGGGACTGACTCGCGTTTCTTCAGGGAACAAGGAAGCGTATGCTACGGATTTCAACCCATGATTCCCGACGAGCCTAACGATCAACTCGAGAAACGCATGCATGGCATCGACGAACGTATTACCGTCAAAAACCTGGTGTATGGAACAAGCGTACTTTATGAAACAGTCAGGAGATTCATGACTTAAATGCCAGCGCCGAAATGATTTTGTGCGCATTTCTCTTTTGACCGCACTGAGCGGACACGCGAAAAGCTACATCCTGGAGATCGATTCAGCGAGAAACAGTATCCTTGTCTCTGAGTTTTTTCCTAGTTTCTTAGAGAGACCGCTGTTTGTAAAAAAATGCACCCCAGGAGATTCAAACAAATAACATACGCGTGTGAGGCGAAGGTGCGGCACTAAAATTTTTTATACCTACATCAACCATTCTAGCAGGCAGGAGAACGCAAGTTCGGTGTCAACATCTAAATGACCAGTATCCAAACATTAACCAACCTCAACGAAAAAAACTTTGAACCGACCAAAACTGTCGGATTAATCTCGGACACCCATGTGCCCAAAAGAGCGGCGAAGGTTCCTCAAAGA
>JBEKPM010000188.1:0-3255 GCA_049520735.1 Bathyarchaeia archaeon | reverse complement strand
CTAAACCTTTGGCTTGTTCAAATGTACGTGGGTACCCATCCAGAATGAAACCTCTTCCATTGGAAATCTGGCTTAATCGTTCTTTTAGAACCTCGGTCACTATTTCGTCTGGAACCAAAAGCCCTTTTTCCACATAAGCCTTGACTTTCTTGCCCAGCTCCGTGTCTTTTTTGACTAATTCACGGAAAATGTCGCCTGTCGCGATTGTTTCAACGCCAAGTTTTTCGTGGAGCCTACTTGCGTAGGTGCCTTTCCCAGCGCCTGGCGGTCCAAACATAACAGCATTCAATTTTCTCTTTGTCCCCAGTTAAACTCTTGCATAGAGAGGATTTGCGTAATAAGTTTTACGGGGTTCTAACTTTCACGGAAAAGTTTATGCCAACACGGCACCTATCAAACGGTGCAAGGTGAGGATTTTGCACACTCTAATGATTGGGAAAAACCTGTACCAGATGGATTTGGAAACTGGCGGATTCAAAAACCTCATATGCAGCTACGTTTTGAAAGGCGCAAGAGTTACCCTTGTCGAGTCAGGACCCACGTCGTCGGTGCCCAGACTTGTCGAAGGATTAAAAGAACTAAGAGTGAGCTTCGAGGATGTTGAATATGTCGCGGTTACTCATGTCCATTTGGACCACGGTGGCGGCGTTGGCACTTTGCTAAAGTTACTTCCCAACGCAAAAGTACTCGTTCATCCAAGAGGCATGCCGTATCTGGCTGACCCAACACGGCTCTGGGAATCGGCCCAGCAGGTTTTGGGGTACGTAAGCGAAATCTTCGGCAAACCAGAACCAGTCCCCAAAGAACGTCTGATACCCGTTTCGGAAGGCTCTTTTGATTTAGGCGACAACGTTAGACTGGAGGTGTTTGAGACGCTGGGTCATGCCTCGCATAACCTTAGCTTTTTGGAAACCTTAAACGGTGGGGTGTTTCCTGGGGATGCCGCGGGCACTTACTTTCCTGAGTTTGATGTTGTTATTCCGACGACGCCGCCTCCTTTCCGCTTGGACGTTGCTTTGGCTTCTTTAGACAAACTAATCAGCCTTAAACCGACAGCGCTTTACTATAGCCACTTTGGTAAAGCATCGGACGCGGTTCAGCGGCTTAAAGACTACAAGGTTCAACTTCAGCTTTGGGGAAAAATTGCGGAAGAAGGAGTGAAGGAAAAACAAAGCTTTAACCAGATTTGCGAGAGGATAATTCGGGAAGACAAAGTGATGAATCGTCTCGCCAGTTTCCTAAGTACGCACCCGATTTACTCTGTGACGGCGCTGGGGAACACTGTTAGGGGATTTTTCGAATACGCAAAGACCCAGCAAGAATAGACGTGATTAGACTAGGGTAGGCAGGCGCCTGGGAAACTTTTGCATGGGTGAATCTCGTAAGTGAAAATGCCTGCTTTGACGCCTGGGTCTTCATCCATAAGCTTTTTCGCGTCGTCAACCGAGGCATCGAGAATTGCGATGCCAGGAATGTCACCGTCGTCAGAAACCCGGCAAACAATCGGCATAACGCCGTCTCTCCGAAGAGCAAAGTTTCTTCGTCCATGTTCCCAAACGATTCCTCGGGCACCCTCCATCTTGCTGTTCGGTCCGTCTTTCAAAATAACTATGCAGTAAGATTTCGATTTTGCAAGCATATCCTTCATGGATTCGTCAGTTATTTCAGCCATCCAACCCCCAACTTCAACTGTGTCAATCGCTAATGTTTCTTTTGGTTGTCAAAGGAGCACACGCGGATAGGCTCTTAGGGAACATTCTTAGAGGTTCGATCCCAAGCCTAAATTCGATTGGGTATTATTCAATTATGCATAATAAGGGGGGCACCCGTATCGAAAAATGGGTAAACAGGCCGAGTGCTCGACTTCATGATTGAGGATAAGGCTTGTTTTCTGGGTTATTTTAACAGAAAGCTTCTAAAGTATGTATTAGCGAATGAAAAGCGTAAAAAAATAGAAGAAAACTGACCATAGCCCTTATTTTTCTATACGTTATTTGTGGAGGGGCTTTTTTAAGCTTCTGAAATGGCTGCTGACGCAGACCAAATCCCTTTAGGTAAATGGCTTTTGTGCCTGTTAAAGCCGGAAGAGCATCATTGGTGCGACATGTTTTTAAATTTTGGCTAAAACTATAAACCTGCATCGGACAACTTTAAGTCACAACTGTTTTATTTCAGCAGTCCCCTTTTTGACTCTGGTGAATGGTTTTGGGTGAATCGGAAAGTAGAAGGGCGCCAGAACAAATTCCTCTGGAAAAAATAAATGACTATTCTTGGCGCATTCCAAAATACAAGCCTGAGATGCGTGTTCCCGGCATCGTCTTTGCCAACGAAACTCTTTTAGAGAAAATGAAGACTGACAGAACCCTTTGGCAATGTTCAAACGTGACTCAGCTACCCGGAATCTACAAGCACGCAATAACTTTGCCCGACGGGCATGAAGGCTACGGATTCCCAATAGGCGGAGTCGCAGCAACTGACTACGAAAACGGCGTCATAAGCCCCGGCGGAGTAGGCTACGACATAAACTGCGGCGTACGCCTCCTAGCAACCACGCTCACTGAGGCTGAGATTCGACCCAAATTGGCGCCTTTGACTGAAGCGATTTTCCGCAATGTTCCTTCTGGACTTGGAAGCCGCCGAAATGACCTTTCAATATCCAGCAGCGAACTGGACCATTTAGCGGTTGAAGGGGTGCAGTGGCTTATCAAACGTGGATTCGGATGGGCTGAAGATGCAGACCACTGTGAAGAAAGCGGACGCATGCCCAACGCAAACCCAGACAAAGTCTCCCAAACCGCGAAAAGCCGAGGCTTAACACAAATTGGCACCCTTGGCTCAGGCAACCACTTCCTGGAAATCCAAAAAGTAGACAAGATCTTAAACCCTAAAACAGCGAAAGCATTCGGAATCACCCATGAAGGGCAAGTTACCGTTATGATTCATTGCGGCTCCAGAGGTTACGGGCATCAGGTCTGCAGCGACTACCTCAGAGTAATGGAGCATGCGGTAGCTAAATACAAAATCAACCTGCCTGACCGCGAGTTAGCCTGCGCTCCAGGAAACAGCAGCGAAGCCCAAGACTACGTGCAGGCAATGGCTTGTGCAGTTAACTATGCGTTTTGCAACCGCCACGCAATCATGCATTGGGTCCGCCAAAGCTTCCAGCAAGTCTTCCATGAAAACCCAGAGAAATACGGGTTAAAACTCGTTTACGATGTGTGCCACAATGTTGCCAAAGCTGAAATACACAACATC
>JBEKPM010000187.1:0-5576 GCA_049520735.1 Bathyarchaeia archaeon | reverse complement strand
CCAAAGATCAATGCGTCCTCTTTCGTGTAAGCGCCCATTTCAGCGGCGTCAGCCACTGTCAACCTGTTTTCCGTGATGGTTCCCGTTTTGTCTACGCATAGTACGTCCATGAGGGCGGCGTCTTCGGAAGCGCTTAGTCTAGTGACGAGCACGCCTTTTCCTGCAAGCTCGTAAGAGCCAAGTGCCATGGTAATCGTGAACATCGTGGGCAACGCAACAGGTATTGCAGCCACAAGCAAAACTAAAGCCAAAGACAACACGTCCAAAAGGTTTAGACCGCGTGCCCAGGATACTGCCGCGGCGACAAAAAGCAGCGAAACCACCATAACAAGAAGCCACTTCATCAGGTTCGAGATCACCCCCTCCATATGCAACTTCGGCCTAGCTAACTGAACAAGCTGAGCCGTCTTCCCAAACATCGTATGCGCCCCTGTCGCAGTAATAACCCCAGTAACTTCCCCCTTCTTAACGAGCGACCCAGAATAGACGAGATCGCCCGCTTCTTTCTCAACTGGAAGAGACTCCCCAGTTATAGCCGATTGATCCATCGTAGCTTCCGAGTCAAGAATTTTGAAATCCGCAGGCACAAAATCACCTGACCTAACCCTGACAACATCTCCGGGAACAATTTCAGCTGCGCTCACAGTCTGCCACACGCCATCCCGAAGTACTCTTGCCTGCAACTGAAGTTTCTGTTTAAGCGACTTTACGGCTCGAGTTGCCTGCTGCTCTTGTATAAACCCTAAAACGGCGTTGACCAGAAGTAGCGCAGCTATTATGTAGACATCCAAGTACTTGCCCAAAACAGCCGAGAGTACAATCGCCACTTCAAGCATCCAAGCCGCTAAACCCCAGAACTTTCTTGCAAAAGCCACAACAGGGCTTGCCTGCTTCTCCGCAACCTCGTTGCGCCCAAACAACCGCTGCTTTTCCAGAACTTCCGAAGAATTCAAGCCCTTCGCATCGCTTAAGCCTGATTCATCCTCTGTTTGAACCCTAGAAGTTCCATCCGTTGGCGTTTTGGGCAATTTTTTTGACCTTTAGAATTTAGTTGTTCTATTAAACTCTCAAAATATAAACCTGCATGTCTAAGCACCGATTTGTTTTTTGGGTTATTCAATGAGGCGCTGTCTGCGTGATTAGGTTGTCCAGAACGAAAAAACATTTATCTTCTCTTTTTCAAACTCCTTTTTCAAGATGACTTTGACTTCGTCTTCGTCCAAGTTGAGGATGCCTTTCTTGTCTTTATGAAGCGGAATTCCTGTTTCCCTGAGAGCTTCGCCTTTTGGAAAGTCAAGAAAAATGAAGTATCGCCTATCATGAAGCATTATTATTCTCAAAGTGGTTAGTTCCCTGTTGGGTGAAAACCCATTCTGCTCAAGAACATAAACGATTGAGCCAGGCTTGTTCTCACGCACCAAACGTTTGAATTCTTCCCAACTTCTAACCCTTACGTGACCCTCCGTCATGAGCTTAACCTTTCTCTTCCGCCAACGGCTTCTTTCCACGCTTCAGTAGATAGATTTTGCGCAGGGTTTTGATTGTTTCTCGGGTTTGTTTTTTTGAAGGGTGCTTGATGGCGCCCGAGGGGCATATGCTATCGCAGCCCGTGCATAGAACAACGCAGTTGTTTGGGTTTTCAACAACAGGGCGTTTCCTTCCGTCGCTCTCCTCGAACTCGTAAGTGCCAAGTTTGCAGTAATCTATGCATTTACCACAGTTGATGCATTTTTCGTAGTTTACGATCGGGTACCAAGGAATCTTGTTTCTGGGAATGCCATGCCATGTTTCTTCCGACATTTTTGGTACCTCTTGACAACAAATGCGTTAATGGCAACTTTTGAATTTTGTTATCGCCAACGGTAAACCACGCCAACAAAAGAAGAAACGTAAATTAACCTTGAAATGGAACTTGTCTTTGTGAGATTATGAAAGTTGCTGTTTCTGGTAAAGGCGGTGTTGGAAAAACGCTCATTGCAGGCGGCTTAGCCCATGGCTTTGCTGCACGAGGGTTAAAAACCATCGCTATTGATGCTGATTCGTCTCCAAACCTCGGCTTAACTTTGGGTTTATCCACTGAGGAAACCCGCAAAATCGTACCAATTTCGGAAAACAAAACGCTTGTTGAATCTAAAACAAGCACGGGGTACTCGGGTGTTTACAATTTAAATTTCACCGTTGACGACATAGTCAAACAGTATTCTGTTCCCACTCCATTGGGCGTAAGTTTGATCGTTATGGGCACCGTGCAATCGATGGGTGCTGGCTGCATGTGTGCGCCGAACGCTGTCATGTGGTTTTGGACCTTGAAGCCGGTGTCGAACATATTGGCAGGGGCACGGCTCGCCAAGTAGATGCGTTGCTTATTATCGCTGACTCTAACTTGAAGTCTTTGGAGATTGCCAAGCACATCTATGACATGGCTACAGCCGCGGGGATGTCGCAGCTCTACCTTGTCGGAAACAGGGTTATGAACGAAACCCAGAAACAGGCGATCATTAGTTTCGCGGAAAAGAATGGGTTGCCGTTGCTTAGCTTTGTGCCGTTTGACCAAAAAGTTATTGAAGCCGACATGCTCGGGGAAACGCCCCTCAAAAACATGCAGATCGACGCGGTTAAAACCATAGATAATATATGCGAGCTTTTGATAAAGAAATCACATTGTCCTTGAGGTTTTGTTGATGAAAACTCTTGTAACAATCGGACGCGGTGGAACAGGGAAATCCAGTTTCACTGCCCTGATGACCAAATCCCTAATTGAATCAGGTCAAGCCCCCCTGCTGCTTGTTGACGCTGACCCAGACCAGAACCTGGCGGAAATGCTTGGAATAGACCTCAGAGAAGCGGGAAAATCAACCATCGCCGAGCTCTTGGTGAGCACGTTCATTGAGCAGGGCGGCACCACAGTGGGCGTTGCCCCAACTGAACGCATAGAAAGCCGCATTTGGGAAAAAGGACTCTTTGAAAGCAAAAATTTTGATTTCCTTGCGGTTGGCACCAAATGGGTTGAGGGCTGCTACTGCATGCCGAACTCCGCGTTGAAGGGTGCGTTGGAGTCGTTGACTAAAAACTACAAGTACATCTTGGTTGATTCTCCGGCTGGACTTGAAAACCTGAACAGACGAATCACCTCGACTGTCAATGACGTATTTGACATCCTTGACCACTCAAAGAAGTCTTTTGACCACGTTAAGAGAGCCTTCAAAATAGCTAAAGAAGTTGACATGAAATTTGACAATTTTTACTTGGTCGGCGGCTACCGTTTTCCCGCTGAGCTGGGAAAGCAGGCTGAGGCTGACTTGGGATTCAAGTACTTAGGAAAAATCGTTGCGGACGAAGTCTTAGATGAGTACGTGCTTAACGGGAAATCGCTGCTTGACTTGCCAAATGACAGCGCGGCTTATGCTTCGGTAAAGGCTATCATGAAGACGCTTGGCTACTTGTAGCCAACTGTTTACATTCTAAACTCGTTTCTTTACACAATTTTTCGGAACGTTTGCATTTCTTTAGTTGTTCAATGACTTTTGACTTTAAATCTGGAAAGGTTTAAAAACAAATTATGGCAGTCTTTACCTAAACCTTTACAGAGGAGTCATTAATTTGACTACTAAAAACGTTAACGTAAAAATAGACGAAATGAAGACCAACACTGGTCTAATAAAAAACCTCGAAGTCTCCATAGGCAAAGTTGTTAACGACAACTACACTGAACCTATGGGTCCAACCCCTATGCCTTCAATGACCACCCTGCGAGACTGGGACATGAAACTCCTTAACAAGTACAAGCCCTTCTACATGCCCGATTGTGACCTTTGCTGTCTATGTACTTTCGGAAAATGCGATTTAACAGCTGGGAAACGAGGCGCGTGTGGAATAGACATCGCGACTCAATCATCTCGTATCGTGATGTTAGCTTGTGCAATTGGAGCTGCCTGCCATTCAGCCCACTCACGCCATCTTGTTTCTCATTTAATCGAGAAATACGGTCGCAGGTACCCCATAAACATCGGCGGCTTAAACATAAAAGTTGAAGCGCCAATCACACGCCTTGTTACAGGAGTAAAACCTGAAACTCTCGGCGATCTTGAAGATGTTTTATCTTATGTTGAAGAACAAATCACCCAAGTCCTTGCAGTTGCCCATACGGGGCAAGAGGGGCACAATTTAGATTTTGAATCCAAAGCATTCCACGTCGGCATGATTGACCATGTAGGCATGGAAGTCGGTGACATTGCACAGATTTCTACCTTGGGTTACCCAAAAGCTGAGGCTGATACACCTCTTGTGAAACTTGGCATCGGTAGTGTTGATCGAACTAAACCCGTTATCATGGTCATTGGACACAATGTTGTTCCATCAATCGGAATTATCGATTATGCAAAAGAAACCAAAGTTAACGAAAAAATAGAAGTCGTCGGTTTATGTTGCACATCACACGACATAACTAGGTACTATAGCAGCGCTAGAATCGTTGGACCAATTAGCTGGGAGTTAAGATACATACGCGCAGGATTGGCAGACGTAGTCGTTCTTGACGAACAATGCATCCGAACAGATGTATACGAAGAGGCAGCAAAAGTCAACGCCCCAGTAATCGCAGCATCTGAAAAGAATTGCATGGGCTTCAAGAACCGCACAAACGACCCAGCAGACGAAATTGTCTCTGACCTAGTAAGCGGCAAGGTCCAAGGCGTACTGATCCTTGACCCAGAAAAAGTTGGCGAAGTCGCAGTCCGCGTTGCCCAGAAAGTTGCTCCCATACGCAAACGGAAAACAAGCCTTCCATCCATAGAGGAAATTACACAAATCGCTAAGGCCTGCACTCAATGCAAGAGTTGCCAACGGAACTGTCCGCAAGACTATGCGATTCCAGCAGCAATAAAAGCAGCAGCAAACGGCGACCTATCCTTACTAGAAGACCTGTATGAGACCTGCATAGGATGCGGAAAATGCGAAGAAGCATGTCCACAAAAAATCATGATTCACAGTCTAATCGTCAAAGCAGGAGAAAAAGCAATGCTCGCCGAAAACAACCTTTGCCGTGTAGGTAGAGGTGCGGTTTCAGACGTTGAAATACGCAACGTCGGCAGCCCAATAGTGCTCGGAGAAATCCCTGGTATCGTAGCAGTAGTAGGATGCAGTAACTATCCGAAAGGCGGCAAAGACGTTTATGACATATGCAGAGAATTCGCCCTTAGACGATACATCGTTGTACTGTCAGGGTGCTCAGCTATGTCCGCAGGCAGCTACCGCAACAGCGACGGCCAAACAATTTATGAAGAATTTTCAGGCGGATTCGAAGCTGGAGGAGTCCTCAACGTCGGCTCATGCGTCGCAAACAGCCACATCGCAGGCGCAGCAATCAAAGTAGCGAACATCTTCGCGAAACGAAACCTCAGAGGCAACTACGAAGAAATCGCAGATTACATCCACAACCGCCTCGGCGCAGTCGGATTAGCTTGGGGCGCATATTCACAGAAAGCAGCAGCCATCGGCGCAGGATTCTGGCGCTTAGGCATACCTGTCCTCGTTGGACCACACGGCGTAAAATACCGACGTATGCTCCTTGGCAGAGA
>JBEKPM010000186.1:0-3358 GCA_049520735.1 Bathyarchaeia archaeon | reverse complement strand
TTCACCCGCAACAGCACGGAACTCTTTGGCGGCGTCAGCTGTCGAAGTAATCCTTTCTAACGCTTTGTTCCACGCTCCGGAGCGGATGGGCGTGTGATGCACTGCCGTACGTTTAACCGTTAGTGCTTCGGGGGCGGGGCAAACGTTTTTACACGCGCCGCAGTAAGTGCAGAATGAATCGTTAACATGAACTTTCTTGTCTTCCCCTAGCGTCAGGGCGCCCGGGATTGGGCAGACGCTTAAACAATCTGTGCAGCCTTCAGGGCATTTCTGCTGTGCAATTGCGACGAATCCATCGAAAGCTTTCTTGACTTTTATCGCGCCCGGAGCACACTTGAACTCGCATACTCTGCAAGTGGGACAATACTCTTTCTGGATATCGAGACTAACTTGTACGCGCTTCTTGAAGCTTGACGACAAAGCCGTCATATCCACTACGGGGTTGCCGTCAAAACCAACCTTGGATACGGTTATCAATCCGAAAGGGCAGGTCGTTTCGCATTCAACGCATTCTTTGGGGCATTGGGCGACATCCACTTTTATGTCGCGGATCAGCTGCGGGAAGCTGTCTTTATCCAAAACGGACAGGTCATGGTTGCCGTTCAAGGTGACTTTGATTGCACCGTACGGGCAAGTGACGTCACATATTCCACAAAAATTACATTTAGCCAAGTCAATGTCAACCTTGGCTCTCTTCGCCGTCTCACCCGCGACCTTAGGCTGCTTTTGCGTTGTTATAGCCTCTTTGGGGCAGGCTAAAGCACATATTTGACATGAGACGCAACGTTTCTTGTCAAGGGTTAACTTGTAATTCTTAACTTGTAAACCCCACTCGATTGTCAGGGTATCTGCCGCATCTTTTTTTACGGTTTTAAACGGCATGTTTTAGCCACCAGAGCGACCTTTTTTGCACCGAATAAACAGTGCCAAATCGCCCAACAGTTCGATTGGAAGGGAATGCGGCGCTTTTGATATAAATATTGCTTGAAAAAACGTGTTTTTCCACGGTCAAAAGAACAAAAATACACAATCTGTCAAATATGCGGAAAAATGGAGTTAAAAGCAAATTGATGTAAACCATAAAAGAGTTTAGGGCTATCATACTTGAGCGCAACCTAAACTCTAAACCAGAAAAGCATGTTATTCCTTGTTCTCTTGGTGGTCTAGCTTGCTTGCAATGTTTAAATGTCACTTTTTACATTAAGTCAGAAGGGGTTATTATGGCAAGCCAAATTTCTGCTGGAGATGTTTATTCAAAGGGCTTTCGAAGCGTGCAGGAGAATGATCCTCTTTCCCGGTGCTTAGAAGCCTTCGAAAAAGGAATGCTTCCCGTCTTAGCTGTCTTAAATGACAAAGGAAAATACGAGGGTATGATTACTCGCCGCGCGATTTTAAGATCTAGACTTGACCTCAACGCCACCAAAGTTAAAACCTTGATGAAGAATGCTCCGCCGGTGAATCTTGACTTTTCTCTAAGCAAAACAGCCAAGTTAATGATTGAAAGTGGGCTCAGGCAGCTTCCGGTTCTTGAGAAAAACAAGCTTTTAGGCTTCATCACCGACGAAAACATCATTCACTCAGCGGTGACGCAGGATTGGGGAACCGTCAAGATAGAGACCATCATGACTCGAGCACCCCACACTTTAGAATCTAACCGTTCAGTAGGAGCAGTCCTTAGCTTGATGAGGGAATTTGGTATTTCGCATGTTCCCATCATGGAATCTGGGAAACTTGTAGGCTTGATCAGTATCCAAGACATTTTAGAGAGTATCTATTGGCCGCAGAGACGCCAAACCACAGGAGACATCGTCGGCGAAAAGATCGAAACACTAAGTGTTCCAGCTAAAGGCATAATGAGAAGACCAGTGGTCACTGTTGCGCCGGAGACGAGCCTACGTGACGCTGAGAAAATGATGCATGACCACGACGTTTCATGCTTAGCTGTCACGTCGAATGAGCGCTTAGTCGGCGTTGCAACGAAACTTGATTTTCTTGAGCCCATCAGCCAACTTGAAACCGCAGCACGCAAATTGTCGATACAATTCGGCGTCAAAGAAGTCGAAATTACACCTGAGCAGCAAACATTCATGATGGATGAATTCGACTCCTTCACCCACAAATACCAAGAAGCTTTCCAGCTAGGCACACTCTTCGTTTACATGAAAAGCCACGGCAACACAAACCTACGTGGAACACCCATGATCCATTGCCGCCTCCAATTCAGAACCGTCAGAGGCACCTTCTATAGCGCAAGCGAAGGCTGGGGCATCGAACCTACATTCCGCGTCGCATTAGATCGCTTGGATCGTCGACTTCTGAGAAGCAAAGAACTTCTTGCTTACAATCCCCGATACGCCAGGGATTACCTACGCAAGATCGGGTTGCCACAAGGAGAAAGTTAACCCCTTTTTGGCTAGCTCAGTCAAAGTTTTTCTTTTCTTTGAAAAGCCAAATCGCAACTATTTCTATTTTGCCCTTAATTCAATTCTGCCGCATCTTGGACACAAGTAAACTGTTACAGCCAGTATTTCCTCCATTACCTTTCCTGAGTCGTCATCAACCATTCTTACTTGTGAATCTTCCCAGCAGTCAATCCTAAACTTGGTTCTAGTCCGGGACATCTTGACGTCGCAAATAGAGCAACAAACAACGGCGCCATTTTTGGTTTGGTCCAGTTCAGCTTTTTTGTCATTGTCAGCTGCGTTCTCGGCTTCGATTTTTTCTGCGTCTATTTGTTGGGATTCCCCTTCGATGTTTCCTAGAAATCTGCATTTTATTTCACATTGCGGTCTGGATAAGCAGACATAGCAACAGGCTATTTTCTCGTCGTTTTGGCATCTAATCTGCCGATTTGCCTTCGCTTTTTCGCTCTCAGAAACAGCCGAGCATGATTTGTCGATTGTAAAGTACTCACAGCTATTTGCTAAATCTGACACAGCGCTTTCTTCCCACAACAAACCAAAATGCAAGGTTTTGCCTATGTGTGTTTTGGCTTGAAAACAAGAGTCCCATAGAAAAGAAATATTTCATGATTTGATTTTGACGATGTAATCTGCTTCGAAGGTTCGAGGGGTTATCTGCCGGGTTTTTCCAATCTTCAACTCTGTGTAGCCGCTTAAAGTTTTGAATTGTTGGGCAAACCCGTCAACGTAATCTATTATCCCGCAGCCGTAGCAGAAACCGCCGGAAAAAGAAACCGTGACGCTTGCTGGTGTTACAGAAACCAGCTTAGCTGCTATTTCGGGGCGTCTAAGCCTGTTGTAAAGAGAGATTGTTTTGGCTACGATTTGTTCCAGTTCCCGCTGGCTGAGAGACATGTGATGCCTCTTAGAACGGTATTCTAGCGCCGTCAAAGCCC
>JBEKPM010000185.1:0-3359 GCA_049520735.1 Bathyarchaeia archaeon | reverse complement strand
TGCTGCTGAAAAACCTGAGTGGTTTGCCAAAGTTCATCGAGGTTACGATTTTGCGCCTCCTGAAGGTGAAAGCCTGAAGATGGTTGAAAGCCGCACTTTGCCCTTTATTGTGCAGCTTGAAAGGTGGCTTCATCAGAATCCGGGTAATGTGGCTATCTCGTGTCATGGCAATTCAATGCGCCCGATTAGACGGGTCTTTGAACACTTAAGTCTCAAGCAGATGCTTCAGATTGAGAATCCTCAGGACAAAGCAATGGAGTATGCTCTTCACATACACAGCGTCAATGTTGCCGAAGTTGAAGATGGAAGATCCGAAAAGGAGTGGCAAAGCGTTGTAGTGCCATCTTCTGTAAAGTTAGCTACTGACCCACAAAACCCTTTGAAGCAATTCTATTAGGTCCAACCAAGTGCGCTGCTAAGCTTTTTTAATATCAAAATGGCTTACCCTTATGGAGGGAGCACTTTTGTTTTTTGGACACAAAAACAAACCTCAGATGGAACTCAAAGTAGATTTAGGCGATTTGCAAAACGAAAAAGAAAGCTTGACCAGCTTTCTGCAATTGCACCTCAAAGTTCCCGTTTCCCAAGTTGAGGACAAGGTACTGGTGAATTCAGAAAAGGTTTCTGTGGTGGAACTGGAGCATGTAGTGAACAAGTTCGTTTACCACCGAGATCTAAACGGCACTCATTGGGTCTCCGTTGAAGGGACAACCGTAAAAATCAACAGGTTTAATGTCATCGAGAAAAAAAAGAAACATGAGAAAGAACCGCCTCACCAAACCGCGGCACAAAGCTGGGGGCTGTAAGAAGCGGCGTTAAAGCGAGCAGTTCTTTACAGGTTCTGAAAGCAACACAAGCCCGCGGCTCCAAAACTTGGGCTAAACTTAAAAAAGACTTAACTTTTCAAGTTTAAGCATAGGGACTCATACCGTGTTGGGGATAAGCCCGGTAGAGACTCAAACCGCGCGCCTTTAGCTGCAGTTTCTGCTTAAGGGCTCCAACTGCTCGTGTAGCTTGACGTTCTTGAATAAATCCTAAAATGGCGTTTACAAGCAGCAAGGCAGCTATTATGTAGAAGTCTAAATATTTGCCCAAAACAAAAGAGAGAACAATGGCAACTTCAAGCATCCAGGCGGTTAAACCCCAGAACTTCTTTGCGAAAGCCAAAACAGGGTTTGGTTGTTTTTCCGCTACCTCATTGCGCCCATAACGCCTTTGCCTTACCTCAACCTGATCAGACGTCAAGCCTTTTGCAACATCAACAGTTAAAGCGTCAACTACTTGCTTCTCTGAACTATCGGCGTCTGAGCCTATAACAGGCAATTTCTCAATCTACCCAGTCAAATCTTAAATAAATAAACGAACTTCCGACCAGTTGCATACTCTATTGATGACCGGTCGGCTTGCAAATTAGCTCATAATGGAAAGGTCCAGCATCCATCTGTCTTACAACAGTAAAGCCGTTCTCTGAAAGAACTTGTTTTGCCTCATCGTCAGAGAGACGTTCTTTCATTGGCGGTCCATGTTCTGTTTTTATCTTCTTCCAATCAACATCAACAATATATGCCGTAGGTTTAGATATACGCCTAACTTCTTGAAAGAAAGCCTTTCTATCCCCGACCTCGTGAAGAACATTGGCAAAGAGGACAATATCAACAGAACCGTTAGGTATCCCCGTATGGGAGACCTCGCTATTTATGATTTCAATTATTCTAGAGTCGACGCCCGACTTGGTAATGTTTTCCTTCAAGCCATTTAACATATTAAGGTTGCTGTCAACGGCATATACGAGGCCTTTTTCGCCGGTTGCCTGAGCCATTGGTATAGTGAAAAAACCAGGTCCAGAGCCTAAATCAGCCATCGTCATTCCCCTGACAACTCCGACGTTTTTTAAGATCGTTTCTGGATTGTGCCATTGTTTCCTTTCTTCTGACATAAGGAACTTGACTCGGTCGCCATGATCTTCCATTTTTATTCCTCGAATTATTGCTTGTTAGAATACAGGTTACCCCCATACCATACGCAAATAAAAGCCTTGGGTCAAAGTCCCTATGGACTAAGTCACAGCTTTTAGCTAACTATGGGTTGGATTTAAATTGATTATTTTCTGAATTTCTTCTGGCTCTTTTGTGCTGTAATATTCGCTGAAGGTTACCTTTGACCCGCTGTTTAGGTATGTTTCAACTAGGTTAGCTAAAGCAAGTTTAACTCGTTCAGCGTTGATGCAGCGTTGAATTAGCTTCCCTAAGGTGGGCGACTCTTTAGGCGGTTCTCTGAGGTAAAATATTGTAAGCCCGCGCTGTCTGCGGCGTATTGATTAGCCCCACTTCAATGAATCAATGATTGAGTTTCCCCACACCCTGCCAAGCGTCCGTGAAGCCGATAGCATCTTCCAAAAAACTATCGGTAAATGGTTTACTCACTCGAAAAAGACACTACATATAAATGCCAGTTTACGCAAGAAACAATTGTTTTAGGCAGTGTTAGTTAGGAGGTGATGTTGCTTGTTATATGAAGCCACTCATACTCATCAAGCTTCTCGATGCCCGTTATTGTCGACTGAAGGTAAAGCCATGCTTAAGCAGCTTTTCTCGGAGCAGAACATGAAAAACTCAGGCGTCAATCTGGTAGCCGCTTACATGAGTTGTCCGCAAGATACCTCAGTGGACCATAAAGGTTTTTTCACTATGGACGCCGAAAACCCCGAAGCAGTTAGAAGATTTTTCGGGCAAATGGCTGTGGAAGTAAGACCAGTCAAACCACTAAGCGAAGTTGCCAAGATGTTATAATCTAAGGATCTCATGCTGTCTTTAATATGATTGCTGAAAAATTGCACTCAGCTACGCAGTCGCCACACCCTCTACAATATGTAGCGTCAACAACGCTCGGTTCATTGCTATCAATTCGATTAATCGCCTTGTATGGGCATATCTTAGCAGCCTCACATTCAACACAATGACCACACTTTTCTGGATCGATAAACGCCTTATGCATAGCCCTCACTTGGAAGGTTTCCACAACGCCTTATTGCGATTTACAAGCCGACTGACAACAGCAAACGCCGAAATTCCTAGTAAGCTAACAAGCAACAAAGCTTAATCACGTTAAACTCCCCCGAGGCTATACTACCTTTTTTGGGTTCTTTGGTTTTCTTGGTCGCCATGTTAAAGCACTATAGATCGTAAACACTAAGAGAGCCACAAACACTGCTGCTTTGATGGCCGTGAAATCTATTATGGCTGAGTAGAGTGCGAATGCTGCGGGGAATCCTCCGATGTATAGTGTGAAAAATATTGCTGTGGGCAGTTTGTAGTTGTATTTGTAGTCTTTAAAGATGCGTCTTCCAAAGTACAAGGCTG
>JBEKPM010000184.1:0-3360 GCA_049520735.1 Bathyarchaeia archaeon | reverse complement strand
GCAGCTACGGATGCAGTTTTTATGTTGCGTTTTGCGTCTCGGCTTCGGTCCATGGTATCGACGGATTCTGTTCCTCCGCCAACGTCAAGCTGGTAAGTTTCATCGATTTTGACGCCGCTGTCGCTTAGCAGTTTAAGTAATGTCTTGTGTAACGCAGTTGAGCCTACCTGATCCACAAGGTCATCTCCGACAAGTGGAAGACTTGCGTCAGCGAACCGTTTCGCCCACGCAGCGTCACTTGCGATAAAGTTCGGCGTGGCATTCACGAATGCGCATCCCGCCGCCAAAGCTTGCTCAGCGTACCATTGGGTAGCCTTTGAGGCTCCGCTTGGAAGCAAATCAACAATAACTTCAGCGCCCGCAGCCTTTAGAACCTTAACCACGTCTGCATCAGGGGCATTGCTGATTTTCACGATGGCTTTACTTGAATTTCCTAAACCGTCAAGCAATGGACCTTTATTGACCTTAACTCCCAAAATGGGTACTTCAGCGACCTTTGGCGCGTTGTTCGGGGCAGCAAAAATGGCTGTAGAAAGATCTTTTCCGACTTTACGGTCATCAATATCAAAAGCCGCAACAACCTCGATGTCTTTGGAGCTTAAACCTGCCAAAACTGGATTTCGCAGGCCAACGAAATCTTCCGGTTTGCTGGATTTCTGGTAGTACTGGATGCCTTGGACGAAGGCAGAGGCGCAGTTTCCAACGCCGATTAATGCAACTTTAACTTTGGGCATATGTGGCACCTTGCTTTGCTTCTCTATTTGCGATTGCATTATAAAAAGTTACGCCGCCCCAAAATATGAACAAGCGCTCAGTGCGCGCCTTTGGTCTTCTTTTGCAACCGGATAAGAAACGCTTATTAAACGACACGTCTAAAGTTTAGACGCCACATAGTTCGGGCGAGTAGATCAGTCTGGTATGATCGCCACGTTGGCATCGTGGAGGTCCCGGGTTCAAATCCCGGCTCGTCCACCAATTTGTCTCCAAATAGTTGCGAATCTAAATGACAAGAAACCTTATGAATTAGCGTAAGTAAGAACCATCTGTGAGGAACTCAAATATGTCAAGTTCTGAAAGGCTATTGGGGATTGTTAAAGACATTGTTTTGCCAGTTGATGTTCGCACTAGGTATGACGTTTATTTTACTGACAAACGTGTTGCGATTGTTTGCATGGGTAAGGTGGATCGTTTTGAATCTGAGGAATCGCAGCAGCTTTCTTTCATGCCTTCAGTATTCGGAGTGCCTCCTCCCATGTCATCACACGTGGAAAAAGCCGAGGACAAGGAATCGATTGATGAAAAAATAAAAGACTGGTCTTTAGACGATATTTTGAAGCTCAGCAAGAAAAGTTGTTTCTACACTCACGATGAAATCGAAGAGGTCAGATTGATTTGTGGACGCGGTTCAAAATTTGTTATTTTGAGTAAAGAATGCGAATCAAAGTTTTCTCCAGATGAAGAGCAGTTTAAGCAACTAAGCCAAATATTGTCCGCGATAGAACCGTTAAGGAACAAGCTTTGGATCGCCGGCAAATGGAACACGCTTCTTGATATGGGGTTCATGAAGTCTTTCTGAAAATTCTGCGGGACCACCAATGCAGTCTATTGCCAAAGCTGTGGAAAAAAGTTCAGGGAATAAGCAGCTGACTGTTTTTCCTCTTGGCTTCCTATGCTAGGCTTGTTTCATCTACGAGGTGAACTGTGCCGTCTGGGCAGAAAACTTGTTCTCCAAACGAGACCCGACGGTAACTTCTTATACAGGGCTCTTGCCGTCCACACCCTTCGCAACCTTGTGAAACTATTTTCTTCATTCTGTCCCCTCTGCTTCATTATATACAATTGCACGATCGGATTTAAGGAGTTTTACGCGTCAGGGCTTGGTTACGCGGCGTAAGTCTTAAGTTATGCAAAGCTTTTGTGGCAGTGAGAAATCAGGCTTAAATGAACCTTGCAAATTTAGCGTTGAGCGTTGCCAGTATCATCAATTTTACAGCTCTACTACTGATGCTCCGAGCTGTCATCAAAAATCGTAATGCGCTGCGGGGCTACAGCATCACTGGCTCATTCTTGACATTTGTTTCGCTTGTTACCTTCCAAATCGCTTACTACCTCTTAAATAACGTTATCGGGTTCATCTTGGGTTGGATAAGCGTGGCCTTCTGGTTCATCGCTTTCATCTACACCCTGCGGCAACGGCTGAAAGGCAGCGAACCCGAAAGAGAAATGATTGAACCTTAATATGGAGGAAGCAAAATCGAGAATTTTGTGTCTTCACACTTTTCGCAATTAAAAAATGTTCTTCAAAACTGACACGCGCCCAAAAAAACCAAATCTTACCGAATAATTGAAGACTCTTTTATTTGGCTTTAGGGAGTAGCTTAAACCCGCCCATGAAAAACGATTCCTCGTCCTTTCCCAACCCCTAAACAATGTAGCTCCCTGAATCCTTTCCAGGCTAAAAGACAACCCTTCATTAATGTTGACTAAAGAGGCCCAATCAGCAGCCACCCTATCCCACGCGCCGATTTCCCTTCCAAACAATTTCAATTTGCTAGCGTCACAGTATTCTTCAAAAACTGTGGAACCTTGCTCATTTAAAACCAAAATTTCACCGCAACCTGGAAGGTATAAGTCTGAAAAGTCGACGCTTATGTCAATGAGGGTTGGCTTAATCGTATAAGTAACAGTTACTGTGCCTCTATCTTTCACCTTTTGGAATTCCGTCTTTATCTTCGCTATCTGACGAAGTTCCATAACCGCGTTGAAAAACGGCGAGAGACTCTTTTGGGTCAGGTATGGTTTTGAAAAGGTCTTTCTTAGCGAAGAATAAACGCCATCGTCGATGTAGGATGCTCGCCAAAACTTCTTTCGGGACACAGAGTCTAAAACGTACTTTTTGAGTACCTTGCAGGTAGAAGCGTTTTTTTCAATCGATATTTCCGCTGAACTGGAAAAGTAGGTTTTGTCTTGGTACTTAACAACTGGAGCTCCGAAGCCGAGCCCTTCCTCGATTAACTCTTTACCATTAAGCGTTAGGACAAGGCCCTTTTGAAGGGGCGCGGTCTCCATGCAATGGGGACAACAGTCTTTGTAAAGCCTCGCGGACAACCGGTCGGTAAGCTTAATGTTGATTTGTTCCTCCGAGGTGACCGTTTCCATTTTCTGTTTGCTTGCAGGAAAACTCACGATGGCATCCTTCTTATTTGTTTTTTTACTATCCAGCGGGGACTTGCGAGCTTTCAGCGGCTCCCAGGCTTTTTGATCGCCCTAAATACTTAATAATATAGTTACGTTAACATTTTATTGTCAAAGCTGCTTTGTTACAATCGAACAATCGCTGAACTACTTTAAAGATTGGTG
>JBEKPM010000183.1:0-3644 GCA_049520735.1 Bathyarchaeia archaeon | reverse complement strand
TTGTAGTCAAGCTCACAAAGTTTCGTTTCGGGATCAAAGTTGAATTGCATGGAGGCAGGAACAGGAGAAACAGTTATTCCAACGGTGGGCTCAGGCGTCTGAGCAGCCTCTTTGACGAAGCGCACCAGCCCCTCCAATTCAGCTATGTTCTTCAGGTAAGCGCCGATGTACAGAACGTTTCCGCCGCCTAATGCCAACCAGTAAATGGACCCATTCTTTTCCAGTTTTGGGTTCAAGTCACGGATCGAGACCGCCTTTGATGTCCCAAAAATCAAGACGGGAATGCCATTTTTGGCTACAAAACTAAGTTTAGCTGTGAATTTGCGTATGATGCCAAGCTGGATTAGGGATTGAATGCGGTTGTGTACCGCGGTGACGGAAAGGTTGAGTTTTTCGCCTAGTTCGCGGTAGGAAAGTCGGGAGTTTGCGAGCAGCAGCTGGCAAAGAATCACGTCTGTCTTGTCCGCGGTTTCACACCTTGCCGTTTGTTATATTAGCGATTGCTTAAAGCCTTTAGCATGGACTGGCGTAAATTATGCCTTGATTTTGTAAATTTCTTGATAGAAGTAGATAAGTGGATGAAAAAAGCTTACTTATTTCAGGTGACACAAACTCGGTGAAGCAGAGAAAAATCCTGATTGCCTCGGTGCTAATATCGATAATAGTTGTTTCGTTTTTAGTAGCTTCCAACTTTCTTGCGCCGGCAAAACAAACCGAAGCACCATCGAAACCTTTCTATGTGGGGATTGAAACAGGATGGGACGCTACGGTTGCCCAGTGTGAAGCCATAATTAATCAAGTCAAAAATTACATTAACATGTATATTATTGCGTCGCCGCAGGTCATCAAGAATGAGACGGCGCTTAGCGAGGTATGCGACTATGCCTACGCCGCGGGACTGTACTTTATGCCCGAGTTCTACGAACAGTTCTTTCTGAACGACACAGGCTATATTCCCTCCGAATGGTTTACTGCAGCTCAAGAACGGTATGGAAGTCATTTGCTGGGTGTCTACTACTACGATGAACCAGCAGCAAGCCAACTGGACACGACTCAAATCATAAAAAACACAGTCATAACTCCGACCACTCCAGCAAAAAGCTACTTGGACTATTACAACTACTTCTTTTGGCTTTGGACTCATGGCACCGGCGGCGGGTTAACTGCAACTTCAAGTTTCTTTAAAAGCGTAAATTCTTCTTTGTTCACCTCAGATTACGGCTTGTACTGGTTCGACTATGAACTCGGGTACAACACAGTTCTGGCACAGTTCGGCTGGAACAACAGCAGACCAATGCAGATTAGTCTGGTCAGGGGCGCTGCAGAAGTTCAGAACCAAAGTTGGGGCGCCATCGTAACCTGGACATATAATGGATCAGAAAACGGAGGAACCTACTTGGAGCCGCCTTCTCAGATGTATAGCGACATGGTTTTAGCCTACAACTGCGGCGCATCATACGTATCCATCTACGATTCATCCCAAAACTACGTGAAAACCACCTTGACACAAGACTACCGTAGCAAACTGAAGGATTTCTGGGATTACGTCCAGCAAAACCCCGCCAAACACGGCAGCCAGAAAGCTGACACCGTCGTTGTTCTTCCGCAAAACTACGGGTTCGGCTTCCGCAGCTCAACCGATTCAGTATGGCAAGATCACACTGCCACAAGCTGGTCCCAGCAACTATACTTCAACATCACAAACCTTCTCAACAAAGACAAAACAAAAGTAGACATCGTGTACAGTGACACACAATTCCAAAGCAACATCAAAACCAAATACAGTACAGTCCTTTACTGGCCGCAAGATTTCGAAAAAGGAGTGAGCTACTCCGTCACAGACTTAAACGACAGTTTAGGATACAATACGATCCAGGATGCGCTTTCGTCCTTCGCAACCTCCGAAGGCCACATGGTTATGGTGAAGCCCGGGACTTATCGAGAAAACGTCGCTTTAACCAAGCCCGTCATCCTAACCACGAACAACAAGAACGCCACGATAATAGAGAGCACGATGAACGGAACAGCGTTGACTATTCAAGCTGACAACGTAACCGTATCAGGGTTCACGTTAAAGAACGCCGCTATTCCCTCACGGACGGCGGGCATTGGAATAATGCTTGAAAACGCCCATCGCTGCAGCGTAATGCAGAATATAGTTACCGACAACTACGTGGGAATACTTCTTGTGAACTCAAGCTACAATGTTTTCAGAAGCAACGAAATCAGCAGCAACATCTACAACTTAATCCTCCAAAACTCTGAACCGAACAATATCGATGCTTCGAACATAGTTGATGGCAAACCATACTCCATTGGGTAACCAGTTTTGCCAGGCGCACGAAAATTTACTGAAAAACGAAATCTTAATTCGCAAATCAAATCAGAAAGGCAAACAACCAAGTAAATAGAGGGTAGGGGGTCCATCTTCTTGTGTGTACAAGCCTACCCGGTCGGGTCAATGTTGATACATTTTGTCAATACACTTTGTTGATACAGGTCGGCGAGCGTATGCCTAAGGTGCCTTGGGCGTATAGGTTTAGCCCTCAACTTTATGAGGGCCTAAAAGAATTAGCCTCAGAAAATGGCTATACATTCAAAGATGAATTGTGTGAGAGTTTAGATGAAATACTTTCTAAAGTTGTATCGGGATTTCATTTTGGTAATCCCCTTGATTTCCCATAGAAGCCTTTGTTGTAGTCACAATACAGTCACAACTTCTAAAAAGCCTCCCCGCGCCCCATTGATTGAGGTAAACCTTTTGAAAATTGCAATAATCGGGAAAGGCAATGTCGGCACAGCACTCGGCAAAGGCTTAAGCGTCAAGCATGAAGTGAAGTTTGGTCACCGAAACCCCGCAGAACCAGTCCCTGACGCAGCCAAATGGGGAGAAATAATAATTTTGGCGGTGCCTCATGAAAACGCCGATGACGCGATTACAAAAGTCAAGCCTTACGCTGACGGCAAAGTTGTCATCGACGTCATGAACGCCATTGGACCAAAGATGGAGCTGGGAATTAGTTGCACCACCTCCACTGCGGAGGAAACTCAAGAGAAGCTTCCTAAGGCGCGGGTTGTCAAGGCGTTCAACACGGTTTTCGCAGGTAACCAAAAAACGGGCAAAATTGGCAAGGAACAGTTGACGGCTTTTATCGCTCGATTTCTTGACGCAATGGCCATAATGATAATTAATTTAGCCTACAGCTACAACATGGGATCAAAAATAGGCTACAGACTAGTTACAGGTTAAACAGTCAGTTTTACAAAATCTATCGGAAATCAATCATCTATTTAAGCCCGAGGAAGATTCTACAAAGCTATTTCAAATCCGTTCTATGGCGATAAAACATGAGCAGTGATTTTCCCAAAACATTCGCGGTAGCTGCAGTCATCGTCGTTTTGCTTGCTGTCGGCGTGCTGGGGGCGATTATCGGGTACAACCTGAAGCCCGCCTCAACCAGCAACGGCGGAGCACCCAGAGAAGCGGCGGACATCACGTTGTCGGTTCAGGGAAGCCTCCTTCTTGGTCCCGACGGTAAACTCCACGACGCCTTTGTCCCATGCAATTTCACAGTCTACGCAAACCAAGTGGTCAACCTCACCTTTGTGAACCTCGACGGCGCCGACCACTCATTCACCAGCCC
>JBEKPM010000182.1:0-3937 GCA_049520735.1 Bathyarchaeia archaeon | reverse complement strand
TCATGAACTGAATATGAGGTTGGCATGCCGACGCGGCTTCTTGATGTTTTTTCTTCTTGTGTAAAAGCGCGCCATTCGGGGCCTTTATCTAACATCTGCTCGTACAAAACTAGACCGCAGTCTCCACAGATAGTTTCACCCGTGTCGCGGTCATGGACAAGATTTTTGCTTGTGCATTCAGGACACTTTTCAGCTAAATGATTACTAATTTTTGGGACTTCTATGGTTATAGTCATATTCTAATCTCAATTCTTGTGCCCAGAACCGTCACTAAGTCACTTAATGCCACTTTAAGGTTTAAAAAGTGATAATGCGATCCTCGCATTCTAACTACCTGAACGTGCACCTATTATAAAGGACTTTGCTTTCAAAAAAATAGATTTGCCATGCCTCGGCTATCATTTCAGCACACGTCATGATTATACTAACTCAGAGTGAATTTTCCCCTTCATTAGCTGTACTCATTTCAGTAGTTGGTTTACGAAGTCTTGGCAGCGGACAGATTGAACCTCACTAGACAATATTTTAGTAGAGTAAGTAATCGTTAGACTGCTATTTTGTCAGTGGAGCCACCAAAGCTGCCGCTTCCGAAAACGCCGACTTTGGTTCCTTGAGCGGGGTTTAATTTGCTAAGAAAACCATCAACTGAACCCGTTGGTTTTCCGCCGTAAATCGGTCCTCCAACAACTATGACACTGTAGCCTGAGGTATGGGCCGCGGCAGAGCTTTTTATGCCCGCCAAACTTACAGTGTACCCTTTCGCTTTAAGGTCGCCCGCTATTTTCTGTGCTATGCTGTGCGCTGCTCCCGAAAGCCCCGGATCATAAACAACAAGAGCTTTTCCTATAGAAGCCCCTCTTGGCGTCAAAGTTTGGGAGCCCGTGGCGGTGTAGGCAACTACATCAGAAAAGCAGACAACAATGCCAATCAAAGTGGCAATTGCTATTACGGCGATAACTATCAAGATTACTTTAATCATTTTCCTCATGGTCTTCTTGACCCTAACCTTATTCACGTTACCTGCTTGTTATATGTTTTCTAAATATTTTATGTGTGCAACTTTTAATTTTCCGCGTGGGTCTCTATGGTTTGCCGATAAGGCGGCTACCTTCACCACTGGTCAAATTGCCTTGGCGGGTCAACGCTGACAAGACGCAAGTATTCCCATACTTGCCATGACATCTATTCCCTATTCGCATCGTGTAAACGTGCCTGCCAAGGCGGAATGACTGTGGTGGATCGTGGATCAGAGGACTCTAATCATTAGACTTAATGAACAACGAACCAAACAAGAAAATAGATAACTGTTCATTTTAACTAACCCCTCCACTGCGCTAAGTAGTCGTTTCGGCGAATATTTTTTAAGGGATTTTGAGAATAAGCGCAAGTCCTTTGGTTACTATCAAAGAAAAAATTAAAGCGCGCCTGCGGACGCTCGGAGGATTTGATGCTTACAATTAATAGCCCTTGCAAAGTCAAAGGTTGGATACTCGATGCTTATCCATCTAACGAAGGCGAAATCACCGTCTGGTTAATTAGCGAAGCAGGCCAAAGAATTCGTCTAATCGACAAGTTTCACCCTAAAATTTACGTTTCATCCAATCAAGACAACATTGAACTGGTAATAGGTCGGCTCTACGATAACTCCGACGTGGCGAAGTGGAGCTTTGCGTACAAGTATGCCCAGCCCACAGATTCAGAAAAAACCAAAGTTCTAGAGCTTGAGCTCAAAGATTGCAGACGAACACAGAGCCTGACCAACACCATTCTAAGGCTGGGCGATTACTTGCGATATCAGGTTTCTAACTGCGACCTGAAAGGAGACCGAGCGTACTTTTTTAGTCACGACATCTTCCCCCTTGCACTTGTAGAGGTCAAAGTGGAAAAAACGGGTCTTCAGTACACTTTACTTGATTCAGTAGCCAGCACGGATTATGCCATTCCATCTTTTCGAGTTATGAAGTTGGAAATAGAAGTTGCCAAGAAAAGTAAAATCGCAGATTTCAATGACCCTATAGGCACAATTTTGGTGAATCAAGATCAAGAAGAAATACGAATCGACGTGGGCGACGAAGCAGAAAAACTACGCCAACTCGCGAAGACAGTCAACGAACTTGACCCAGACTTCTTAGTGACTTCCGGAGGCGATTCACTCATTTTTCCTTACCTCACAGAGCGAGCAACCCTAAACAATGTCATTGACAAGTTTACTTTAAGCAGAGATGGAACGCCATTTTCCACGAAAACGCCATCAGGTAAAACATTCTTCTCATATGGGCGCACCTTCTATCGGGCTGGACCCATTCGGCTTTACGGAAGAATCCATATTGATGAAAGCAACACGTTCGTTTTGTCCGAGGCAGGATTCGATGGGTTAATCGAGATTGCAAGAACTTGTCGAGTACCACTTCACACTGCTGCACGCAACTCCATAGGCTCGAGCATGTCTTCGCTCCAATTTAATCAGGCCATAAAGGATGATGTGCTGATTCCAAGAAACAAAAGTATACCTGAAGCTTTCAAATCTGCTTATGATCTCCTCGTAGGCGATCGTGGAGGATTTGTTTATGAACCCAAAGTAGGCGCACACGACTACGTCGGCGAAGTGGACTTTAGCAGCATGTACCCAATCATCATGGCAAACAACAACATATCAGCCGAAACCGTCCTCTGCAAATGCTGCCCAGACTCGACCAAACACATCCCAGAACTAAACTATCACATATGCATGAAACGCACGGGCATAGTTCCCAAAACATTAAGTTTCGTCGTAAACAAACGCCTCTACTACAAGAAAATGAAAAACGAATCTTCCGACCCACACCTCAGAGAAGTCTACGATAACCGACAGAGTGCGCTCAAATGGATCTTAGTCACCTGCTTTGGATATTTGGGCTACAAAAACGCAAAATTCGGCACCGTAGACGGACACATTGGAGTTTGCGCGTTTGGCAGAGAAGCCCTGCTTAATGCATCGCATACCGCAGAGGAGCATGGGTTTGAAGTTATCCATGGCATTGTGGATTCACTTTGGCTAAAAAAACCTGGCTCCAGCTTGGAGGATTACGAAGATATCTGTAAAGTAATAACTGCGCAGTCTGGTGTACCAATTACCTTTGAAGGTCGCTACAAATGGATTGTTTTCTTGCCCTCTAAAACTCATCCCCGAATAGGTGTATTGAACCGTTACTACGGGGTAATGGAGGATGGCAAAATCAAAATACGCGGCTTAGAAATCCGGCGAAGGGACACTCCAAGATTTGTATTGGGCGCCCAAACAGAAATGATTAACACGCTTGCCGAAGCAAACAACACGGCCGAGCTACGCAAGAAAATTCCATGCGCGCTAAATGTTGTAAGAAGTTATCGACAAAAACTGCTAGATGGAGACGTGCCAATCGGTGACTTGATTGTATCTAAACGCATGTCAAGAAATCCAGAGCAATACCGCCAACACGTCAGCCAAGTCATCGCTGCGGAACAGTTAATCAAGGAGGGCGCAGAAGTACATGCTGGGAACAGTGTAAGGTTCGTATTCACGCATTCTAAAGCCAAGCGTCATGACCGCAGAGTTAAGGCGGCTCAACTGATTGAAAAGGGCGTAGAACCTGACACCCAAAAATACCTACTTCTTCTTTACTCTGCTGCAGCAAACCTGCTAAGTTTCGAAGGCTTTACCACGCAATCAATCTACAACGCGGTTCAGCAACAAAAACAGAAGAGCATTGTAGGATATTAAGCAGCTGAGAAACGAGCAATCAGCGAAATGGGGATGGCTCTAAAGCCAAAGGGAAGGCTTTTGACGGGCATCTGTTACATCGGCATCTATCATGTCCGAAGCTCGTTGTAAGACTTGCTTAGTTAAATCCATGCAAATAGTCGGCGTTTTTAAATGAGCCACTGGCACGTCAGCATTTGATTCCTTTTTGTGCATGCT
>JBEKPM010000181.1:0-3423 GCA_049520735.1 Bathyarchaeia archaeon | reverse complement strand
AAGGCACGTTTGTAATCACGCGTGTCGGGAAGAGCAATGAAGTGTTTGCCATCGCAGAAAGCCATGAAGCTGGATTCTTCCCCATCAATTTTCTCTTCGATTATGACGTTGCCGTACTTGAAGTTGGACATGAAATGCTCGAAAAGTTCCTCGCGGTTAACGAAGTGGTCACCCCAGACGCCCACACCTTTTCCCAGCGCCGGCTTATCAGGTTTAACGACAGCCTGATTGTCAAGTTCGTCCAGCCACCGCCAAACATCGCCCTTAACATCTCCAGATCCTTTGTAGTTGGCAGGGCTGAAAACTTTGAACCGCGGGTTCGCTTCCGGCGCAATCTCGTCGAAAAGGATGCGCTGCTCGACTTTGCTGACTTCTATAGCGTACTGTTGCTTTGGGCAGATGACTGGTATGCCAGTTGATTTTTCAATTTGGTCGCGGACACCATCTATTATTGGTTTTTCTGACCCGACCAGGGCGAAGTCGATTCTGTCTTTGTTTGCTTGTGCGAACTTGCATATCTCTGCCACATCAAGGCTTGGGATAACGGCGTGTTTGGCAGCTTTCTCCGCGTTGTATGGGTTGCGTTGTTTGTCAGCGATGTAGAGTTCCACTTGGTAGCGTGTGCTTTGCAGCAATTCGTCCACCATGGCGACTTCTCTTGCACCGTAGGAAACTACGAGTACACCTATTTTCTCCATAAGGGTTACACCTGTAACTGCAAAGACAGATAGCAACGTTGGATGCTTTGACTACTCTTTCGGCTGGACTTCTTCGGTTTCGTATATTCTTGATTTTTCCTCGTAGCCCTCAAGGAACCTCTTTTTCATGGCGTCAGCCATCTTTTGAGCGCACGGCGTTGGGTACTTGCCTGTGATGCAGGCCATGCAGAGTTCATTTTCTGTTTGACCCGTAGCTTTAACCAATGCTTCAATCGACTGGTAGCATACCTCGTCTGCACCTATGATTTTGGCGATTCCCTCGACGGTATGGTTGGAGCCGATGAGTTGCCCGTAAGTTGACATATCGATGCCGTAGAAGCATGGACCGATGATTCTTGGGAACGTAACGAAAACGTAGACTTTCTTGGCTCCTGCCCTTCGAAGCTTGTCTATGATTACTTTGGTTGTATCTCCGCGGACTATACTGTCCTCTGTTATGATGACTCGTTTGCCGTCTACTTTGGAGCCTAAAATGTTGATTTTCTTGTCGATGGTTGAGAAGCGTTCTGTGTTGAGAAGTATAAAAGCGCGTTCGGTAACGTAGCGGTGCCGCCTAGAAGCCCGCTCCCACCGCAGTCCTGACGCTTCATGGACTCCCATGGCGGGGTCGTCGCCTGTTTCAGGCACGGACATAATGATATCGCTGTCCCGAACCACATCCGGAAACTCTTTAACGATGTTTCTTCCGAAATCCTCACGGATTTCGTAAACATATTTGCCGTCAAATCTTGAATCTGGCCTTGCAAAATAAGCGTACTCAAAAGCGCAGAAAGCTGGGCGGGGTTTTTGGATGAGTTGCATGCGTTTGAACCCGTCTTTTGAAGCAGTGACCAACTCGCCTGGGTTCAGTTCGAAGTCCCTTACGAAGCTGTTCATGTCTAACCCGACGGTTTCAGAGCAGAACGCAAGCGTCGCTCCCTGCGGGTCATGCCCAACACATAGGGGTTTTATTCCATGCGGATCTTTGAAAGCGAAAAAGTCGCCGTCACCCGTCAGCCCCGTTACAGAGAATGCGCCATCAAGGCTTTCCATGACAGACTTTACTGCAGATGCCAGGTCTTTGCCTTGTTTGAGTCCGAGGAGTAGTTTGTGACAGACGACGTCTGAGTCGCAGTTGAAGTAGAAGTCGGAGAAGTTTTCATTCATTTCTTTTTTGAGCGGCAACGTGTTGACGATGTTACCGTTGAATGACAAGGCAAGTTTTATGTTGCCTGAGGATGCATAGACCGGCTGCGTACCCTCGATGATTGAGGTGTCATCGCATTTTCCCGAGGTTGTGTAGCGCACGTTGCCGATGCCTACTGAACCTGGCAAACGGTCAAACCATTCGTGTATGGCCTCGTTTTTGAGGCGAGGAACCAAGTCGAGGCTTTTGTAAACGTGAAACTTGCTGTCGTAAGTTAGGAACCCGTGGGATTGGTGTCCTCGATGGTTTTGGGCGCGGAGACCCCAATATACATATGGAAAGACCGTTTGGTTTTCAAAGTTTTTTGCCCCGAAGATACCGCAGCCTATCTTTTGTCCCTTCTCGCCCTGATTGGGGATGTAAGTGAAAAAAGGGGTTTATCAGCTTTTAGTACATATTTAACTCAAAAGCATGGCATTTTTGACACTTTTAGACTTTAAAGCGAACGAAAAGTAAGAAGTATTTTCTTGGGCGGAATTTTGTTGTTTGTATTTTGAGTTGGATTCTTAATTTAGGGTTTGAGGCGTTTGCAGGTTGCGACTCCATTCGACCCCTTGCGACTCCTAACGACTCATCCCGACCCAATTCGACTCTAAACGACTCCGAATCATTGAGCACGAGTTTCCAAACCAAGACACGCACCACCTCAAAGAGAAAGTAAGGTTCACATCGCCTGCTTCAGAAGCGATGGCATACGCCTTTCATAGAGATTAGGTTTCGAACGTGAAAACACGCCCTTCAAGTATGCTTCAGTTATTTCGGCATGTACTCCAGCAATCCGAAGTGGTTGCCCTCAGGGTCCAGCGCCAGCGCCCACCAGCCTAACCCGGGAATCTCCATCTTAGGCACGACAATTTTGCCGCCCAACGCCTCCACTTTCTTGCTATATTCTTCGACTGATTCTACCGAAATGTAGTTCGTTGGCTTAGCCATCTCTGGCATAGAAGAGTCCTTTTTGTTGAACAGGCCCCCGTTTACTCCAGGTCTAATAGGCATCATCGTCTTTTCATCCACGGGAACAGTTCCTATAAGGTAGTAGGTTGTCGGTCCAGGGTATTTTTCCATTGTCCAACCGAACAACTCAATATAAAACTGCTTTATCTTCTCGACATCGTTGGCTGGAATCTCAAAATGCACAATCGTATGATCCAAAAAATCACCAATAAACCAATTCGTGGGCTATAATAAAAACTTGGCGAAAACCGTTAATTAATGAAAAATTCGAAAAGATAAAAGAAACAAAAGAAAGAAAGGCTAGTTTATGGCTGCCATTTCTCTATGAGATACTTGGGTATCTCGCTGCTGTCTCGTGGGCCGACGAGGACTTTCCAGCCGCTGAGTTCTTCGATTTCGCCGCTGATTCGTGATGCTTTGCCTGGGATTATGATTTTGCGGTGCTTGACTTTACTTTCTATGCCTGAGGCTTTGATTGCGTCGGCTACGCGTTCCGCGGTCAGTTTTCTTCCTGCGACTCCACTGTCGATTGCTGAGCCTTCAGTTTCAATCACGATTAAGTAC
>JBEKPM010000180.1:0-3449 GCA_049520735.1 Bathyarchaeia archaeon | reverse complement strand
ATTTAGAAAAACAGTTGACGATATTTTTTTCTTAAAACGAAAATAAAGAAAAGAAAATTTTGGCTGGCCGTTTAGAAGTGGGATTTTGACGGTGGCTTCGGCGGCACTCGGTTGGGTTGGAGGGCTATCCTGAGGTCGATTAGCCTGTACGTAGCGGCTGCTTTCATCGCTGCTAACCCATAAATGAATCCTTTTTTGAACATGGCTCTTATGTAGCTTGGTCGTTCATAGAAGCTTGACCATGCTTTTGCGCGGAGTTTTCGGAGTTCTTGGATGGTCATCGTGGGGGTTTCGAAAGTCGGGGTTGCCGTGTCGTAGTGGTCAAAGTCAGTGTCTTTGAGCCAGCCTTTTTCTTTGAGGAAGTAGTAGAGGGGTGTGCCTGGGTAGGGCGTGGCTATTGTGTAGGAAGCCATGTAGGTGGGAGCAATCTTCTGGCAGAGCTTTATAGTTGCCCATGCGGATTCTTTGGTTTCGCCTGGGAACCCGAGGACTACGTTGGGGTCAGGTTTCATCCCAGCCTCCACCGTCCACTGGAAGGCTTTGATGGTTTGTTCCAAAGTGATACCTTTTCGCATTTCGTTAAGAACGTTCTGTGCACCGGATTCGACCCCGTACCATACGGATTTGCAGCCTGCCTGAGCCATCTTTTGCAGGAGTTCTTTGGTGACCATGTCAACGCGAGTTCCGGCAACCCAGTTAATGTTAAGGTTTCGCCTGATGATTTCATCGCATAGGTCAGCGGTGAATTTTTGGTCTACTGTAAAGGCTGCGTCGACAAAGGAGAACCATTCTGCGCTGTAAGTTTTCTTGCATTCGTCAAGTTCGTCGCAGACGTTTTGGACGCTGCGTTTGCGGAATTTTTGCCCGTGCATTCTGACTTCGATACAGAAGTCACACCAATACGAGCAGCCGCGACTTGCAATGATGTCGAACATTATCTTGCCATACTTTGAAGTGGCTTCTAGTGGCCACATGTGGCGTGCTGGGAATGGAAGTTCATCGAGGTTTTCGATGTAGGGACGCTTTGGGTTCTTGGTAATTTTGTCGCCCATCCTGGTGGTTGTGCCGATGACGTCGCTCCAATCCTTGCCTGCTTCTACTCGCTCAGCGAGTTCCAGCATCGTGTATTCCCCTTCGTTGCGGATTACGACATCAAGTGTTGCAAGGTCTTTGAATGCCTGCTCGTCCTCGAAGGTGACGTGGTGTCCGCCGATGACGGTTATGCAGTTTGGAAGCGCTTCTTTGGCGACTTTCAGAGTTTGCAGCGCTGACTTGTACGTCAGGGTGTTGCAGGTTACGCCGACTATGTCGGGTTTGCGTTTGCTGACTTCTTGTCTGAATCCCTCATAGTTCAGATTATAGGTTAAACAGTCAACTACATCGATGTTAAATTTGTTTTGCTCTAAAACTGCGGCGACATAGCCTAAACCTAACGGAGGAAACGGGGGATGCGGGAAAGATTGACCCGGATACGGCGGGTTCACAAGGGTAATGTGAGTTTTCATTTTTCTCCCCTAAATTTGTAATATTTTACTTAAATTAAGTCCACGAGTTAATATAGTTGTCTAGTTTCCCTGCAAAGTTCCCTTATTTGTCAACAAATGTTAAAAACCGCAAAAACCGCTCAGCTGAGCTCACTATGTGAAGCAAAAAACAAGCCCTTGACCAAGAAAACCAACAGAAAATGAAGGTGAACCCTTATGAGCGACGAAAAACCATTGACGCGCCCTTCTTAACCGCGCTGCCTAAACCTTCCTGCTTTACCACCCGCATAAACTTGGATGCAGCAGATTTTTGGCAGTTCCCTTGAAAATCCTTCTGAATCTTCTCCAGCATGTCGTGGTCGAACTGGTCGGTTTTTACCCTTGCCAAGAAGTCGTACATTTGGTCATAGAGTCCTTTGTTTATCACCTCATCATAAAGTTGGCTTCCAGGGCAAGCTATGTAAATGTTAAATTGGCACCAATCCGCTTTGAGGGTCTGAGCAAACTTGAAGGTTTGGTTCATGTCTTCCACTGTTTCGCCCGGAATCCCAAGCATGAAGGAAGTCACGGTCTGTATGCCCGCTTGCCTACAAAGTTCAAAAGCTTTCACAACTTCCTGCAGGTCAATTCCTTTGTTAAGTTTCTGCTGGATTCTGGGTGAGCCTGATTCTACGCCGAAAAACATGGTTTGGCAGCCTGCGGATTTCATTTCGGAGAGCAGTTCTTTGTTGATAAGGTCGGCTCGGGTTTCGCAGGTCCATTTCAAGTCTAACTTGTTGCTTTTGATTAAGCGGCACAATTCAGATGTGCGTTTTTTGTTTATGGTAAAGTTGTCGCCGACAAAGTAGATACCTCTTGTGCCGTAGGTTTCCATCATATGCTTGATTTCGCTTATAACCCGCGGCGGCGAAAACGCTCGGCATGCTGAACCCCAAAGCTCACGGGTTTCGCAGTACGCACACCTATATGGGCAACCGCGGTGTACGCTCATAGTGTCAACGGGTTTAACCGTCAAGTAGCTGAGTTCGCGGTGGTACATCCGCATCGGAAGTAGATGACGTGCTGGAAAAGGAACCTCGTCCAAGTTGCTGATGAATTGGGGCTCGGTCTTAGCAATTTCGTGGCCGATTTTGCATGCAACCCCTGGAATCTGGGCAGCCGCTTTGGATTTTTCGCCTTTCGTGATGCTGGAGGCAAGCTGAACAATAGCTCGCTCTCCTTCGCCGATAATTACGTAATCGATCTCTGGGTGATCAAGAATGGTTTGAGGCATATACGAGGCATGGGGACCACCGACGACAACACGTGAAGAAGGAGATACTTCTTTGACCGCTTTTGCCAGTTCCACGCAGCGCCCATAAGCCAGAGAGTTGCAGGTTATGCCAACGATTTCTGGCGACCTCTTTTTTATTTCGGACTTAACTTCGTCGATAGGTCTTTCAAGCAGATAATTATCGTAGATTTCAACTTGGAAAGCATTCTTTTCCAGCGCCGCGCCAATATACGCTAAGCCCAAAGGAGGAAGCTTTCCAGGCATGCCCCAAGGCGACTTTTCCGGCGGTGCAGTTGTCATCAGCAGAATCAATTTTGACGTTTTCTCCTTGGGATATTTTTCTATTTTATGATGCTGTTTGCTTTTGCCCGAACTGCCCTTCTTGCATGAGCCAAAATCAGCCGCGTCGCGCCTAAGCCCCACATTTTGCCTTTCCTGAACATGCCGAGTGCGCTGACGAAGTATGCTGGGCTAAGGTAAAAACTTTGAAAGGCTTGTTCTCTTAGTTGCGATAATTCTTGCATAGTCATATTTGGGATTTCAAAGGTTGGGGTAGCAGTGTCATATTTATCAAAGTCAGTTATTCTGAGGGATCCATTCGCTTTGACCTCTTCATACATGGGCGTTCCAGGGTAAGGGGTCGCAATGTAGAATCCCACGTCGTTTGGGTTAAGTTCCTTGACGAAGCGGAT
>JBEKPM010000179.1:0-3451 GCA_049520735.1 Bathyarchaeia archaeon | reverse complement strand
ATATTTTGCATAGCAACCGTTATTTCGTTTTAACTTAAAAAAAGCTTGCTGAAATCTTAAATAGCGTTCCAATTCAAAGTAAAGCTGGTAGTGTCAAGAGATGGCAAGCCAAGTTAATTGTGAACCTGACTTCGGAAACTGGGTTTCGAACCGTTTGATTTACATCTTCTCCCTCTTAGGACTGGGACTCCTGGCTTTAGCAATTTTGGTTTGGTATCCCGCAATCCCCGCGTTCTTGTTCTTGGCGGTCGCACTGTATTTTGCTTATGCACGCTACCTTTTTTCACCCAAAGGCGGAAACGTTCAAAACAAAATTTGGGAAAACGCAATTACTAATCTGCAGTGGAACGGCGAAGGAAAGACACTTGACATAGGCTGCGGAAATGGGGCTTTGACAATAAAGCTTGCCAGCAAATTTCCCACGGCGAATATAACGGGGATTGATTTTTGGGGTGAACGATGGGAATACTCACAAAACAAGTGTGAATCAAATGCAAGAGCTGCAGGTGTAGGTGACAGAACTGTTTTTCATAAGGCGAGCGCGTCTAAGTTGCCTTTCGAAGACGGACATTTTGATGCTGCTGTAAGCAACCTTTGTTTCCATGAAGTTGCAGATTCAAAAGATAAGCGCGAAGTCATTCGAGAAGCGCTGCGGGTTGTTAAGAAAGGTGGAAAATTCGCTTTCCAAGATCTGTTTCTTCTCAAACCTACATACGGCGACATCGACACGCTGGTGGCGACGATAAAGAGTTGGGGGGTAGCTGAAGTTGAGTTTGTGGAAACAAAGAATGCCCCCTTCATTCCAGCTGCTTTGAAGCTGCCATTTATGATTGGCAAGATAGGCATAATTAAAGGGGAAAAATAGCTATTTCTTCCATTGATTGGTAGCCCATTTGCTGTAGCTTGTCGGTGTAATCTTGATTATGGGCACGTCTCCTTCTTTCCAGCCGCCGTCGGCAGTGCGGTACTCGGGGTATTTTTCTTCCAAGAGCGAATGTGCGTAACGATATTCTTCGCCTTCCCACATGATTTCTGCTTCGCCTTGAACCCGGATTCCTTTGACGCCAGCCCAGTTTTCTCTGTTGTAATCGTCGAAAACTAACGAAATTTCTGGGTTTTCTTCGATTTGTTCAAGTTTGGGCATGTCTGGGTCGGATGCGAAGTAAATGAATACGCTGTCAAATACGGGCCAGATAGGCCTTACAACGGGTTCGCATTCTTTAGTTACAGTTGCAAGGCGACCGACTGGAAGCTGCTGAATGAATGCAACGTCGGATTTTGACAGTTTATCAACCATACCTAAACCTCAAAACACTCAACTACCTCTTTTTACCTCCCTCCTTTTATGTCTTGTTAAAATTGGAAACAGCAAGAACGCGATTAAGCCGCTGCCTCTCGCGTCTGTTTTCTATTATTGGCTATTCGCGGGATCTTTCTAGGTCTTTATAGATTCTTTAGATCACCCAGTTTTTCGGAAGGGACCGTAAAGGACGTGAGGTGCAAAAGATTCAAGTTCTTCCACAAAAAAGCAACTCAAAACACAAACAAAAAAAATTTGCAGGAAAGAGCATTAGCTCACCTTCAATGGCTTTTCAAGCATCGGCCAGCGATTTTTAAGGGCCTTTCGCGATGTTTCGTTATTTTCGTTGACTACTATTGACTAACTATGACTATTAAAAACTACTGCAGACTATTATGGACTGTAAGTGACTCAACCTGCAAACGGCTCAACCCCCAAATCAAAAAAGCAACTCGTTTCACAAAGAAAAAACGCGCCGAATTTTCCACAACAAAAGCTTAGCTGAAGGCATAAGTTTCGTTATTACAAATAGTCGCGATTCGGATAAACACAAGCTCGGTTGGGGGTCATTCTATCTGCCTTCGTTTTGATTTGCCTGTCCGAAACTGAAAAAAGCCAAAAAGGAAATGGCGGGATACAGCCACATTATCGCTATCCAATATGCTTTTGGAAATCCTAATCCAAGGTTCAGAACCAGAGAAACATCATCTATGCTAAGAAGGAAAATGGCAAGCAAGTAGGTTATAAGAGGCACTGTCGTTTTGACGTTCAACTTCAAGACCCCATTTCCTTTTGCTCGACCATAAGCTATGAAAACGTAAATTGACGCTAAGGGATAGATAATGTCCATTAAAGGCCAAAGGGGTACCCCAAATATGGTATCTAAATTGCCAATCGTTGGACCCGTGTGGCTATCACCGAAATTTAACAATATCACAAGTGCTCCGAAAAGAAACGCTAAAAATTCACTCTTGAACTTTATTTGCATCCGAAACATCCTTGGTTTAAGGACTCACAATTGGTATTCTAAGCAATTTACCTTTCGATTTAAGCGCTTAGCATTTGTACGCCGTCTATTTGGCCGTTGTCTGCGAAGATGCCGACGGTAACCTCGTTTACGGCGCCCGGATAAACCCTGTCCAAACCTAGTATCACGTACCAGTATGGTATAAGATCCACGGAGTCTACTCTTGGATGCGGCACCATTTGAACTGAAACGGGGTTGTCAATTACACTAAAGCCTGTGTACTTGGTGCCGTTGAAGTCCCAAGTTAAGGTTTGGACATAGTTTTTAGCCATAATGACCGCTTGTTCCTGCGAGATCTTCAGGACACTGGTTCCGACGTTGAATAGGAAGTAGCCGTCGGTCATGGTTACAAGAATGTTGTTTCGGAAGGTCATCATTAACCCTTTAGCTTGATAGTCAATGCCGTTCTGAGTGTACATCCAAAGGAACTCGGTGGTGCCTCCTGAAACCGTCACTTGAAGTGTCATGTTACCCCGCGTTAGATAAGCGGGTCCAGTCGTGTTTACGGCATCTATCAGGTCGCGCATCTGGCTAAGATAGGCATCGCCTGAATATACTTGATACCGTATAAGCACGTCCTTTGCAGCCTGATCTACATCAAGGGGCTGAGACTGCGTGAAAACAGGCGAGCTCTCTCCCATGTCAAGCTGGTAACGGCTAAAATGATTGTTTCTAAACCGCATTTCCACGTTAAAGGTGTATGGACCGTTCGTCAAGGAATAGGTGAGCAGTTCTTCAGCAGCATTGAATTCGGCGTTGTACTGCAACGTGTTGCTTAGCAGAGAAGTCGTGTATTGATTCGTGTCGATTTGAGTTACGTTCTGCAGGTAATTCGCGACTTTGTTGATGCCTATTCCCCAGGACAGCAACTGCTCGTTTTCAGCTGCCAAAGATTTCTGCTTGCTGGACATGTTGTTCATGGATGTGTATTGAAGAGCAGAAAAACTAGCCAAAACTAACACAGCAACCAACAGCACGCCTAAAAGGGCTCTCCATTTGAAGGATAACTGGACCCTGCGTTTTGGCTCAATCTCTGGGGCATCCTCGACACCCTTCATGGCGCTGACAGTTGCCAACCCGAAAGTTGACAGTTTATACTGGCCGTTCTCCATTTTGTTAATGAG
>JBEKPM010000178.1:0-3491 GCA_049520735.1 Bathyarchaeia archaeon | reverse complement strand
TTTGTTTGTGATTGTTGACCTAGCTCGTAAAGTATGTTCATCCATCTTAACCTTAAGCCTTCGGCGCTTGACTCGTACATTTTTGCTGCTTCAATCATTTTCTGTGCCGCTTCAAACTCAGCTGTGGCCAAGGTTACTCGCGCGATGCGTTCCCGTTCAGCTTGTGCTTGACGTGACATTGCATCTTGCAGGTTGCCTGGTATTATGACGTCTCGGACTTCGACCGAGGTAACTTTGATTCCCCATGACTCTGTTTTTTCGTCGATTATTTCGCGTAGTTTTGCTCCGACTTTTTCGCGTTCGGCTAGTAGCTCGTTTAGGCTTTGTTTGCCGATGACTTCCCGCAAAGTTGTCTGCGAGGCGAGTTGTGTTGCTTGGTAGTAGTTTTCAACTTGCAGGACAGCTTTTTCGAGATCAACAGGTTTCATGTAGAGTACTGAGTCCACGTTTACTGGAACGTTATCTTTAGTCAGGGTTGATTCTGTTCGGAACTGTATGGTGTCGAGTCGGGTTGAGATTTTTAGGGGGGCGCGGTCGATTATTGGGACGAGGTAGACTATTCCTGGACCTTTCAAGCCGATGTAGCGTCCTAGACGCAGAACCGGCATTCTTTCCCATTCTTTCAACACTCGGATTCCGCTTAGCAGGAAGACAATTATGATGAATACAATGAAGCCGATTAAACCGATTAAAAGTGGATCCATCTTTTTCAAACCTCAACTAGCTATTCAGCGGTTTATGGAATTAAGCTTTTTGCTCGGTTGCCTTGACCATAAGAATGTTGCCGTCCAAGGCTATGACTTGCACGGTTTGGCCTGCGGCTATGGGTGCGTCTTTGGCGGTTGCTCCCCAGATCTCGCTGAAGACTCGGATTTCTCCTTTGGGATTAAGGTCAGTTGTCGCAACTCCCATGGCGCCGATTAAGGCTTCTTTGCCTGTTTTTACCCGTTGAAACTGCGATTTGAATCCCGTGGCGAATATCAGGATGACGATTGCTGCGGCAACAAAAAGGGTTGCAGCCAACGCGGCTTCACCCGTTGCGTCCAGCCCGATGAAGCTTACTCCGACAACGGCTACATAAACGAGGAAAGCTCCAACCGCTACCAGCAGCCCGATGACAAGCGCTAGCGAAACATGCATTGCTACTCAGCTCAATATTGCATAGGCAGAATCAGCTTATAAGATTGATTGGCACGCGGGTACGCGGATTCTTGTTGTTTGTGTTTTGGGTTGCTTTGCCTGTTTAGGACTTGAATCCTTTGCAGGTTGCGACCCATTTTGACTCCTTTCGACTCCTTTCGACCCTTATAGACTCGCAACGACCCATTCCGACTCTTGCCGACTCTTCCCGTTCCTATCCATCCCTCTTCGACTTTTTCCAACGGGCTGCAAGAGCTGAAAAGCTGACAAAACCGGAGAAGCAACAATCCTAATTTTCAAGGAGATTTTGCAGCAGTTTGATAGCTGACCACGCCGCCAATGCGCTGGTATGCGGATTGTCCGGGTGCGAGTCGTTTGCAAAACACAGAAACATCTCGCCGAACCGCCACTTCACCTGGATTTCATGCGTGTTCCGCTTAACAGCAGGGTCCGAAACCACGCGCACCTTCACTTTAGCGGGCTTAACGGTCAAAGCCAAAGTCGCAGCAACATTCATCTCCCTCGGAAACAGCTTCGCCGCCTCCTCCGCATACCCCTCATAAACAACAGCTTCCACCCTGTTGTTCTTACCGAGGGCTTTGGGGTTCTTGCGCGAAGTCAAAGTTACCTCGTCGATTCCCGCTAAGGAGGCGCTGGAAAAAGCATCCAACCCGCCGATAGCGCCAGAAGGAACATGAACCCGCCTCCAATCAACATCCAACCCAAGCAGCGCACCCGTACTCATCACGATGACCTCGGTGCCTGAAGAAGCAATTTTCGGCACAAGCTCACGAGCAGCCTGCTGCGACGCAGCCTCGACAACAACCCGGGGCTGTGCAGTGAGAAGTTCATCCACGCTCTTAGCAATTGTCACGGGAAACTTTAGGGCGCTCTTGAGTTTCTGCGATTTCAAGCCGTCGACGTCATAGACTACGAGTTCGTCGCAGACTACAAGCTTGCGTTCGATGGCTTCAGCTAAAACAGTGCCGATTGCACCGCAACCGATCAAACCAACCTTCTTCTTCGCTTTGTCACTCATGCTTTATGCCTACATGTTTCCCATTTTTGTTGCTAGCCGTTAAAGTTGACGGTAAGAAAACTAGAATATATCCTAAAAACATTATCCTCTTAAGAAAAGTTTCTCGGGGAACTGGGAAAGACCCGGTTGACAGAATGACTGATGGCTATCGACCAGATGAACCTTAACTTAGATTAATACTATCTGTGGGAAAGCTCAATTTTCTGTTTTTGTCGGATGCATTAAATCTGAATTCATCAAAACTAAGGTGCATCTCACCCGGTAGTTCTCCCTTCAAAAAATGAGGACTGCAATTTAATGGTTAGTTTCTTTTGATGTTGTCGAAAAAATCTCGAGGCGTAAGAATTCTGGTTTTTCTGAACTTTCCAAGTTTAAGAAGGTGTTTGTCTCCAGTTACGATGAAGTGTGCTCCGGAGGTTAGGGCGCATTCTAGTATCTTGTTATCTTCGGTATCTTCCTCTATAATGTTCAGTTTCAGTTTGGGAATAACTATTGTTGAGTTTGCTTCGATAGTTCGCAGAATTTCTGTTTCGTTTACGTCTGCCTTGATTAGAATTTCAGCTGTTTTGGGGTACAATAGGACTTTAGACATTTCCAAAATGATGTCTTTGCTGACGTAAACTGTTAGTTCTTTCTTTACTTGCGAAAACTCGTCACTAAGAATCTTTTTCATGAATATTGAAAGCCAAATATTCGTGTCGAAGACTACTTTGACTTTCTTGCCCACTCAACTGCCTCAGCAACAAGTGTATCAACATCAATAGGCTCTTCGCTGGTTGTCTTTTCAATTTTGTTAGCTATTTCTTCAATGGATATTTTTTTAGTTTTCCTGAGTAGTATATCTCCATCGCGAGTTAGCACCAGGAGCTTCTCGCCACCCTTCACGCCCAGTTTCTTGCGGACCTCTCTGGGGATTACTATTTGACCTTTAGATGAAACCTTGATTATATCCTCGATTTGTTCGGTCATACATTACCAAAATATCTTACAAGTAAATAAATTTTTACATTTCTACCGAACAATAATTTAAAGCCACCATATAGCATTAGCGAAAAAAAGGACGACGGAGAAGAATTCGACTATCCGAAAACCAAGGTTTTAGCAAAACTAATATGAGACAAAGCAGCAATATCTTCTACAAATAAGTTCTTGGGGAGCTGGGAATGTGACCTGGCTGAGAGGACGGCTAGTTGCTGTCGACCCTTAGAACCTGAACCAGGTAATGCTGGCGGAGGGAAAAGAAAACGCAAACACAAACCAAACCATCAACTGAAAAACCAAATAACAATATTTTCTCAACCAAGATACTCGC
>JBEKPM010000177.1:0-3574 GCA_049520735.1 Bathyarchaeia archaeon | reverse complement strand
TATTCAATCTCTGGAGGTGGCTGAAAAACGTTAAGTATTTGGACGGCGGCGGAAAACTTTTCGGCGATTTCAAGAGCGTAATCCAAAGCTTTTTCCGAGTTTTCAGAGCCATCTACTCCCACAAGAATTTTAGTTATCAAACCTATTCCCTCTACGCTTAATTGCGATTGAAGCTCATAGACTTTTCTAATCAGCGCGTCGAATAATCACAAGAAAACTGAAAATGCTTTGGCATCTTGATTGAACGCTGTTCCGGTTATCCTTATACATTATATCAAGCCCAAGGATTATGTTTTCGTTCCAGCCACATTACTTTAAGCGTACATTTCTCCATTTTTTTACGCCATTAGTCTATTTCTAGCTTGTGCAGATTGAAGCCTTTCACGTAGCGCGAGCAATCTACACTCGGTGCACCCGAGCATATAAGACATTACGTGTGCAAGTCCAACACTCTTATTTTAAGCAAGGCGCGCTGGCTTGTTGAGACCGTGTGAAAATTCATCGTTTACTCTGAGCGTGGAGACGCTTCAAGCTTGCTAAAACCATGGTTCTTTTCCCTTCCACTTCCTTGCTTCCTGACTTCACTAGAAAACCCGCATTAACCCGGGTCCAAGAATGTTCAGAACCCGCCTAATATTGTAAGCCAGCAGTGAAGCCCACTTCTCCGCTCACTTTCTTAAGTCCCTTGAGCAGAAGATAACCTTGATTGAAAGCGCGCTTCATAGTTCCAAACGGATGCTCCACAAGCTTCTTCCTCAAAGCCAATTTCTTAGGCTCACGAAGCATCCTCTTCCTCAGCTCATCCAGCACTTCAGCGTGTTCCCAACGCCACAACGTCCGCCCATGCTTATTCAAAGTACACTTCACCATGAAAAACTCACACGAGAAACACGCATCAGTGCTGTAAACTCGTATGTTCTTTTGATGAGCATGATCCAAATAGCTGAAAACAAGCTTATTCCCCGCGGGACAAACAAACGTATCCGTTCCCACGTCATAAACGAACTTATCAACATGGTATTCTCGGGTCGGAATACCCTTCCTCTTGACAAAACCAACACCATACCGGTTCTGCTCAGGCACATAAGGAGTAATTCCGCTGTCAACGCAGTCTTTGATCTGGACAAAACTGAAATACCCCTTCTCCGCAACGGCATCCAACCTTTCTGCTCCAAGAATATCTTTCGCGCCCTTCGCTATGATACTAAGCTGGCAATTATCAGCAGGCGCATTCGTCACAGCATAATCAACAATCAAATGATTCTTATCGTCAACTGCAACTTGACCGTTGTAGCAAGGCTCAATCCTGCCGCGGTTCTTCATCAGCCTACAATCGGGATCAACAAGGGATACCTCGTTCTGCTTGGACTCTTTGAGCTTGCGTAGAAGCTCCGTGTACTCTTCTTTGCGTTTCATGAGTTTCTGGACTTTTTCTTGGAGAATGTCTGCTTGTTTGGAGTTGGCTTGCTCTTCTTTGCGGTCTTCCTCTTCGATCTCGGCCAAGTATTTTGATACGTGCTGGTCTATCATTTTCATTCTGTAGGCCAAGTTTTTGCGGTTGAAGTTTTGGTCGAGCGAGTTTACGGCCTTGAATTTGGTGCCGTCTACTGCTTTGCACTTGGCACCGTACAGGTCTAAGCTGATGCATAGCTTGACGAATTCTTTGAAGACGCCTTTCACGTAGTGGATGTTGTCTTTGCGGAAGTCGGCGATGGTTTTGAAGTCTGGAGTCAGCTTTTTCATCAGCCACATGACTTCGATGTTGCGGTGGCACTCTCGTTCTAGTTTTCTGCTTGACCTTATCTGGTTGAGGTATCCGTAAACGTACAGTTTAAGAAGATCCGAAGGGTTGTAGGGCGGTCTTCCAACCTCGGCGGGTATTGAGTGTTTGAAGCCAAGTTTTTCCAGATTGAGGCTGTCTACGAAAGCGTCTATGAACCTGACTGGGTTTTCCTTATCCACGTATCCTTCGAGTGTGTCTGGGAAGAGTGCTGTTTGGTCTCTGTTGAGGCCTTCTACGTGTTCGCTCATGGCTTTTCAACTGCTCTTTCTGTTGCTGTAAAGCTAGTCTAGATTTAAGGTTAACGGTAAATAGCCAGCAAAATAAGAGACTTTTCACACACTCTCAATAGGCTGGCGCGCGACGACTGTGACTTAACACTCAAACGCTTAACCCAGCCTTTCCCACTTTCACTTATACTCTCTCTAATCCCATGCCCGAGTTGCAATTACAATTAAAGTTACAGTTACAATTACAGAAAAACCAATAAGTATTAAATCCGAATAGCGTGGAATAGAATCGAGAGAAAATGAATAAAACAGTGCTCAGGATTTAGAACTGTGGAAGTCACGACTATGAACCCTATTTTAGCTGAGATTTTACAGACTCGTGATAAATTGGCGCGTGAAAGTGGAATACTTCCAGAAGAAGGAGAGTTTCTGCAAGACATTATTATGAAAATAAAACCAAAAATGACCTTAGAAATCGGTTTTGCTTACGGTATCTCCGCTCTATTCATTTGCGAAGCGCTTCTGAAAGTTAAAGGTGAAAAACACCTAGTAGTTGATCCCAACCCATATTCTTCCTACAATGGAATAGGAATAAAGAATATACGAAAAGCGAGATATGATGCTTTAATTGAGTTTATTGAAGCCCCCTCTGAAATGGGTCTTCCTGATTTGCTCAAAAAAGGTACTCGTATAGATTTTGCCTTTGTTGATGGCTGGCACTCATTTGATCACGCACTTGTCGATTTCTTTTATATCAATCTGATGCTCAATGTTGAGGGAGTTATCGCTTTCGATGATGCGGACTGGCCGAGCATAAACAAGCTTTGTCATTATGTTTCCAGATATCCATGCTATAAGACTTATGCATCTTGGCCAGCAAGACGGAACTTTGGAGCGCTAACAATTGCTTCGAAAACATTAGAGCATGTGGCAACACGTCAGATGAAGTTCTGGAGGGATGATTTATCTATCTCTTACCGTAGATGCGTTGCATTCAGGAAAGTTAAAGAGGACGACAGAAGCGCTGGTTGGTACGCCGAATTCTGACTAACTTGATTCTTATGATATCTAATGAATGTGTCAAATAGAAGAAAGCCAAATCCGAAGCGCGCCAGCTTATTGCTAAATTGGTCTAAAATGGTTTTTATCCTTCTTTCGTCATTATAGGTCTATTATGGACTCTTTTGATAGGCGAATTTTAGCCGTGTTGAAAAATGGTGAATCGATGGAGTTTAAGAAAGTTCTTTCGGAAGTTGGGTTTTCGCATAATACTTTGCGCCTGCACATTGCCAAGTTGAAGCGCCAAGGAATGATTGTTGTAGCGGAGAAAACTAGAAATGGTCTGGAAGGCTCATCTTGACGTACTCGCTGCCTCCGGAGATAAAACAAAAAGTCGCCTTGACCCTCACTGACCCGTACACAACCATTATCAGCTTGACCTTTTCAGAAACTCAAACACTCTGCAGATTTGAAAAAGGCGGATACTGCAAAGAAAATAGGAGAAACTGTAGCGCTCAAAATTGCCTCCAAACCATAAAAAGTAAATAAATACCATTTAAAACCA
>JBEKPM010000176.1:0-3580 GCA_049520735.1 Bathyarchaeia archaeon | reverse complement strand
TTCCAATGTTTGCCCATTAAGCTTCAGGAGCTTTTTGTTCAGGCGCATCAGTCTTATCTGTTTAACCGCTTCCTTAGCCAGCGGCTTGTGCAGGGTTACTCTTTGAACAGAGCTGAGGTGGGGGACTTCGTGGTTGGTGTCGAACGTTCTGGGTTGCCTTTGACGAAGATTTCAAAAATTGTGACTGCAGAAACTGAGGCTGGGGTTAATGAGCAAATCATAGCGGGCAGGATGCGGGTTGCCTTGCCTATTGTCGGAGTAAGGCAAAAATTATCCGAAGGAGTTATGGGAAAGATAGAGCAAAAGGTTCTTGAGCAGGAAAAAATCAAGCTCGAAGGAATGCGAGTTAACCCTCTTTCAATTGTAGGAGGGAAAGGTGGTTTGAGAACGTTAGCTGCTCCAGTCCGAGATTTCAAATTCCAAGTTTCAGAAGACCCCGACGGAAAGAGATGCCAAGCTGAGCTAAGTTTCAGTCTGCTTAGAGGCTGCTATGCAACTGTTCTTCTCCGTGAGCTAATGAAGCCGGTCGACCCAATATCAGCAGGCTTCTAAAGTAGCCTTTTATTCGACGAACATGACGGTTGGTTCGTTTTTCAATAAGTGCTTTGCAAAGGTTTCTGCTTGTTTTAGGTCATCTTCGTTTGGTCTGCCCTTGTTTATTCCGCCGGTGATCTTAAGCAATCCGTAAGTGTCAAAGGAGGCGCAGTTAAGTTCTCCGATGACGGTGTAGCCCTTGGATTCAAGTTTTTCCTTAAGCGGCTTGTGGAATTTGGCTGCGGCTTTTCCCGCTCTTCCGCTAGTTGAGAAAATGAATGCTTTTTTGCCTGAAACCTGCGGGATTTTGTCGGCTAATTCAAGAATGGGTTTGCCGAGTTTTCCAAAGTAAACCCCTGAGCCAAAGCCTACAAGTTCAAGGCTTGCAAGGGTATTTGAGTCTATTTGCTCGGGAGTTTTTATTTCTGCGCCAATAACCTTAGCGATTGCTTGGGCGATTTTCTCCGTGTTCTTATGATGATACGAAAATAGGACTATTACAGATTTCATTCGGGTACACTACCTACAGAGGTGTGGCGACAACCCTTATTTTAGCACTTTGGTAACTGGAAAAACGTTGATAAGCAACCGCCAAGTTCATTTTCTTTCAGGAAGCCTATTTTCATGGGAATTGAACCGCAGAGACAGTGCATTATACCACTCCATAGGCCAAGTGGAAAGGAGCTAGCTTTCTTTTTCATTTCTGGGATACTTGTAAGCGTCCCAATGGCATTGTTCTTCTCAAACGTTTACCCTTACGTCCCAGTTCTAATATCTACGGCACTCATCGCGCCCTTCGTTGAAGAACTGGCTAAAATTTTCCCTCTGTTCTATAGGCATGGCGAAACCGAACGTTCCATAGTCACTTTGGGCGTTTTAATTGGGCTTGGTTTTGGGATCTCCGAGTTTATCCTCTACGTAGTCTTCTTAGGCGTTCCACCTATCGCAAGGATTCCCGGAGTCATTTTCCACGCGTCAAGCGCAGCCATAACCGCCTACGGCATAGCCAAAAAAAACCCGCTTCCTTATTACCTCAAGTCAGTTGCGCTTCACGCAGCCAACAATTTCTTTGCCTTGTCAATCATTAATGCAGGAGTATTCGTGGAGTTGCTAGTTGTAATCGCGGCTTACGTTTTGGCTTGGCGGTTTTACCACAGCGCTTCAAATGTAAAAATAGTTGTGTAGCCTTAGCCTTTGTCTGTTCTCGCTAAGTCGCAAAGCCTGTTGACGCCGTCTATTTCTATGATGAAGTCTGCCACGCTTTTTGGGACAAGCTCGACCCAGGTGTCGTCGCCTCGGAGCATTTTTTCTCTAATCACCGTTGACATGTATTGTTTTCTGTCGAAAAACGGTATCTCCTTAACTGGGTAACCCGCTTCCGAAAATAGCCTTTTCGTAAGGGATTCGTTAGAGTAGCAGACGCTGAACCTTGGTGTGTAACCTTCAACCGCGCTTACCCAAAGCATGTGTAGGTGGACATCGGGAACAGGGACAATCCATAGTTTGGAGGAACAGACTTTAGCTTCTTGTAGGGCACGGCGAATCATAACCAGTCGCTCGCCAGCCGTGAATGGGTTGTTTTGGTTGTGGCTGTACTGAGCGCTCCCAATGACTATCACCAGCTCATCCTCTTCCTTGAGCACTGCCTTTACAGCGCCAAGATGCCCCAGATGAAAAGGCTGAAACCTGCCGACATAAAGACCCCGATTAACCAAGCTGCTCATCGCCATTTCAGGTTAAGCCCGCACGCTTTTATGATTTGCGCCTAAAATAATCCCAGCACAAAACAGGTTTTTAAAACGTATTCAGCTGGAAAAACCGTCAGGGTTTCGCCATCAACCGGCACCTGTTTTGGGGTTGAAAAACCTCTTTTTTCTCGACTTAGAAGCTCGACCTTGACTTTCAAGCCTCCGCCGTATCCTCCCAACGAAAGATCGGATTTGACGACTCGGTGACAGGGGACGATGGGCGCGAAGGGATTTGAAGCCATTACGTTTCCAACAGCTCTAGGGCTGCCACCTACTGCTTTGGCGATTGCACCATAGGATGCAACGTAACCGATTGGAATCTGCAGGGTTGTTTTGAGCACCGTTTGTGTGTAAGTTGGCAGGAAAGCATAGGTAAGGGGAATGATTGCGTTGACAGGTTCTCCGTCATAAATTTTTTTCAAACAGACCAAGGTGTTATGAGCGAGGTCTGAAGGTTTTGTGAAAACTTGAAAGGGCTTATTGTAAGGAATGCTTGCCAGCATGTTGCTCAACGTTTCTTCATGGGTTGGGCTGAAGGATGATGCGGCAATTTGTTGGTGGTCGCAGGCGACTCCGTACCAAACGCCGTCAAGATTTTGGACGTAAACTTCAATCATTGTTTCCACTGTGCCCCTTTTTCGTAGCGTCCTCGGATACAATGTCCGTGGACAACGAGATTAATGGATATAAGTAACCTTAATAATTTGTCTTGTGTATAACAACGAAAAGGCGAAAATTATGGAAGGTTACGGACCACAACTACCTGAAATACCGCAGATTCCTCAGTATCCACAAATGCCACAGGACCAACAGCAGCAACAAGCTCAGCAAGGCGGACTTGCTTGGATGCCAGGCGCCACCACAGTCGGAGTTGTTTTCAAAGACGGAGTACTCTTGGCCGCTGAGAAAAGAGTAACTTACGGTTACTTCGTCATGAGCAAAGGCGGCAAAAAAGTTTTCAAAATTACAAACCGAATCGGCGTTGCCTGCGCAGGGCTCGTTGGCGACATGCAGATTCTTGCTAAAGAAATGGAGGCGCAAGCCAACCTTTTCAGCATGGATACCGGCAGAAATATTAATGTTCGTGCGGCAGCCAAGCTTCTGGCAAACGTCTTATTCAATCGTCGATACGCGCCTCTTTTCACCCAAACAATCGTCGGCGGTTTGGACGAAGACGGACCAGCTCTTTTCGTGCTTGACGTTTTAGGTTCACTTATACCTGACAAATACGCAGTTGTCGGGACAGGAACGGAAATTGCCATAGGAGTCATCGAAGAAGCCTACAAAGAAACCATGAA
>JBEKPM010000175.1:0-7022 GCA_049520735.1 Bathyarchaeia archaeon | reverse complement strand
TATCAAGCCTTTGACGACACTTTCGAGCGGTTTAGAAGGGATTTTGAAGACGTCATTTTTCCATCATACTGGGATAAGGCAATGTCGATTATGCCGGAAACGCGGGTTCCAGCTGTAGATGTGGAAGATAACGAAGAAGATTACCGTTTGAAAGCGGAAATGCCCGGTTTCAAGAAAGAGGACATCGAAATCGACGTGGATGACAATTCTGTTGCAATTACGGGCGCGGTGGGATGGAAATACGATAAGAAAGAGCATGAATATTTATGTAAAGAACGCGCATGCAAAACATTTTACAGAGTGGTTGATTTGCCTGAAGAAATAAAAACAGATGGAGTAACCGCCGACCTAACCGCGGGTGTTCTGGAAATTACCCTTCCTAAAAAGACGCCAAAACAAAAACGGAAAGTCAAAGTAGCATAAACAACGTTCTTCACTTTTTTTTTATTCCTAAATATTACATTTCTGAGCGCATGATTGGAATTAATCGTTTTCAAAGTAACGAATATTTGATTATTCATTTACAGCTGTATTCTTTGGGCTGGCGAACTTATGGTGAAAGTTGTTCCTTTGACTTCTTGGCTCTCGAAAGCCACGGTTCCGCCTGACGCTTCAGTCATTCGTTTAACCAAGGAAGCCTCAACCCTTAGATTTAGTGGTAAACATTGGGCGTAAACAACTTGATTCCAGCTGCTTCGGAAATACTAACACCGGTATCGCTGACAGCTAACAGAAAAATGTTTTCTTGACCATGAGCATGTATAGTTAACTTTCCACTCGTGGCATAGGTGAAGCGATTTATCACAAGTTATTTATTTCAAAGAGGACTGATGACTTCATGTTGGAAATCCACCACCCATGCTAATTTGGCTTAGGAGAGAGAATTATACTTGAATAAAAAATGTCCTGAGTGCGGGTATGATTTCTCCGATAAAGAAGATTTCCTAATATATGCTGAAGCCGGAGAAGTAATTCAGTGCCCTGATTGCGGAACAGAATTAAAAGTAACTGAAGATAAACAACTTAAAAGAGTGGTTTTGGAAGACCAAGATTGGGGAGAGAGTGCACACGAATTTAAGCCTGAATTAAAAATGATGAACCCCAAATTAAAAAACCAACCAAAACTTAAAGAAGAAAACCCGCCGGCTGATAAGCCCAAAGAATGATTACCGGAGGCTTCGCCAATTAAAGTCACTAAACAATCGAAACTTCAGTTAGACCATTGCAGTAAAATCTCGAATCCGGATAGGATTTTTTCTAGAAAGGTGTCCAAGAGATTAACTCAGTTATGCAAAGTTTGAAAATCGTAAATATGTGCCTGTAACTCTTGTGGACGTACGATAGTAGTAGTAACCTGTGGCACCCTCAAACATAACGAGACTCGAAACAAATGATGCCATCAACTGAAAGTATTCTTACGTTGAGCTCTTGTTTGAGATTTCAAGGTGAGCTTGCGAGATTTTTAGATGTTTGTGGATTTTCTTAGACGTTGACTACTATTGACTAACTATGACTACCAAAGACTATTACAGACTACTACAGACTATTAGTGACTGCAAGCGACTCAACCTGCAACCGGCTCAAGCCCCAAACCAAAAAAGCACTCCAAAACACAAAGAAAAAACTCACAGAATTTTCCATCACACAAAAATCACTCACGAACCCTCAAAAAACATGCAAAAGCGCAGGAGCGACGTTACACTATTAAGCGAGACAAAGAATTCTTAGACTGAAAAATATGCCACGTCTTTCTCCCGAAACAATCTGGAGACTCAATGAAAAAGAACTGCTGACTATGCTTGATACGGGTTTTTTCACAAGTCAAACCCAAGAAATCCACTTTTACGCGCCAAGCTTTATCTACTACAAAACAAAATTTTTCTGTTCTTCCCCGTCGAGTTTCCCAACGATTTCCGTGACAGGAACCAACTGCGCTTTGAATTGTAAACACTGCGGCAGCAAAGTCCTTGAAACCATGCATCCCGCGCTTTCACCTGAAGATCTGCTTGCTTTGTGTTCGAAGCTTAAGCGGGATGGAGCCGTAGGCTGCCTGGTTAGCGGCGGATGCCTACCCGACGGTTCGGTGCCCCTTGACGGGTTCGTAGACGCCTTTGAGAAGATTAAGCGGGAACTCGGCTTAACCGTTTTTGTTCATACGGGAATAATTACGCCTAAAACAGCCGTTGCGCTGAAGAAGGCTGGAGTAGACGCCGCGCTAATTGATATCATGGGCTCGGCTGAAACGATAAGGAAAACACTCAACCTAAACATACCGCCCCGAGATTACGCTAACTCATTGATGGCTCTTGACAAGTCGGGGCTAAACTTTGTGCCCCACGTCCTCGTCGGGTTAAATGACGGTAAACTAGACGGGGAATTGGACGCCCTTAAAATGATAGCCGCAGTGAAGCCTTCTGCAGTTGTGATAATAGCGTTCATGCCAATTCGCGGGACCGCCATGGAGAAAACAATGCCGCCCAAACCGCAAGACATAGCTAAAGTCGCCGCCACTGCACGTCTAATGTTCCCGAAAGTGCCGTTGATTCTTGGCTGTATGAGACCCAAAGGCAAATTGCGAGGGGAAACCGACGTTTTAGCTTTGAAGGCTGGGGTGGATGCCATCGCTTTTCCCAGTGAAGAAGCCGTTAGGTACGCTGAGAGCAAAGGCTGGAGGACCCCGTTTTCTTCTTATTGCTGCGCTCAACTGTACCGGGACATAGCTGGCAAAAATGCGTAATTATTGTTTGGCTTGTTTTATCATTCTGCTGCCAAATGTGATAATCCAGGCTGATACAGCAAGCCCCGAAATAGTTTCTGGGATGGCCACACCGGGAACGTAATTGAGTGCGAAAAGCAGGACCCAAGGCAGGGCAGCAACAACCCCGATTAAAACCGTGAAAGTTGACAGCCACTTCTCCTTTGCAAGCGCAAACGCAGCTGAAATAATGAATAGTGAAATGGGTGCCAGGACGAAAAAGGCTACTGAGAAGGCGTAGTGGGTTTCTGAGAAGCTTTCGTTGAAAATGCCGATACCGACAAGCGATAGTGTTGTCGCTGCAAAGGCTGATGCACCAACTTCGCCGACCAAGCTTTTTCTAAAATAGCTGTACAGGCCAAGCATGGCAAAGTTCAGCCCTAGCAGCCCGCTGGCGTAGAGTCCAAAATTGAAAAGCGGTCCAGTGACGCCTGTTACCACGCCCAGATCACTTAACGCATTATTTGTCCAACTGAATTTGGAATAAGACACTATGGACAATAGAATGCAAGTGAATGCAAGTGCAGGTGCTATCATGCCAGTGTATCCGCCTATTCGGCGATTTCTTGTTTTTCTTGAATCAAGCATCACTTGGTTCCCCAACAATCTATTGCTGCGATTCGCTTTAAATTTTCTTCCCCCGCCACAAAGCCCCTGCAAACCTAACTCCGAATCAAATGCTGAATCGAGAGAAAAACCGGCGGGTTAACGTAAATTCCATGTTTTTCCAAGGAAGATTAGGGTAGAAAGCGAAAGGTTACCGGTCAAAGGGCACGGGTTCCACCTGATCCCATTCCGAACTCAGAAGTTAAACCGTGCTCCGTTTCCAGCTGTAGTGTGGTCTTAGGCCACGTGAACCTGGGAAAGCTGGCAGCCACTTTTGTCCCTAAAATTCTGCGGGTAGATTTGGCATAGCTTTATAACTAAGATTTAATTGTTTTTGAGAAGTGGTGTAACATTTGAGTCTTATTCCAATAGCAGATGCGTTTACCCGGGTAATGGCGTTAGCGCTGCCAGTTCACGCAAGCCAACTTGGCGGCGGCTCAAACACGTGGTTAACATACCTGAGTTTGCTCTCATACGTGTTCTTCATAGTTTTGATCTTCTATGGTCAAAGAATCCAAATGTACGTTATGATCCGAGAGGTAGAGAATTCGCTTCATAAACTCAAGTACATTAAAGAGGAAGGACGAAAAGTCACCATAGAAGCCATTAAAGAAATCGGCAAACCAACCGCTGACCCTTCGTCTCGTGTCGACCGCTTCTTGGAGTACTTCACAATTGGGCCTCAAAGCATGGATCCAGCCGGGGTCGTTTACAAACTCGATCACATCCTTGACGTCAGAGACGAACGCATGAAAGATGAAGTCAAGCTAATGGCACCGGCAAGCGACGATGTCCAAGTGAACAATTTAGAAAACACTTTGGAAGCCGCGATGGCATTGAACTTCATCTACAAGGTGGTAAGACACTACTACATCCAGGGCAAAAAAACCCTAAGCCTCTACGTCATAATGCAGCTACAAATGATATTGCCTATGGTAATGAAAGAAGCAGAGGCATATGCCAGCGCACTCAAAGCCTTCGCTTATGGTCAACCGATCGGCGACGGAGCAGGACCACTGATAGCGGCAAAACTCATGCACGGGTATGAAACACGCAAACTGCCCAAAGACTGTGTAATGGCAACAGTTCCCTTTGCGGGACGCACAGCTTTGATTATAAAAGCTGAAGGCCCAGGCGGAAACGTCGGAAAGCCAGGCGACGCAGTTGAAGCAGTAATCGAAGAAAACGAAGGCAAAATCGCCACTCTCATTATGATTGACGCAGGCTTAAAGTTAGAAGGAGAAGACGTAGGCGAAGTTGCAGAAGGAATCGGCGCGGCAATCGGCGGACCAGGCGTTGATCAATACAAGATTGAAGAGAAACTTACAAAATACAAGATTCCCAACTATGCCATTATAGTTAAGGAAGACATCGGCGATGCAGTTTCACCTATGCGCAAAGAAATCAACGATGCAGTGGACAAAGCCATTGAACGAATAAGAGCAGTTGTCTTAGAGAGAACCAAAGAAGGGGACAAAGTCATAATCGTCGGTGTCGGCAACTCCATCGGAGTCGGACAATAAGGAGGATGAAGTACATGGCAAAAACCGAGCAACCATCAGCATCAACCAAAAAAATCTCAAACTACATAACCATAATCGTCGTAATCGTTATGGCGCTAGCCGTCATAGCACTCATACTGGCAGCCACCCTATACTACACTGGGACAACCGCCGCGGGTTCAACTCAATCAGGCGACTACGCAGCCGCAGGAGTCCTCGCGGTAATTGGCATAATCGCTCTTTCAATGTCAGGTTTCACGTTATTCCAATCAAGGAGGCAGATATCAGAAATGAAAATCGAAATTCCCAAAGTAATGACAACCATAGGATGCAGCGGAGTAGGATGCGACGCCAAAACAACGCGGGAATTCCAACGCGGAGATTACGTTTACAAAGAACTTGACACTCCATGCCAGAAATGCGCAAACAAACAAATGATAACAGCAATATACAAAGAAGTCAAAGATAAAGAAAAGAAATACCCAGTCTAAAATAGCCTAAACTTTTTTGTTTTTTCTTTTTGTAAAGCGAACAGCATACTTGATATTATCCAAAGTTTTTGTACGGCTATCAACAAGCCCCTGTGCAATAGCTTCGCCAACTGCCTCGGTGAATGAAACAGGCTGAGGGTCTGCGTGCTCTTTCTTAATCAATACAACCCAGATTTCACGGTGTTTTTCTTTGTTATGCTTCAAAAAGTCCCTGAGATCTTCAAGGTTTTTGGGTTCGTAAAGGATTGACCCATCAGTTGGCGTCATCTTGGCCCCATTAAGTTAAGACTTCGCAGCTCTCTTCGGTCAAAAGCACAGTGTGTTCGGCTTGGGCAACAGGTTTCCTGCTCACTTCAACAAAAACGGGGTATTTCATTATTGCTTTTGAAGAAAGCAACTCCTTGAACGCAGCCGTATGTTGTTCTTTGGGAACTACCCCAATTAACCATCTTTCAGCAAACGGCAAAGTCCTAAAATTGGTCTCGATGTGCTTGAGGAGTTTTTTGGCAGATTCTGTTTTAACGGATTTTGCTTTAAGCAAGCGGTAAATGGTTGACTGCGGGCTATCGTCAACGCGACCAACCGCTTCAGGCAAAGTAACGAATGGCTCGATGGCGTAGACTTCTCCAGTTTTGACTTTGGCAAGCGAAACGGATTCAGACACGTTAGGAATAGATAGCCCAGCATGAATTAAGTATCTGCCCACTGAATGCCCCGTTAGGTTTGAAATGGGTTTGAACCCACGGTTTCTAATCGTGCCCTCTATTAAGCTACCGATTCTTCCTACTGACATACCTCCGTGGATGTTTTCGATGGCTGTTTTCAAAGCTTGCTCCGCCGTACTAGTCATTGCCCTGCCCTCAGGGTTAAAAGCCACTGTAAATGCGGTGTCGGTGACGTACCCGTCTACTTGTACGCCGAGGTCAACCTTAACCGTGGAGCCATCAGGAATTCGCGACGTATCGCCAGGCGGCGCAGTGTAATGTGCAGTTACCTCGTTGACGCTGACGTTGCAGGGAAAAGCAGGTTTGCCGCCTTTGGCGCGGATTAGCCCCTCGGTTTTTTCGCAGACGTCGATGACCAGCATGTTTTCTTTAACGTTACTTCTCATTTCTTCTCTTGTTTCACGCAGAATTCGTCCTGACAAACGGAATTTTTCAAGTTCTTCCCTGTCGTATGCCATTAGCGCTCACTTTTTTTGCTGTGTTGGGATAACGCAGTAGATGCTTAAATGCGTAACCCAGTAGCCAAGGTTCCCAGAAAAATAGGCCCAACAGTCTAGGTCTTTTAAGGCTTGTAGGTTTTAGGGTCAAGTATTGCGAAGTTGTTGCCTCCCAGATGGTAGAGCATGCGCGCTTTTTTCAAATCGTAGCTTTCAGAGAAGACGCCCATGTCTGCGTAGGCTTCAACGATTTCGCCGACGAAAACTGTATGGTCGCCTGTTGTGAATTTTTCTTGGACAGTGCACTCGAGGTGTGCTATGCATTCGCGGATGGCTGGCGCCTTGACCTTCTTAGCGGCCATCGGCGTTAGGTTTGTTTTCTTGAATTTGTCAAAGCTTCTTCCCGTTAATGAGCCGCATGCGTAGACAGCTTGCAGTATTTCCAACGTTGGGATGTTTACTACGAAGTCGCCTGACTCCGCAATTAGCGTGTGCGAATGGCGTGT
>JBEKPM010000174.1:0-3648 GCA_049520735.1 Bathyarchaeia archaeon | reverse complement strand
GGATATGTCAATATTTACGGGTCAGATATTACTGAACGCAAAAAAGCTGAAGAAGCAGCTAGAAAAGGCGAGGCTGCAAGTTTCGCTTCAAAATATGCCAGAAGCCTAATTGAAGCAAGCTTAGACCCCCTTGTAACTATCAGTGCAGAAGGAAAAATTAAGGATGTTAACCAAGCGACGGAGAATGTAACTGGCGTAAAGCGAGATCAACTTATCGACAGTGACTTCTCGAACTATTTTACAGAGCCCGAGCAGGCAAGAAAAGGCTATCAGCAAGTTTTCACCGAAGGTTTTGTTAAAGACTACCCGCTGGCTATTAGACATATTTCCGGTAAAGTCACGGATGTGCTTTACAATGCCACGTTGTTCACCAACGAGACGGGCGAGGTCCAAGGGGTATTTGCTGCAGCCCGAGATGTAACTGAGCGTAAGAAAGCAGAGGAACAACTGAGAACAGCATTATTGTATTCCAGAACCTTAATAGAATCTAGCCTGGATCCCCTCGTAACCATTAGCGCCGATGGAAAAATCACTGATGTCAACAAAGCAACCGAAGAAGTAACCGGCTGCTTAAGGGAACAGCTGATTGGAAGCGACTTCTCAGAATACTTTACTGAGCCAGAAAAAGCTAGGACTGGATACAAGCAGGTTTTCACCGACTACTTAGTCAAAGACTACCCACTGACAATAAAGAACAAATCAGGCAAAATAACAGACGTTATCTACAACGCAAGTGTCTTCAGGAATTCGCAAGGGCAAATTCAAGGCGTTTTCGCTGCTGCAAGAGACATTACTGAACGTAAAGCAATGGAGAACGAGCTTAGGCAAACACTTGAAAAACTCAGGCAATCCAACGCTGAACTCGAGCAGTTTGCCTACGTTGCATCCCACGATCTGCAGGAGCCGCTGCGAATGGTTGCAAGCTACGTTCAGTTGCTACAGCGCAGGTACCAAGGGAAACTTGATGCAGAGGCTGACGAGTTCATTGCTTACGCAGTTGATGGCGCCAACCGAATGCGTGGATTAATCGATGACCTCCTAATCTACTCGCGGGTTGGAAGACTTGGCAAACCATTTGAACCCACAAACCTCGAATCAACCTTGGACGTCGCTCTCAAGAATCTGCAGGCATCAATCGTAGAAAACAACGCCATCGTAACGCATGATCCCCTCCCAGTTATTTCCGCTGACGGGGGGCAGCTTGTTCAGCTATTCCAGAATCTAATCGGCAACGCCATCAAATTCCACGGGAAGGAAACACCGCGCGTGCACGTGTCAACTAAGGACAAGGGTTCAGAGTATCAGTTTGCCATAAGCGACAACGGCATCGGCATAGAGCCCCAGTACTTTGATCGCCTCTTCAAGATCTTCCAGCGACTGCACACAAGAGAAGAGTACACTGGGTCAGGAATCGGGTTAGCAGTGTGCAAAAAAATCGTGGAGCGGCATGGGGGGCGCATCTGGATTGAGTCGCAGCTGGGGAAAGGTTCAACTATTTACTTTACACTCAATAAAAGGAAGAAGTGAGAACATGAATGAAGTTAGACCTGTCGACATATTGCTCGTTGAAGACAACCCCGGCGACGTTCGCCTGACCAAAGAAGCTCTAAGAGATGCAAAAGTGCTAAACGAAATCTTCGTTGCCAGGGACGGCGTTGAAGCTCTGGAATTTTTGGGTAGAAAAGGCCGATTTTCAAAAGTGCCTTTGCCTGATTTAATATTGCTTGACCTTAACTTGCCCAGAAAAGACGGACGCCAAGTATTAGCTGAAATTAAAGAAGACCCAATCCTCAAGCATATCCCTGTTGTCGTGTTGACGACTTCTAAAGCTGACGAAGACATAGTCAAAACATACAACCTGCACGCCAACGCTTACATAACCAAACCAGTTGACCTCAACCGATTCGCAGAAATCATACATGTACTTAACGAGTTCTGGTTTTCAATTGTTAAGCTGCCCCCGAAGGAGTAACCACCGATCAAAATTCTTTTGATTGAAGACAACCCAGGCGATGCCCGCCTAATTCAAGAAATGCTAAAGGAAGAAAGATTTTCAGTTGAGAACTTGGAGCATGTTGATAGACTTTCAAAGGCGCGAAGCCGACTAGCCGAAGGCGGAGCAGACGTAGTTTTACTGGATCTGGGTTTGCCTGACAGCCAAGGGCTCGATACATTTGAAAAGGTACATTCCGCGCGCCCTCAGGTGCCCATCGTGATATTGACCGGATTTAAAGACGACACTCAAGGCGTCGAAGCAGTCCGCAGAGGTGCACAGGACTACATAAATAAAGGAAAACTCGATGGACCTCTCTTAGCCCGCGCGCTGACATATGCGGTTGAACGCAAAAAACTAGACGAAGCTGTCCAAAGGCAAGCTGACCTGATCGACCTCAGCCCAGACGCTATCATAATAAAAAAACCTGATGACACCGTTACATTTTGGAGCTTAGGCGCAGAAAAAGTGTACGGCTACAAAAGGACTGAAGCTATCGGGAAAAAAACGCAGATGCTTTTTAGAACAAAATTTTCTTTATCAATGGAAAATATTGATGAGCAGCTGAAAAAAGATGGGAAATGGTCTGGCGAGCTCTGTCATGAAACAAAATCTGGACGTGAGTTATCGATTCAAAGTTATTGGCTGGCAAAGTTTGACGAGAACTGTAACATACTCGAAATTTTCGAGTCGAATGTAGATATAACTGAACGCAAAAACGCCGAGCGGTTAGCTGCTATTGGATCCACGGCAGGCATGGTGGGACATGACATTCGCAACCCATTGCAAACCATAGCCGGCGAAGTATTCTTGGCGCAGACCGCGTTAGATAGCATGCCCGACGGCGAATCCAAGGCAAACCTCAAAGAAAGCCTCGAAATCATCGAGCACCAAACAGAATATGTGAACAAAATAGTTCAAGACCTGCAAGACTACGCCAAACCAATCAAACCAATAGCAAAGGAAATAGACTTGCATAATGTCTGCGAAGAATTGCTTTCGAAAGCTAAAGTTCCTGAAAACGTTTCTGTCTCATGCCAAGTAGAACCTGAGGCTAGGCAATTATTGTCTGATCCCGACATTCTGAAGCGTATCATGATTAACCTTGTAAATAACGCGGTTCAAGCTATGCCTGAAGGCGGAAAACTCTGCATAAAAGCTTACCTAGACGGCAGCGACACCGTTTTAGTCGTTGACGATACAGGCTGCGGAATCCCCCAGGATGTTGGCGCAAAACTCTTCACACCCCTATTTACGACGAAGGCTAAAGGTCAAGGCTTCGGATTAGCAGTTGTTAAACGAATGACGGACGCTTTAGGCGGCACCGTGAAGTTTGAAAGCGAAGTGGGGAAAGGAACCAAATTTTTTGTCCGTTTGCCCAAAACAAAAAGCGAGTGAAAACTTGTTTTTTCGCATTCAAATAGCATTGACCTCCATAAATGATGTAAACTTTTGACTGTGAATTTTACCGCAAAGTATATTGCTTGTAGAGTTAGTGTTAACCCAAGTTTGGATTTGACTGGGAGCCAACGTTGATGCCTATTGAAGCAGTAATATTTGATTTAGACGGAACCCTTGCCAACTTCAACTTGGACTTCAAAGCTCTACGATCGGAAGTCAGAAGCCACCTCATAAGAGCAGGGGTCCCAACATCA
>JBEKPM010000173.1:0-3659 GCA_049520735.1 Bathyarchaeia archaeon | reverse complement strand
AAATCAACGAAGTCTATCTCACCCTTGGTTGTGAAGGTGAAAGTTTTGTTCACGACTTTAAAGTTTGACATGCTCTCCAAACCTTATCCAAGTTGAACTGAAAAACGTTTCTAAGGCTCATACTTCTGAGAGGTAGCTGACTGATTGACCGGGCTAATCGCTTTGCCAACGAGGTAAAGTTGGAGATGTTCGTGTTCCGAAGCTACCAAAACCATGTTCAATGGCATTATTTTGCCTGAAATTTGTAATATCTGCCATTGAGAAATTATTCATTTAGCACTTATTTGTAGAAAATGTTCATTCGGAATAGTTTTCGTTAATGAAATTAGCCATGTTCGCCGCCCGATTCACATCAAGAATCCTAAAATTGTTTTGATATGCGCCTGAAAAGCCATTCTTTTATAAAAGGAACCGTCGGCATTATGTTTTTTGACCAGTTTCATGTTTCTTTCAAGTCGTTCTTTTGTCTTGCAAATGGGATTTCTTCCTTTGACTCATGTTCTCTTGCGGCGCCGATCTGAAGTGCACTATGTATATTTAAGGTTCGCTCATATTCGAAGCCTCTGCGGAAACCCCAGTTGAAAATTGGGAATTCTAAGGCTTTCAAAATGGGTTTTGTTGATGCTTTTGTATACGAACGGTTAATGAAGTCAATTCACATGCTTCGAATGGTCAAGAACCAAGCCAGAAGTAAGTTAAGACCTTTGGTTACGTTTGTAAATATGAACGTGCTCGGCAAATTTTTTTTGAACCAATAACTTAGGGCTTTCCTAATTCAGCTGTTAGAGGCATTCAAAATAGCTAAGGAAAGAATGAAAAGGCCATAGGGTACTTTAGCATGGTGTGCGACCTGATCTCAACACTTCCAGAGGCTTGTGTCGGGCGAGTGCTATCTAGTCAAAGGATTCTTTTGGAGGTTTAGCGGCGTTTGCAAGTGCATTCATGGGAGGCTGCCATAAGGATTCAAGCTTGTTTTGCGCCGCTTCAAAATCTGAAACTTTTTTGTGGCGCGGGACAAGTCTTTTGGCCTATGCTCTGTGAACTTATTGGGACTAGTTTTGTCTGTTCACTCCGTTTTTTGGGTTTGAAATCCTAGCCCGATTCATTTGTTTTTCAAAGATTCTTGAGCTTAGGTTTTGCCTTTTAGATCAGTGTAGTCATGGTGAACATTAAATCTGCACGTGATACCTGCGCCACCGCTCTCACTGGAGCATATTTTCTGATCAAGCAATCGCTGAAATATTGAGCCTTTTGTGCCTGCTTATTGTCTGCAATCACTTGATGGAACAGAGTGAAATCACGTTAACAACAATTTAGTGATCAGGAAAACCTAAGAAAAATGAATGAAATGAAACTGTAACCGTTACTCCACTATAGCGTCGATTTGGCTGTTCTGCGAGAGCAGGCTAGAAGCCGCCTCAAATCCGTTGACGGTTTACCAATTCTGAACCGAGGACTTAACTCGGTCTCAGAGTTTGTAAAGGGTCTACCTCCAAGCAGTTGTTTCAACTGTTGGCTCGCTGCCGCGCATCTTTGTTTCGGCGGTTGCATTTGAAGTCGACAATGCGTCTGAGAGTTAGCTGCTTTTTGTTTAGCTTTCTATATGGCTTCAAGCTAGCTGGCATAAGCGAGTCGCTGAGTTAGTTATGGAGAACCCGTTTCCGAAGTTTCATCCGGACGCGGAACAATACATGAGCCTCTCGTGCCTCACTGTCTAAAGTCGCTTTTTCGGTGAATTGAGATTTTTGATTATTTGACTAAGCGAACGGACCAGCCAGGCTTTTGCGAGTGAATGACTTTAAGGTAATCGGCAACACGATTTCCTTCAATTGAAAACCGTTGGTCCTGAGCTAGCTTGTTTTTGTTGTCTGCCGGGTTTAACCAAAAATTTCGGTGTCGGTTTTTGTTCTTCGCCACTGCATCTTTAAAGTGCATTTTTTCATGTATGAGTTTCCAGAAGGTCGCTTTTTGTGTGTTACGAAATTCGGTTAAGCGTTTGTTTCTTTTTGTCAAAATAGCCTGTATTTTGGCTTATTTTGCCAAAACTCTTATCGAGTGCAGCTGTTTTTGCCCGAATAACACTGTCTAGAAAATTGCCTGATTTTTTTGCATGGAAACGATAATTGAAAAGGTCAATTTGGCGCTAAAAGAGCAAAAAAGCCCTAATTCAGCCCTATTCACTTGTCCCCTAGGGAACTGGCATGGGGAATATCGTGGCCTCATATAAGTACCCTCGAAAATCTCCATGCGAAGCAAACTCATGTTTTTTCGAACTATGTTCGAGGTTTTCCCCGGTTTTTTTGCATGTGTGTGAAACTTTGGTGATTTTTGACCAAAAGTTTGGGAACCAATTTTTTCGAGCAATGTGCTCTTTTGCAAATAGCTTTCGTCCGGGGTTGGGGGTGATTTCCGGGTTTTGAAATCAAGCGTCATAAAAATTTTATTCCAGTTCTGGCGGTAAGTCAGAGTCTTGCGTGCTGAGAAAAAACAGAAGCTGCTGGTTTTTTCGGTTTTCTATTTTGCGTTTTCCTCAAATCGGTTTGGCCATTTTTGAGTTTTTCTGAAAGAGAAGTGTTTCTTCTATGTTCACCAGGTGCTTTGTTGGCCATTTTCTGTTTGCGGTAGCTGTTTGATCGCCATTGTTTTTGGGCCAGCGCTAACTCTGTAGCGCTTAATGTAGTCTAAACTGGCAATATCTTTGGTAGGTGGATGATGCAGATTCCGTGTTTGGTTGTTTTGGTGCTGTATGTATCACGCTAATTGGTGTCCATCACCAGCATGCGCCAGCGTGCCACCTCTTAAGGCAAGCGTATACAAAAGCATTACCCGACCCATTTTCCAGTGTTTCTAAGGCAACAATTTTTATCCTCTGAGCGCAGATAAAACAGCAAACGCGGGGAAAGAGCCGCTTGAGTAAAGAAATTGACAGGGTGAGACTTCGTCGCTGGCGTAAGAGGGGCTTCTATAGCGAAACCGTTTTGGTGAAGCTTCTGCAGAAGAAGGGCTATTACGCCGTTCGGGTTCCCGTGAGCAACCCTAGCCTCAATCCGCTGCCGGACATAATGGCTAGACGGGATCTTCACACGTATGCTTTTGAAGTGAAAAACGCCACTTACTATGCCTACTTTCCAAAACTGCAAGTTGATAAACTCTTCAGGTTCCTCAACCAATTCATCCCCTCAGACAACTCTTACAAACACGCCGTCGTCGCCGCGCATCTAGGCAAAAGATGGCTTTTCAAGGAAGTCCCCTGGGCAGATTGGGAGAAAGACAAACTACCTGAAAAAATACGCATTCTCAAACGCGATCGAGGAAACCTAAATCTGGACACAACATACCCCTGAAGTTGGGAAGCAACTGTACCTCAACGTTATTATTTGCCACCTACACCTCTTTTTCATTTGGAAGAGGCAAGGACAGGAATGCAAACCCGAGAAGAGGTTGCGGTTTATGCAGAGGCTCTGGGAAAATCCTACGAGATAGGCAACGAAAAACTTGACGTGTTAAAAGACATCACATTTTCTATTCACAAAGCCAGGTTTGTCGTGCTCAGCGGCGCTTCAGGTTCAGGAAAAACAACCCTGCTCAACATCATCGGGGGACTTGACAAACCCACAATTGGGAAAATCTTCGTCGACGGCCAGGACCTGACAAGCCAA
>JBEKPM010000172.1:0-4364 GCA_049520735.1 Bathyarchaeia archaeon | reverse complement strand
ACTCTGCAATGCCAAATCCCGCTCGAGCTCCTCTCTTCTTTGATCGGGAAACACTGCCATCCCATCCATAGAGAAGCACGCAAGCACCAGCGCAGGAGCATCGGTGAATCTTTCAACCCGAATCCTAAATTTTTCGGGCTCAATTGAGAGACCGTCTTTCGCCGCGTCGGCAGCCCAAGCCTTCGCCATAGCCTCAGCCATGCGCCTCTTAACCTGCGGATCCGCCAAAACGACGAATCGCCACGGTTGAGCGTTATGCGCCGAAGGCGCCCAGCCAGCAACCTCTAAAACCTTTCTGATTAGCTCTTCAGGGACAGGTCGGGTTTGGTATTTCCTGACGCTCCTCCTATCCCTAAGATCATCCAACAAGTTTGACATGAAAGATTGTATGTCGGCTTTTCTTTTTATCTCTTAAGTACAAATGTGCAAATTAGTTTTCAGTGCTTATGTTTCTTACTGCGGCGCCATGAGGCTTTATTGAAACCCCTGCGGAACTGAGCCCCAGCAAACAAAGTTTTGGTTGGAGTAGTGCCGGCAAATTCCAAGGTAGATGCCTAATTTCTTATCGGTGAGTTGCCATTAAACAAAAAATTAAGGGTGCTTCTGATTGTGGATGAGAGGGACTGGATACGAGCGTTCGCGAAAATATTTATAGAATAGACATAGGCGCTTTTGGGGCAATATCTGTTGAGGCTCCATCAACCTGAAGCCTTCCTGAGCCAAGCTTAACGGTAGCCTATGCGTTATCATATCTTTAACATCAAGTTTCTTCGTAGCCAAAACCCGCAGTGAATCTTCCAAGTCGTTTGGCGCCGCTCCATAGCTGGTCTGCATCTTTATTTCGTTTCTCCAAAACTGGTTAATCGGCACTGGCAACTTCACCGTTGGGTCGGGAACCGCGAAGAACAGGATTGTTCCGCCGTTTTCCACGCAGTCCAGAGCTGAAAGAGATGCAGATGTCGCTCCAGTGCAAACCACTACTTGGTCAGCTAGTCTGCCGTTGTTGACTTCTTTAAGTCTAGTGGGAAGATTTTCCTTTGCGTTTAGAGCATAGGTTGCGCCGAATTTTTTGGCCAGCTCCAGCCTATAAGGGTTAATATCAGTAACTACGATATTTTTTAAGCCTTTGAACTTGGCAAGTTGCGTGTGCAGGATTCCCGCGATGCCGCTGCCGATAATCAGCAATGTGTCGTCTTTTTGCAGCTCAGCCAAACGTTGGCCCCGCGAAACGCATGCCAAGGGCTCGATGAATGTGCCTTCTTCATAGGACATGTCTTCGGGAAGCTTGTAAATGCCGAAGTCTATGTTTATTTTTGGAACGCGAATGTACTGTGAAAAACCGCCCGGGTAATAATTTGTCGTGTGCAATGTGTGGCACGCCGTGTGGAAGCCTCTTTTGCAGTAGCGGCATTGATTACATGGGACGTGGTGCGAAACGAAAACGCGGTCGCCCACTTTTATGCTTTTGACTTTGCTGCCGACTTTATCAATGGCTCCTGTTGCTTCGTGACCCAGAACGATCGGAGCCTTTGGCACACGGTACCATTCGATGACGTCGCTGCCGCAGATGCCGCTTGCCAAAACTTTAAGCAATGCTTCGTCCTCTCCGATTTTTGGAACGGGTACGTCTTGGATGCGGACGTCATGGTTGTTGTAGTAAACGGCAGTAAGCACGGTCTTCACCGAGAAAACGAATTTTGCTGGTTAGGCTTTGCCAGCTTTTACTTGGTTGTAGAGGTCCATTGCTTCCTGCGGAGTGTAGCCTTCGTGGACAACTGCTCTTATGCCCCGTATAGCGGCGACTGGGCACTCGGTTTGCCAAACGTTCCTGCCCAAGTTGACGCCGATTGCGCCTGCCTGCATGCCAGCATAAACGAAGTCGAAAACTTGCTCTTGGGTTTCAGTTTTAGGTCCCCCTGCCATGACAACCGGCACTGGACATCCCTCAACGACCTTGTGGAAGTTCTCACAATAGTAGGTTTTGACGACGCGTGCGCCAATTTCCGCGGTAATCCTAGCTGCAAGCGCCAAATAGCGTGCTTCCCGTTTTTCAAGTTCTTTCCCGACAGCTGAAACCGCCATAACTGGGATTCCATAGTCTTCGCATTCGTCGACGAGTTTTGCGAGGTTGCTTAAGCTTTTGTTTTCGTATTTGCTCCCCACGAAAACTGACATGGAGACAGCGGAAGCGTTTAGTCTGAGGATTTCCTGCATGGATGTGACGATGCTTTCGTTAGCTAAATCTTCGCCGAGAACGGAGACGGCGCCTGAGACGCGCATGATAATTGGTTTCTCGATTGCGGGGTCAATGCAGTTGCGCAGGATGCCGCGGGTTAACATGAGGGCGTCTGCGTACTGGTAAATAGGTTTGATTGTTTCTCCGGGCTTCTCAAGGCAATGGGTTGGTCCTTGGAAGTATCCGTGGTCAATGGGTAAAAAGACTGCTTTGCCGTCTTTCTGGATAAGTCGACTTAACCTGTTTTTCATACCCCACTCCATAACAATTCCTCGAGTGGATTCTTTGGTTCAAGGTTTATTAAAGTATTTGTTTGCTTTTCAGCTCAGATTTAAGCCGTTACTGAGCGTTATCAAATTAGCTTTCAAGTTTTCCTGGGAAAGCCCCCGGAGCAAAGAAAGACTTCTGAGTCGGAGGCAATCGGCAAAAGTATTCTAGAATGAATGGCGCAGCAATCGTTTATTTTCTTACTGCTGCTTCCAAGTCTTTTTTCCTTTGTTTTTTGTTTGCCCTTTCACTTCGTTTTTCGGTTTATTTTTTGTTTTGTTTTTGATTTCAGTTGCCCCTCCTTCATGCTTCCTTTACCCCTTCAATTGTCCCCGACGCTTATTCGGTTTGCCTCTCTCGAAGCAAACAGAAGGGTTTACGGGGAGGAAAACTGCACAGCTAAACTGCCCATCGTTTTGATTTCAATTATCAAGCTTCGTGATTATGGAAGAAAGCATCGTCCAGACAACTGTGCTAATGCGCTTACTGTAAATTGAAAAGTTCTTGGGACAAAGCGTTCTCATTTCTTTGTCGAAGTTTTTGGCTCAAATGGCTTGAGTTTTCCATTTTTGTCTGTGATGTATAATTGAAAGTCATATTCTCTGCAGTAGTTTTTGAAATCTCTCCACTGCGTTTTGTCGCCTTCAAAATCTTTTTCAGTTACTATTTGACAAATCCGTTTTAGACAACCTTTATGCGCCAAAACATCTGGAACTATGCCGCCGACCTCCGAAGGTTTTTCCCAGCCTTCAGCATTCGCCTTAACCAACCAATTGTCTTTTTTTAGGTCTTCAGCAATAGTCCTTACACATGAATCATGACTGTTTAATTCAGTTTTTTTCTTGACCACTAACAAAACCCCACTTATCTAGTTTAAAAAAAGGTTTATAAAGATTTAAAGTTGATGTGTTCACTGGCGGACTGATTTCAAGCTTCTTTTTTCTGCCGACTCAACTTTTCCTGAAGAATCCTATCCCTGCCTTTCCTTTCAAGCCCAGCCAGCAGAGCCATCGCCAACGCACTAGGCAACCGCTCAATTCTTCTTAATAATTTCGTAAGAAGCCTTCTCCTCGCTCAAAGGAGGATGTTGCTGCGAAGTTTTTAAGCAGTGTTTCGATTACTGATATATTTCGATTCAAACGCCTAAGAATTCCTCTTAACGCTGTAGTAATCCGGGTTTTCAAAAAGATTTGCCAACGCGAATCTCTCGGCCAAGAATCTGTCAACAAACACACTGTCCTTTTTCATTCGTTCCACTTCCCGCTTTGTTCCCTGTTTAAGCTGTTGTATGGAAACTTTGGTTTCGGGTCTTGGAAATCCAAGCGATTGTATTTTCAGCGGGTCAATGTGGGTTCTTATCGAGACGTTTTTGTACCAGTTTTCTGCTGGAGTTTTCGGCTTCGCTTTTGTCCAAGCGATTTTTTCATGCTGTATTTCCTCGTCAAATTCTGGAAAAGCCTGCGAGCTTTCGTCGAGGACGTGTCCGAGTTCGTGTCTTATTATTAGTTTGGTTGTGTTGGTGAGTTTGCCGGCATTTATGTCCCGTTTGGCAGCTATTTTTACGTATTTTTCGGTTGCTTCTGATACGCCTCCTGTGTCGTAGGCATCAACGGCTATTATGTCCAATATTTCCAGTTTTTTTAGCGCTTGGTCGCCATACTCGGCTTTCAAAAAGTGTCTTGCGTAAGTTTTCATTTGTTCTTGAATGGTTTCGGAAGTTGTCTCCATATGCCTTCTCCACGCTTAAGTCATAAAACAAAAGAATTGATTTAACGGGTGTTCTGATCGCCAGAATATTCTGGTTTTCGAAATAACTCTTAAAAACTAAAAACTAGTTAGCTCGGAGCTGCTACTGAAGCTA
>JBEKPM010000171.1:0-4385 GCA_049520735.1 Bathyarchaeia archaeon | reverse complement strand
ACAGGTTTGAACCGCCTAGAATCGATTTGCCGGTGAAAGCCCAAATGGAAATTTATCAACACGAGTACTTGACGAAACTACTGTTCTGCTCACTAGATGTAGTTAAGCTATTCCAGAAAGTAACGATGGCTTGGAGACGCGAACCAATTCAAATAGCTTAGCCCAACGCTTCATCATACACTTTAATTGCGTCTTTAACAACTATTCGCCAATCAAACCGTTCCAAAATCGTTTTTCGGGCAAGAAAACCCATTTCCTGAGCCTCAACTGAATGCTCAAGCAAGTACAGGATTTTGTCAGCGAGCTGCCCTGAGTTGAACGGCTCAACCAGAAAACCGTTTTTGCCGCTGTCGATGGTTTCAGGGATTCCACCGACCCATGTTGTCACGACTGGCAACCCTGTTGAAAGCGCTTCCAGAACGGCAAAGGGATGGTGCTCGTAGAATGTGCTGAAGGCGAAGACGTCTGCGGCTTGGTAGAGTAGAGGCAGCTTTTTGTCTGGGTAATAGCCTGTGAATACCAGGTTATCTCTCACGCCGATTTTCTCTGCGTACGCGATGAGTTTGTGCATTTCGTCGCTTTGTCCCTTGCCTGAAACTATGAACTTGGCGTTTTTGAAGCGTTTAACAACGGCTGACATGCTTTCGATAAGCGTGAATAAGCCTTTGCGGGCGTAAAGCCTGCCTACGGAAACTATGGCTAAGTCATCAGGGTTAAACCCAAGTTCCCGCTTGATTTTTCGTTTGTCTATGGCAGGTTTGAATTTGCGGGTGTCAACGCCGTTATGGATGACCCTGATTTTTCTCTCAGGCACTTTGTAGTAATCTGTGAGTTCCCGTTTTGTGAAGTGGCTTACGGCGATGATTTTGTTGGCTTTCTCCAGCATTTTCTCCTCGAAAATCCGCAGAAACCAGTTGAAGCTGACCATGAACTTCTCGTTGGCGTTAAGTCTGCTGTAGGGTTCGCTTCGTATGGCTTGGGCTTCTCCTTTCCAGGTAGAATGTACCGTGCAGATGAGGGTTTTTCCAAAGTTAGGCGGCACTGCAAAGTTTGGCGTTAAAGGCAAGTTGGCGTGGGTTACATCGACATCTAGGTTACTGCGTTCGCCGTCGAGTTTGCGGTAGCTGGCGGCTGCAAGCAGAAACGACTTGACGACGGGTGTCTTTGGGATCTTCAGGAAGAAAACTTTGAGCTGCTCATTAATCTGTACGTCCACTTGCTGGTCGGAGCCTGTAACCACGTAGATTCTGTAGCCGTTCTTCATCAGCTCGTTGGAAAGGTAGTAGACATAGGCGCCTGTTCCGCCCGACAGAGGCCAATACTCAGGGGAAACAAAACAGACGCTGCGGCTCAGGTGGGTTTCCTCCTTTTGCTCAGCAGGTAGTTAACGGTGGTTGTGGTTGCGCCGACAAACCAAGCAGCCGCCCGAACAAAATAAAGCACAACCAGCCGAAAAGCTTCAGTGTCATTGAACTTGGCGGCGATTCTGGTCGCGCAATAGACAAAGTAAAGAGTCATGAAAGCCAAGATTAAGCCTGACCCAAGCCAGAGGAGTCTGATTTCGGGAATGATTCCAATGAGGAAAAAGACGATGACCGCCAAAAGAAGGACGGGTTGCACATTCATGCCGAAATCTGTTATTTCGTCGCCCTTCGCTAAGCTCCCGTGCTTAAAATACAGTTTCAAAGTGTTCTTCCCGTACTGCAGCTGCTGCTTATAATAAGCCTTCAACGTCGACCTGTTGTAGTGGTAGCACACCGCCCTGGGTTCGTAAGCAATCTTATAGCCCTTGGCGCTTAAGCGGAAGCCCAGGTCGGTATCGTATTGGCTTGGCAGGTTCTCATCCCATCCGCCTGCCTCCTCAATGACCGCCTTTTTGAGCAACAGGTTCATAGTGGCGATGCGACTAGTGTGTTTCCCAATGCGTTGGTAGCGGTTCTTGAGTTCGTACCCGATGCATTTTGCCCATGCATTTTCGGCGTTCCAGGTTTCTATGCTACCGCTGACTCCGGCCACCTGCAGCTCACCTAAATGAGGGACAAGTTTTCGCAGCCACTTGGGCTCTACCTTGGCGTCTGAGTCAACGAAGCCTAAAATCTGATTTGCCGCGATGTTTTTCATGGCGTAATTGTATGCGGCAGGCGCGTTTAGGCGGATTGAAACCACTTTGACAGGGTACTCCTTTGCTTTCTTCACCGTGGCGTCCTTTGAAGCGCCATCCATCACTATTACTTCAACGGAGCCCATTGGGTAATCAAGTGCCAAGATCGATTTGAGGCATTCCTCGATGGTTTGCTCGTTATTGTAGGCTGCGACAATGATTGAAACTTTAGGAAACTCGTCTTCAGCCAACCTTCTTAACCCTTCACGTAAGCTGAAAATATCGAAAGGAAGATTTTGAAGCCGTCAAATATTGGGTCTATGCCTGACCTGCCATAGGTTCGCTGTTCAAAACTGATCGGCACCTCGGCGATTCTGAATTTTTTCTTGACGGTTTTCACAAGCATTTCTGATTCTATTTCGTATTCGCCTGACTTTAGCTTTTGGCTTTTCAGAACTTCCCGTTTCATGGCGCGGTAGCCTGACTGGGAATCAGTTATAATTACGCCTGTTAGCAGCTGAATGGAAAAGTTGAAAAGCCGCACGCCGAAAGCGTTCAACCGGCGAGCAGCCACGCGTTTATGCTTCATGTATCTTGAGCCGATAACCAAGTCTGCTTGGCCACTCAGGACTGGCGCCAGAACTTCAGGTAATTCTTCAGGACGATGCGAGCCGTCAGAGTCCACCGTGACAATTACATCGCCCTTCGCCTTGGAAAAGCCAACACGCAAAGCGTAACCCTTCCCTGAATGCTGCTTGAGCGAGTAAAGTCTGACACCTCGTTTCCCGGCTTGCTGAAGCGAACGGTCATAAGAGTGGTCGTCCACAACAATGATTTCAGTCTCTAATCCTGTTTGAGAGGCAACAGCTTTTACGCGGTCGATTATGTCGCCTATCGTTAATTCCTCGTTGTAAACGGGAATTATTATGGAAAGCAGCATTTCCCCTCGCTCAATTTATTCTTAGATGCCAATGGAAGAACTTATAAAGTTTGGGTGCTCCAACCTTGTAAGCAGCAAAATCGGAAAGTAACTCAAAATGGAAACCGCATTGCAAAGCAAAGTTGACGGTGACAGGAAAGTATGGTTTTCAATGTGGTTTCTGTCTGCAATTGTAACTTTCGGGATTGCGTTTTTCCCAATGTTCCACCGCATAGTCGATGGAAGAAACAGTCATTTCAAACGTGAAGCAGACTTAGAAAAGCAGGTTGCCGATTACCTGAAAAGCAAAGGAAAGCAGGCGCCTGCTGTAAGTGCGCCTTTCCCTGAAAGGAACTCGAAGGCGTGGGCTGCCAGCATTATTCTGATTATCCCAGCCTTCATCATCACTTATATGTTGTCCAAAGATTTGTTGGTGCATGAACTGAACCAAGATGCTTTTCTTGCTTCTGCTTTCCCGCAGCGGGGGTTTATGCCGCAGACGATACCGATAGGAATTTATTGGCTATACAAGGTTGTTAACTTGTATAACGCTCACTTTAAAGCTCATGTTCAGGTTGAAAAAGAAATTGCTCAGTTGATGGAGGAAGAGAAGAATGCAGGGTCAATGTAGGGAACGCAGGTTCGTTAGTCACGGCGGAGACATCTGGGGTTTCAGCCGAAAATACAACGTGCCTCTCGACGAAGTGCTGGAATTCAGCGGACCCATCAACTTTCTCGGACCCTCACCCAAAGCCGTCGAAGCGGTCAAACAGAAGGCGAAACTAATCAAGTTCTATCCCGACCCCAATCCAGTAGAGTTCAAAGAGGAAATAGCAAAATACATTGGCCACGACGTTGAGGAAAAGAACATAATTTTGGGCAACGGCTCAATCGAGCTTATCTATGCCATCACTGAGATTTTGCCGCGCGGCTTCAAAGCGCTCATTCCCGTGCCTTCGTTTAGCGAATATGAGAAGGCCGCATTGCGTGTAGGCGGCGAAGTAACGTTTTTCCAACTGCCAGAGAATTTTGCATTAGAAAACGAAAAAATCAAAAAAGCCGTCACTCCCGAAACAAAAATTCTCTGCATCTGCAACCCGCACAGCCCATCGGGAACGCTTTACAGCAAAGAATCGGTCTTAGATTTGGTGGATTTCTGCCACAAAAAAGACGTCATCTTCAGCATCGACGAAAACTACATAGAGTTCGCTGAGAAAGGACAAGAAACAACGCTTGCGGGCATGGTTAAAGAGTACGAGAACCTGTTTGTCATTCGGTCGGTCACAAAATTTTATGGGATGGCTGGCATTCGACTCGGCTACGGAGTTGCAGCGCCAAAGGTTGTTGAGAAACTGGAGAATGTTA
>JBEKPM010000170.1:0-3713 GCA_049520735.1 Bathyarchaeia archaeon | reverse complement strand
TGAAGCACCACGCCGCGGGTGATGGCTTGGCTGCTGCCTGAGATTTTCTTTCCTTTAACCGTCATGTTAGGGCAATTTTTTGCGTCGCCGCTGCTGAAGTCGGCTGGGATACCCAAAAGCCCGAGCGCTGCTTGTATCGCTTCGTAGATTTTGGAGTAGACTGAGGTTACATCAACTGAGCCCAAATCTGCTGTTTTGGCGATTACGCTGTAGGTGACTTCGCCTTCGTAGTCGTGGTAAACTGTGCCGCCGCCACTAATGCGCCTGACCACATCAATGCCCAACCGTTTGCAAGCATCAAGGTAGACTTCGGCTTCGGGGTTCTGGTTCTTTCCGATGCTGACGGCGGAGGGTTGCCAACGGTAAAACCTCAGAGTGTTCGGCACTTGATCAACGATTCGTGCGGTTAGGATTGCCTCATCGATCGCCATGTTCATTGCACCGTTATTTGTTTCAAGAGGCAGTAAGCGCCAAGCATGCATTAAGATTCAACTCGTCCATTGAAAAATGACGTAGACTTAAATCTGTTATGTAATTTTGGATGCGCTGACTAAATCAATTGTGAATCGCTTTGCAACCTGCGGATAAAGCCTTAAAACCTGAACTTGCATTTTAGAAGGCAAGAGGAAACAAGGATGAAGGTTATATGTGGTCCAGCGTCAAAGGCGCTTGCTGAAGGTGTTTCAGCCCTGACAGGTTTCGGCTGCGTGTTAGTTGCATCCAAGGTTTTTCCCGACGGCGAATCCTACGTCCGATTGGAAGGCAGCGTTCAGGGCGAAGAGGTAGCAATTGTGCAGACTACCTGTCCGCCTCTACAGGATGGAAAGCTTTTACAGTTGGCGTTCATGGTTGACGCTGCAAAACGCGGCGGTGCCCAAAAAATCACTGCGGTCGTTCCATACTTGGCGTATGCTCGTCAGGACAAAATGTTTCTAGCCGGCGAAGGCATAAGCGTGGAAACCGTGGCGCGAATGCTTAAAGCATCAGGAATCGACGAGTTAGTTACCGTCAATATTCATTCGGAACCTGCACTTGAAAAGTTTCCTTTTCCAGCCAAAACACTGAGCGCCATACCGCTTCTCGCAGAGTACTTTGTGCAGAAGGGCTACAAGGGTGCGTTCGCGCTTTCACCTGACAAAGGCGCATTGTACATTGCACAGCAGGCTCAGAAGGTTTTAGGTGGCAATGCTGGACACCTGGACAAGCAGCGCGACCGCAACACAGGGCAAACGGTTCAGACGGCACAGGGCTTAAAAGTTAAAGATCAAACAGTGATCATCTTCGACGACATCATTAGCACAGGCGGCACCATTGTTGGGGCAGCAAAAATCCTTCGGGAACAAGGCGCTAAACACGTTTTCTGCGGTTGCGTACACGGCTTACTCATCGGCGACGCTGAAAAACGTATACTTGACGCGGGCGTGGAAGAGATTGTAGGTACCGATAGCGTACCTGGAAGCGTCAGCAAAGTTTCTTTGGCGCCGCTACTAAGCCACGCACTTAAGGCGCAAAACTAGTGGCAAAACTTTTCTTTCTTCTTTCAGGTGAAAGCGAGTCTCTGCCTGCCGCCGAGATCAAAGCGATACTGGAGGCTGAAGGCTACAGCTACGCAGATCCTCAGGTTTTGGATCAGCTCCTGCGTTTGGATGCGGAGGTTGGTTGTGTCAAGGCGGTGCAAGTTCGGGCTGCTTTTACGAGGCTTTGCGCTCAAGAGATTTTTGTTTCAGAAGCCATGGAAGCGGCCGCTGTCGACGCTGCTGGGGACGCCGATTTTGAATCGGTCCTAAAGCCCGGCGAAAGTTTTTCGGTTCGGGTGAATCGCATAAAAAACTATGCTGACGAAGACATTAACACGATGCGGCTTGAAAGCAAACTTGGCCAAGCAATCCTTCAGCGGGCGCCGCAAGCCAAAGTCAACTTGAAAAGCCCAGACAAGACCTTCATTGGCATCGTCACCAACGAAAAAATTGTATTCGGGTTAAAACTCACTGAAATCCAATCCAAGACATTCAGCGAACGCAGACCACGGAAAAAACCCTTCTTTCACCCCTCCGCCATGCCGTCCAAACTTGCCCGTTGTATGGTGAATTTGGCACATGGAAAAACCGAGAGTCTTCTTCTTGACCCGTTTTGCGGCACAGGAACCTCGCTTATCGAAGCCACGTACATCGGCTGCAGAGCGGTTGGTGTTGACGCTCAGCGGCGGATGATTATGGGTTGTAAAAGAAACCTGGCCCACTTTAACATCACAGCTGAGGGGTTGTTGTTGGGGGACGCACGACAGCTGCCTTTCTTAAGCGTTGACTGTGTGGTTACTGATCCGCCTTATGGCCGTTCGTCGAGCACTTTGAAATCAACCACAAAGCAGCTGGTGCAAGATGTGTTGGCTGCTTCGCATGACCTGCTGGCGACGGGGCAACGGATTTGTATAGCTTCTCCCAAAACATTAAACATCAAAGCCCTCGGCGTCTCGTTGGGGTACAAGCATGTGGAATCTCACTTCGCCTACGTACATCGGACGTTGACTAGGGAGATCGCAGTATTCGAAAAGGTGCAAAACAAATGAGTATACGCGTGGTTTTCCTTGGAACAAGCGGCAGCGTGCCGACGCTTAAGCGGAGCTTACCATGCGTTGTGGTGGATTGTCCGCGGCAAATGTGGATGTTTGATTGCGGAGAAAACACCCAGCGGCAAATGATGCAGGCAAAGGTAAGCTTTCACAAAAAACTAAAAGTCTTCCTGACCCACTTGCACGGAGACCACGTGCTCGGGTTGCCCGGGGTTTTGCAAACGATGGCTCTGATGGACCGCAAAGAACCCGTCCAAATTTATGGTCCACCGGGAATCAAGGATTTTCTCGTCTGCACCAAAGAAACACTCAATTTCGGCTTGACTTTCCCAGTGGAAATCAACGAAATCTTATCTGAAGGCACCGTGTTAGATGAGGAAGAGTACAGCCTTGTGGCTGCAAAATCGAATCACGCCATATTGAGCTACGCTTACGCTTTTGCTGAGAAGCCGCGAGCAGGAAAGTTCTACCCGAAAAAAGCTCAGGCGCTCGGAATCCCTCTTGGAGAACTTTGGTCTAAGCTTCAAAGTGGAGAAGAAATAACGTTGGCCGACGGCAGATGGGTTAAACCAAGCGACGTGATGGGTCCTCCTCGGGCGGGACGAAAAATCGTTTACACCGGCGACACAAGGCCTTTCGAAGGATTCGCCAAATTCGCCGCGGACGCTGACCTCGTGATTCATGAGAGTACCTTTGATGATGCTTTGGCTGAGAAAGCCGCGTTGGATGGTCATTCAACCCCGAGCCAAGCCGCGTCAGAGGCGAAAGCGGCTGAGGCTAAGCAGCTGGTTTTGACGCATATCAGCGCAAGATACCCAGATGCCACACTACTGCTTGAACAGGCGAAGAAAGTCTTTGCCAACACCCTGGTTGCCGAGGATTTTATGAAAATTGATATGCCGCTCAAACCGACTTAGGCGAGAAGCTGCTTTAGCTTTTGGATGCTCTCAGGCACGTCGGTTATGGATTCAATAATCACTGTTTTGTCGTAGCCTGTTTTGTTTATGGTCTGTTTAAACCATTCATAATCGATTTTCCCTTTGCCTATACCCAAGTGCTGGTCGTCTGAGCCGTCGTTGTCGCTTGCATGCATATGCACGATCTTGTCTGCAAGCAAGTTGAAGAAGGGTTCGATTTGGCCTTC
>JBEKPM010000169.1:0-8692 GCA_049520735.1 Bathyarchaeia archaeon | reverse complement strand
GGAAAAGATCCAATGGGTTTGGCTGCAGCGGCACTCTATATTGCTTGTCTTCAGAATGATGAAAGGGTAACACAGAAAGACGTGGCTGAAGCTGCTGGTGTCACCGAAGTCACTGTTAGAAACAGATACAAGCTGCTACGGACGCAGCTAAATCTCGAATTGCCAGATCAAAGATCATCTTTTTAGTTCTCTTTTTTTTATATGAACTTTATCCAGAGGAGAATATGATATGAGTAAGAAAGGAGACACAGGAGAACGAGATCGGGGAAAACCTCAGCCTCGAAAAATGAAAGATCGAGAAGATGCCCGCAAGAAGAAGAAACTTGACAGAGTTGAAAGACAAAAGTCAAGATAGGTTGTTAGATCAATTTTAAGTGCAACACGCTAGTTTTCGGCCTTTTGTTCTTTTCCTTCTAGCATGGGTCCGCTGTGTTTGGGCCAATTCTGCACAGAACTGGCTATGCGTTTTCACTTTATAATGCCTAATTTCTCGTCACAATTATTGTATCGTTTTTGTTAAAAGTAAATTCTTCCTTAATGTACAACCCACAGCAAGTTCAACTGACGCAACATTGGCGGGGTTTCTTAAATTGTTTATTCTGCTTACTAATATGGTGATGCTTGAGCCTTCGCAAACAGATGACGCTATTTGCTGCTTGTTGTCGTAGCATGACTACAACATCATTTTATATCTTTAATCGTCCATCTTAAGATATAGGTTAGTTTGTTTTGGAAATCGAACCAAATTTTGGAGATGAAAAATTCTTGAAACAAAAAATCTTCCATGGCGCAATTCTCAAAAGCATCTTTCTGAGCCTCATGAATAACACCTCCGATTACGGGCTACATGGCTATGCTATCTCAAAGGCGGTGCGCGAGAGGTTTGGCATAAGTGTAAGTCCATCAACCTTGTATCCTGAACTTAAGCGTTTGGAGGAACAAGGGCTCATCGCTTCAAACTGGGAGGTCGCCCTAGGAAGAGCCCGTAAGCAATATCGAATTACCAGAAAAGGGCAAGGTCTACTGAGGGAATACTATATGGAGTTGGAAGCTGTTATTCCTCTTTTTGTAACTTGCAGAACGTGAGACAAGCGCTAGCAGCGTGTTGGTGTGGTTTGGAATTAACGACTCATACGACATTCGCGTCTGCTGTAGGGCTAATCTTTTTTGGTCATGTTGACGTGGCTATTTTTGTTATGCTTGGCGCACTTGTTCCAGACCTGGATAGGGAATACTGTTCATTAAAATGAGGAGATACGTCGAAGAGCAACCTCATAGAGCCAGGGTTCATAATGTATTTGTGATGCCCTTAGGTTATCTCTTGAGCAGTTCTTCTCTTTTAGCAATTTTTCTGCATGCTCTACGACTCTTTCACAACGGCAAGAGACCGCAGAGCCGAGTGGTTTTTTCCTCTGACACGATTGATAAATCTTGGCACTATTGGTGCCGATGGACCTACACAGACCAACCTCTAAATAAGAAACCAACCCAAAGCGCAAAGAAAACTCGGGGGATTTTCTAAGTTGAACCAGATGGGCTCCTTTGGGGGCGGGTTACAATCAGGCAATCCTTTCTAGTTGCCTATTATTTCAGGAAAAAAAATATTCCAACTGTGGAAACAGTCCTTAAAAAGCCATTGGCTCTCAATTCAACTGGAAATGGGAAGACATGGCAGGGAACTCCGGCTCGAAAGATACATCATTAGAGGCTTTAGATTTCATAATTAACGTTCTAAAAGAACATGAGCAAACCTTGGACAAGTCGATTGAAGAGTTAGCAATTGTTGCCGAGCAGATAGGTGACACCGCAGACGAGTTAAAAGGTAAAGTCGAGGGGATTGAAGAAAGGATAAGCAACTTGGAAAAAGAAGTTACGAACCTGATGGGCAAAGTGTTAGCCGCGCCTAAAGAAGCGTTGCCAACCGCGGTGAAGGCGCAAGAGCCTCAAGCTCAAACGACATATACAGAATTGCCATCGGTTGTTCAAGGTGGGCCCTTCATGGTTTTGCGTTGCAAACAGTGGGAAGATTTTCAGGCCTTAGCTATGCATGTTGCTACGTTGTCTTTCAGCTATAAAGAGGCTGAGAAGGTTTTCCAAGCTGAAGCGATTAGGGGAAACCAAGTAATTGTTTATGCTGGGGCTCTTCCGAATTTCTCAAAGATTCTCAAAGCATGGTTATCTAAAGAGTTAGATGTTAGTGAACAGAACATCTTGGAAGGTTTCATAGACAAACCGCGATAGGTTTGTAAGAAGTGAAGATCTAAGAATTAGGTAAAAAAAAGATATTTTTTTGCTGAATGTTTATTATCTGAAGATATCGGATTCAACAGGATTAGCAGCAGCGAGAACTGTTATTTTTTGACTGCGTCCTTGTGACCGTGAATTGTTAATTCACAAGCTATATACCATTTCGTAATATTTGATATAGCCATTTAACGGTGACGAACTTGGAAAACAATCAGCCGAACACAAAAATAATTTCACACAGCAAAAAGAAGTTAGCCATAATTGCAGTAGCTGTCCTGATAATCGCCGTTGCAGCGTCAACCAGCGGACTTTTGTTAACCAGCAAAAACACATCGAACAATCAAAACAGCAACAGCAATCAAAACGATCCTCAATCCTGGGTTAAAATAGGCGCCTACGCGACATACCAAGGTCAAGCCACCATAATGTCAATGACCGTTTCCTTCAACGCAAAAATGGAAATCGTCAACCTAAACGACACTTACTTTCAAGTCTCCACCGACTTCAATATGTCAACGCCCTACGGAACAACAGAAAACACTACCACCACTTGGGTCAACAGGGAAAACATGACTTTCCAACCAGAAGGCCTAACTCTTAACAGTACTTATAGCACCCAGATAACCCTGCCTCACCTGGGTACCCGAAGCTGTACCGTCTACGAATACAATAGTCAAGGCATCAGTGCAGCGTATTACGTTGATAACAAAGTTCAATGGCCCATCAAAATGATAATGAGCTCTCCACCCGTTTATGGGCAGTCTTATGACATGGACATAAACTTAGTGGACACGAACATATCTGGTCTGTAACAGCATATGTCCAAATCCTTTGCTTTAGTTTTGCAAGAAAGCCTAACTGCGACCATTCATCCTGTCAAGATGAATAGCGCCTATTTCGTGCACGGGCCTTGGCAGATTGGGTTTGTTGTTGCCTTGCGAAGAGAAAGTTCATCCGAATACGGTTTAGTTAAGTGTCGATTTAGTGTCACTCGAGTTCATCTTGACTTATTTTGACTTTTTTAGACTTATTTTCACTTTTTGTGACTTATTTTGACTTTCCTTGACTTTTTTGACGCAACCTGCAGCTGATCCAATCCAAACCAAGAAAGCAACCCAAAACAAAGAAAAAATTCGCAGGGTTTTCCACAAAGCCACACACAGCCTATAAAGGAAGCTCTTTGGATAACTTTCCTTTCAGGCAGAAAGATTTAATTATTGATAGTTTCTGTTGGTTTCATCACTAATGGAGGATTGAAAAAGAAATGCCTACTTGCCCACATTGTGGTGCCACGGTTCCTGAAGGTGCTGTTTACTGTGGCAACTGTGGAGCTAGTAACATGCAGGCGCGATACGAAAAAGCAATAAAGAGAACTGAATGGTTAAGCTATGCGGCAGCGGGACTTGGGGTAGCAATACTTGTTGTGTTAATCGCATTTTCTTTCCTGTAAGATTAGAGAAATGCCGGTTAATGATTTTACGAGGTGGGAAATTTGGAAAACACGCTTGAACGGACCGTTAAGAGGATAGAGAGGATAAATAATATTCTATGGATAGCAGTCATCGTGGAAGCAATAATACTTGTTCTACTCTTGTAAGTCAAGTTCTCCTTCCCCATTCCTAATTATTAATCACGAAATTAATTTTGCAAAATCCATTTAGGTATTCAACGTTTAACGGCGTGTCGCTTCTATTTAGCCGAGATACTCGCACCAACTTTTCGGGCTTTCCCAAACCCTGACTTTCTCCAGTTTAGGTTTCTGGGGCAAGATGCTTGCTAATTGGTTAAAGCAGTATTTCGCGATGTTCTCAGATGTGGGGTTCTCAAGTTCTTTTAGTTCGTTAAGGTAGGTGTGGTCAAGTTTGTCGGTCACTTTTTTTAGGGCGGCTTTCAAGATCGCGAAGTCGATGACCATTCCGTTGGGCTCAGTTTTTTCGCCTAAAACGAAAAGCTCAACTGTCCAGGTGTGTCCGTGTAGGTTTTCGCATTTACCGTTGCTGTCAACTACTTTGTGCGCCGCAGCAAAAGTTGTTTCAACTCTAAGTCTGAACGTAGCTTCATCCTCCGCTAAAGGGTCCCTCTCCATTCTGAACAGACGTTGTGATCATGAATGGACTCGAAGCTTACGCATTTAACGGTGCAGTAACGCTTAGGATACTTCTCTTTAAGCAGCTGTACGCATTCCCTTGTCACGTCCTCAACAAACTTGGCGTTCTTATGCATATTCTCAACCACCTTCTTCTCTTCAGGCCGCTTAAGCAGTGAGAAAGTCGGCGAACTGAAGCTTTGACTGCAAATCTTGAGGACATCAAGCAAGTCAGTGTTTTCGGTTACGTCAATTTCCACGCTCAAGGAGCCTCTCTGGTTATGAGTCAACCCGCCACACATTTCCTTCGAGCACGGGCAGGCTAAGGCACCGTTCACCGTGATGCCTGCTGTTTTTTTTCCTGTTTTGGTGGAGTACCGCGCAAACATTTGAGCAATCGAGTTTTCTTTTTTGCCGCTTGGTCTAATCCTGTTAAATGGAAGTTCACCGAAAACTTCTGTTTGACAGTGAAAACCATGCTTCTTAAAAGCGGTTTTCGAAATCTGCACCGCCAAATTCTCAATTGACGCGGCTTCTCGGGGCGTCTCTTCAACGGTTTCGATGAACCTGCTCATATGAACCCCACGTAGATGCGAAGGCAAGGTAATGTATTCCCTCTGGTCTCTTCACCATCACCAGTTTCCGAAGGCCTTCCACACCGACTTTTTCCAGTTCAATTTCATTTTCTGGTTTTTGGTTTTGAACGTCGACGACCAAATTTTTGATCCCCATTCAATTTCCTAACCAGCATTCAGCCGTTGAATGCCTTGGTCTAACGGATTTGACTGAGGAGAGAGAAACCTTGTTGCTTATTATGTCTTGCTTAAATAATAAGTGAATTCTGAATGCGTTTTAATCGGCGAAACAGAAGAATCTCGCCATTATCTGTCTGCCTCTAACGCCCTTTCTAACCGCATTATTTTCTTCTGCTGTGACAGCAGGATCGAAATAACCATGGGCTCAAAGAGAATCGGCTGCGTTGCGTTGCTTCCCGCAGACGCATTACTCCGGCAAGCATCCATTAAAACCTCAAAAGCTTCCTTATCGTCTGTCCTCAGCGCTTTCGAAAAACCATTCCACCGACGTATTTCATCTTCAATAGCCATACGGTATGATTCAACAGTTTTTCCCATATTCATATCTCCCAAATTAGGGTTTTACGTAAAAGACTTTTTTGTAATTTAAAGTATCAGTTCAAACGACATTGCCAAGCAGTAGAGGGATAAGTGAAAGTGACCCAACTGGCAACGCTCTTTTGAAGCGACAAACGCTGTCACAGGTTCTTAAAACGAAGGCTTATCGCCAATGAATTTACATCAGCGGGTTTCATTAACGTTTATTAGTTTCTAATTGCCTAGTCGTCGCTTCAAAAATCCAAACGGTGAATCATTTGCAGAAGGTAACCATAACGGCTCCAGCCCACTTGCACGCAGGCAACTTCGATTTAACAGGTGACCTCGGAAGACTATACGGGACAGTTGGTTTCGCAATAGACCTGCCCCTTGAAGTTGAGGTTGTCAAGGCGAAAGGAATCAGGGCTGAGGACAAATCAGCGAACAAGTTTGCGAAACGTATGGTTGACAAATTCGCCCTCGAAGGCGCAGAAGTAAAAATCAAGAAAGAAATCCCGCGTTTCGTTGGCGTCGGATTCCATACGACACTTGCGCTCTCAATCGGCATGGGCTTATCAAAACTCTACGATTTGAACCTGACCGTAGAAGAAGTCTCCTTGATCATGGGAAGAGGAACCATAACCGCGATGGGTGTCTACGCCTTCAAAACCGGCGGGTTCATTGTGGAAGGAGGCTTCAAAGTTGACAGCCGGACAAAAATGGTGCCCCCCCTCATATTTCATGGGGCGTTGCCTAAGAACTGGTTCTTCGTAATTGCCATTCCCAACGAGTCAAGGCAGAAAATTGCTCAGATGAGAGAAAACGAAGACGAAATCCTGGACAATCTCAAAGTAATGCCCAAAGAGCTCTCTGATGAGCTTTCAAGGCTCGTTTTAGTCAAGCTTATGCCAGCTTTCGTGGAGAAAGACCTCAAATCCTTTGGCGAAGCCTTGACTGCCTTCAACTCTAAACTGGGGCGATTCTGGAGAGACTACCAGGAAGGCACATACTGCAATCAAGTAGTTGAAGAAGGCATAAAAATTATGCTTAAGAATAGCTCTTTGGCTTGCCAAACCTCTTGGGGTCCGACCCATTACTCCATCGTCAAAGGAAAAGCAGCCGCAGACAAGCTGGCAGCTGAGCTAAAGCAGTTTCTTGACAAAAGTGGGGGCGGAGAAATCTATGTTACCCACGCGAGTAATCATGGAGCTTCAGTTGTGAGGGATTAAATATGGTTAAAGCTGTTGGGATAGACTCTGGCACTAAAACAATGGATATCTACGGCTTCGACGACCAAGACGGTAGTGTACTGGTTGATTTTGCCCTGTCTCGGGAAGAAGTAACCAAAAAACCAAGCCTCGTCATCGACAAGCTCAAAGAAGTTCAAAATGCATACGGCAAGATTGATGCGATCGCGGGACCTGCAGGTTACGGGTTGCCGCTTCAAAAGGCTAAAGACACAACATTGGAAGATATTGCATCGGCAACTTTCATCACCCAAGCTGACGTCGAACGCAAGCTCAAGATCGTTGGTTTAAGGCAACTTATGCAGCTCATGAAGAACTCACCAGAACTCAACATTTGGTTTACCCCTTCAGTGATTCAGTTGCCAACGGTTCCTGAATACAGAAAAGCCAACCGAGTAGACATGGGCACCAATGACAAGGTTCCCAGCGTCATCTTAGCAGTCAAGGACCAGGCGCAAAGGCTAAGAGTCAGGTACGACCAAACCAACTTCATCCTCGTCGAAATAGGCTTCGCTTACACTTCGGCGATGGCTGTAAAAAACGGTCAAATCGTTGACGCCATGGCTGGGACAGCGGGGTTTCCCTCTTTTCTGGGCATGGGATTCCTCGACGGTGAACTCGCCTATGGCTTAGCAAACACGGTCGAAGATTTCTCTAAGCTCACACTCTTCACTGGCGGAGCAGCGGCAGTCGCGGATTTCGACGTATCCAAACCGATCCAAGAATTCCTCCAAGAAGCAAAAAATAGCGAAAAAGTCAAAGCCGGCTTAAACCTGATGCTTGAATCCGTCGTTAAAGACATCGCCTCACTTTTGCCATCAGTCAAACCAAAGGAAATAATTCTAAGCGGAAGATTTTCAAAGATTCCCGAGTTCTACGCTTTAGTGGAAGAAAGGCTCGAGACGTTTTTCAGTGAAATTGGGTCAAAAATCAGCGTTGTCAAGATTGAAGGCAACGCAAAGGTCGCCAAGGGCGCGGCTGAAGGCGCAGCGATATTTGCAAATGGCATAGCGCATGGAATATACGAGCCAATCCTCGACGTTATGGGGCTTAGGGAAAGTAAAGGAGGAATATTCGACCACCTGTACTTGGATGAAAAAACCAAGAAAGGACTCGAAGTATTCAAGAAATATTAGAACGTAAGTCTTTTGGTTGAATGTCTTTGAAGCCTTCGATTTTTTCGCCGCTTCCCGTCATGTTATAAAACTTAGTTTTTCCGTTGGTTTGCTGCGCCAGCCACTCCAGTAGTTCCTTACTGATTCTCAGCTTTTCCCGTTTCACGTTGAGCGATTTCACATGCTGCTTGGAGTACTTCCCTACCCTCGACCCGAAATCCATCCCAGCCAACACAATCACCTTGGCGCCCATAGCTGCCGCGAGAAAAACCGCTCTGTCTCCATCTGTGAAACCCAAAAAATTGTAGACGTTGGGGCGAGGCTCTACCTGTGTGCTTCCGATTGCTCGAGAGAATTCGGGAACAAACTTTTTCAGCTGCTCAATGTTGTCCCCGTGCGCATGGATGACTATGATTGAACCCTTCTTCTGCGCGGAGACTATGTCGCTTACGATCCCGTCCAAGTCGGTTACAATCACGTCTGGGACAGCTTCTGCAACATGCAACAATGCCGTTGTGGCGCCGTCAGCTACCACAGTCACAAACTTCTGCAAGATACCCTCTCCCTTGACCTGCTTGAGGTTTTCCTCGAGGGACGGTCCAGCACCGAACACTAGAACGGGACGATTCGCCACACGCATTCTAATCTCAAAAGGATTCTGAGCTTTCAAAGACAACAGTTTACTAAGCAGATCAGTGGCGTCCTGGTCTTGGGCTTGGTTGTACCCGAATGTCTCAATAATCCTTTGATACCAAGGCCACCAATCGTTCAATCCAAGCTTCATGCCTAATCCAGCCATTTTGATTACAAAGTTGTTTTAATATATGCCCCTCTATTGTTCGCGCCGACCCAGAACACTTGCCCGCCTAATTTTTTATCCAAGAG
>JBEKPM010000168.1:0-3801 GCA_049520735.1 Bathyarchaeia archaeon | reverse complement strand
TGGGTGGTATTGTTGCCTCGCAAAACAATAGACATCGTCGCTCTTCTAAAGGACAAGCTTGCTGGAGGAGGAAAGAATGCTGGCGTGGCTGATCTGATTGCAGAATCGATTCGCAAGAAACTCACGGTTATGGTTAACGGCGAAATAGGCAGAATCTATTCTGAAAATGTCGATTTTGCTGTGTTCTTGACTGAATTTCTCTGTTGCAAACCATTCTGGCTGAAAAACCAGTAGCGCGAATTCATCACTTTTGATCCGTTCTTCCTAGAGAACAGTTTGTTCCTTTGGGAGAGCTATTAGATGGATTGTTACTTCCTTGGACTTGCAGTGATGAATCTGTGATGAAAACAAAGGGAAAGTTATCGATTGTTTGCGTGTTACTTTGCCTTGCTATTCTAAACATAGCTGGCTTTGCCGTTAGAGCTCAGTCCGCTGGAACCATCGTTATCAACGCTGACGGCTCGGTTTCCGGAACCAGCCTGATTCAGCGACAAGGCAACGTTTGCAGCTTTATAGGAAACAGCTGGAATTCTCCGATCACAGTGTTGTGCAACAACATTGTTCTTGACGGCGAAGGTTTCTTGCTTCAGGGTGCAGGTGGCTGGGGAAACCCAGGAGTTGCAGGGTTGGAAAACACTGCAGCAATAGATCTAACTTGCAGCAATGTGACAATTCAGAATTTTATCATCGCAGGCTGGGAAACAGGAATCGCCGGAGCCTACGACGGCAACACCATTTCAAACGACAACATCAGCAAAACCGAGAACGCAGTCGCAATTTACGGCGCTAATAATATTGTGAGTGGCAACTACCTGTCGGACAGCATCTACGGCGTATACATAAAAGGCAGCGGCAACCTCGTCTCGCAAAACCAGATTGCAGACAACTACGGCGGCATAATGATTTTCCCGACTCTGAAGACCACAATAACAGAGAACAACTTCACAAACAACGGGGTCTGCTTCACCCTCGGCACATATGAAGACTTCAGCTATCTAATTTACAACAACAATTTCATGATCAACCCGTATACAACAATCGTTTCAACGAATTCGGATGCGTTGGGACCAACCGACACAGGAACACTTCCCCCATGGGATAACGGCTCAATGGGCAACTACTGGAGCGACTATACTGCAAAATATCCGAACGCCGCCCGAGTAGACAACTCAAGCATCGGCGACACATCCTACCTAATCCGAACCGACCCAACGATCATCGACCGCTTCCCGCTTATGACGCCTGCGTTAACTCAAAACGCAAATCAAACATCATCTGGTCAGAACACTAATGAGAATCCGATTACAGCCGTTTCAACAGCTGAAGGCGCGGACTCTTCTCAAAGTATACGGAGCACGACTTTTGAGATTTCGTTGGCAACAGCTGCAGCCATAGCAGTTGCTTTGTGTATCGTGGTGTTGGCTTTTAGAAACAAGCTATTCTGGTTGCAGAAAAAAAGTAAGCCACTATAACTCCTTTTTTGATTATCCGAAGGAGAAGTTTGACTGGTTTATTGGGCTTCATTGTGGGCATAGATTAGGCAGTTTAATTCAAGGAAACTTATTTCAAGTCTTTTGTTATAGACCTAAATCATTGAACCAGCTAAACAGATGTCGAACCGAAAGTGCGACAAGCTTTGGTCAATGCGACTGTAGTCAGAGTGAACCGTCAAACTGTATATGCTTTGCCTACCCTATAGGTACTCTTTGCACACACACAAAAACACTCAAGACAAAAACCTTTGTGTTGAGTGTTTTCTTAATCTTAAATGACAATCTATTTGCATTCTGGAAAGGACTATCCAAAGGAAACGACAAAATACTCTATTTATGAAATTTGTAGAAAAAAACTGGTGTAGGGAAAAAGCAATGATTGGACTTTGTCATTGGGTTACTGAGTGGTACCAGCTGATTATGTATTCTGGCAGGTTCAAGCCTCTTTGTCCGAGCCGTTCAGCAAGCTTAACCGGCACTGGGCTTAAAGCGAAAGCTGCCCGTGTGTAGAAGCGCCGTGGGGTAAGCGGCTTAACTTCTTCAGGAAGGACAAGTGAGAGGTCTGCCTTCTTTGCCAATGTCGAGTCTTTGACGCTTGTTATCGCGAAGACGGTTCCAGCGAATTTTTTGATGACGTCAGCCCAGATTATAACAGGTCTTGTTTCGCCTGAATAGGAAATTAGTATTTCGAGGTCACCTGCCCGTGGGTGAGGAGTGTTAACGCCTCTAGTGATGTAGACGTTGTCGCCTAGAAAACTTTTGATGTGAAACAGTCTGACGCCGGTCATTTTGGCGATTTCGTTAGCTGTGCCTTTTCCCCCGAGGAAAACGTTAGTTCGTTTCTCAAGCAAATCTACAAGATGCGTGTACGTTTCCGAGTCAACGTTTGAATCTATGATGTCACCGATTTTTTCAAGTTCGTCAATGCAAAGTTGGAAAACATCAGAAACTTCAAGGTTTCGGAAGACCGCTTCAACCATGCTGTTGAGAAGTTCAAGCGTGCCCAACTCAAATATGTCGCCCATCATGCCTGTTTCGCTGTATTCGGTGCCCGGTTTCGATTTTCCTCGGCCCTTAAGCTCAACGACGTTGCCATATTTGCCCACTATCTCTCCCAACGGCGAGTCAGGGGCAGATGTGAATAGACCCATGGAGAACCTGTTTGTTTTCTTCTCTTCGATGTATTGAGCTAAATCCTGCGCCATCACCAAAGGATCGTCAGAGTAGCCGCTGCCGCTGTTAATAAGGAGCAACGTTTTCTTGTAGCGTCTCGAAAGGTCAGCTGCGGCGTCGTACATGCTTTTGCCTGGAAACCCAGGATCGTCAGGGGTTAAAACTACCTTGTTTCGCCAGCCTGCTTGGCTTAACGCGATTTGGCTTAAGGCAGCGTTGAGCGAGTAAAGTGACCTGCCTGATCCTCCGCAGATAACGCAGTCAGCAGCTTTTAACTCGTTAAAAAGGGGTGAAAGCTCTCTGTGCTTAATGCTAAGGATGTTTTCTTGGATTTTGTTGATGTACCCTATGCTGCTGATTTTGCTTTTGATACCAACAACCCCTAAGTGCAAAAACATGATTTAACGATTCAGTATATTATCCTTGCGCTCACTAGCATGTAAAAAAACCAAGCATTGCACTGAAAGGTACCTCGCGGGTTCTTCACGACGTTTTTTTATAGGCTTCGCCAAACGTTTATATCAAAAGAAGCATTCAGCCAAAGAACCAAGTGAAAAATATGTCTGCTCAAAAAGGCGAAGAGAAATTTCAGTTTCTGGCCAAGTTAGCTTTGGAAAAAGGTGCCGCGGACGCCAAAGTTATTTCGACCAAAAAAGTTGTTGTCGAAGACCGCGTCGTTCTCAAATGCAAAATCGGCTGCACAAACTACGGCAAAACCCTGGCTTGCCCACCATACACTCCGTCGGCAGAGGAATTCAGGAAAATCGTTGGCGAGTACAAGTACGCTGTTTTCATGAAGTTCAAGTCAAACGCTACCGCCGATGCAGAGTTGCTAAAGAATCTCAGTGTTACAGAGTCTGACCCGTCGGTGTCGAAGGAAGTTAAGGAGAGGGCGGCGAGATTTTGGGCAGATTGGAAAGAAGACAAGAAAAACATGCTGCAAGCAGTTGTTGATTTGGAGAAGGCAGCAATGAAGGAAGGCTACAGCTTGGCCGTTGCATTCGTTTCAGGAACCTGCCAGCTCTGCGACAAATGCAACACTCAAACCAAGATTTGTGTGCACCCCGAGTTGGCGCGTTGGTCAGAAGACGCCGTAGGAGTGAACGTGAAGAAAACCGCAGCTAACGCCGGAATC
>JBEKPM010000167.1:0-3802 GCA_049520735.1 Bathyarchaeia archaeon | reverse complement strand
TATGGTAGTTAGATTAGTTTTTATTCTCTCTTCAACATTAGTCATTGGGGTATTGGCATGACTGAATATGCCATTCTGAACAAGATTAAAGACATAGAGGTAAAGCTAGACCGAATAGAAGCACACCTGAATCGCATCGACCAGAAGCTCGACAAAATAGATCATGACCTACCGTAGATCAAGTTCTATTTTCCACGTATATTGCTGAACATAGTCGCAAACCTTAAGAAACAAAACCAAAATAAAGAAAAGGTGTGATGCATGGGGTTAGATCTAAACACACGTCTAAATTTAACGTGCAGGACCTAATCACTTTAACTATGATGCATGTTCACCAAATCTTTTTGAGGGTAAACATGCCGAAATTTAAACCCGAAAAAGAATTCAAGTTCCAATCCATGACTTCGCTCTTTGAGAAAAAGGCCAACTTTTTTCGTAATGGCGGGTCCGGTGGGATTTGAACCCACGACTTTCAGCTTAGAAGGCTGACGCGCTATCCGTACTGCGCCACGGACCCACTTTCTAACTAAAAACATGCCACTTCCTAATAAGATTTGATAAAGAGAACCCATCCTGAAAGGATGTACAACGCAGATTTTGGAGATGTAGTTTTTGCGGATCAAAGAAGATTATTTCATGAGGCGTCGATTTTCTTTTCCATTAAAAGATCAGTTATCGTCCTACAGCTTTTTTCCGCATTTTGAGCAGTAGACGGCGCTTGCTTGGATAGGTGTTCCACAGTTTGGGCAGTATTTTGCTTGTCCATACGCAGATAGGAAAGTTGACACGCTTGTGGGTGCAGTTGAAGGGGCGAGTGAAGTTTGGACTCTGAAGAAAGCCATTGCCAGAAGCACCCACGCCACGTCCTGAACCAACCCGCCGGGAACCGACAAGATTGGCAGTACCGTATTGTAGGAAATCGACATCGAGGACCCGATCACCGCTATTGTCGCCGACACCGCGACTGATAAAACTGCGCCTGCTAACAGCACTTTGGCGCCCGTTCTAAATAGGACGACTTTGGATTTGTCTCCCAGCAGATTAAGCGACCGTACGTTAAACAAAATCCAAATCAACCCGACAACTGAAAAAACCGGTAGCAAAGGCAAAATCGACTTCCAGACCGATGAGGACATTTGAGATTGAGAAGCTGCTGAAGACGAAAAAATCGGGAAAAGACTTGACGCGTTGGAGATAACGACTGCCAAGGCGACAATTAATGTTAATATCCCGATGACAATAGTCACGATTATCCCGTTGACCAGGTACTCGAAAATGTGGGATTCACCGTAATCTTGGGAAAAACCATGCATCGAAACTAAGAACATGATTAAGCCGACGAAAACAAGAATCCCAAGGATGCCGCTGACGCCCACGACTACAAGGTTTGCCGCGCCTTGGTACCCAAACATGTACTGGAAAAGACTGACAACTTGGCTGACGACGCCGGTTGCCAATAAAATTGCGGCGATTCCACCTGTGGTCCTACTAGATTCAATGGTCAATTTTGAGGTCTCTGCCCAGATGCTATTAGGTGACGTTTTAGGGATAAGTTTTTTGCTAAAATAAGCTCTGGCGCATTTTTTTGCGATTGCAAAATGACCCACTTAATTGTGTGTCGAAGCTAAGTGTCCGGGCAGCGACGGAGATTTGTATTGCGTTTTGTCTATTTGGAGCGCCTTTGCTAAATGGATTTATTAGGGTTTTACTGCAACAGTTAGTATTAAATCGAAACAGGCAATCTTTCACAGTTGAGGAACTATATTTGCGGTCACGTCGGAGTGTATTCAAAGATGAATCTAGGCTTGACATAAATTACGTTCCGCAGAAGCTTCCTCACAGGGAAACCGAGCTTCGTCTGCTTATGGAGTTCTTTAGCTTTCTTACCCGTTTTCCCGAGCGGATGGCTCAGCGGGTCATATTAACCGGCGATGTGGGCACTGGCAAAACCGTTCTTGCGCAGCACTTCGGCGCCAGCATCACCTCCGAAGCCAACAGGCGAAACATAAAGTGCCGTTACATCCATGTCAACTGCCGAGAGTTCAGAGGCAGCTTCCTATCGATCATTCATCAAGCGCTAACAGCTTTCCGCCCCACCTACCCAACTCGAGGATACTCGGAGCAAGAAGTTCTCCAAACTCTATTGCAGGTTCTAGACGAAGAGCAGGTGTCTGTGGTTCTGACGCTAGATGAATTTGATAGCCTAATCGAAAACGAAGGCTCAGAAGGGGTCTACAAGCTTACACGACTACAGGAGATGCGCCAAGGCAAACCTCAAAGGTTATCATTCATCTTCATAATGCGTAACTTAAAAGCGATCGAGCAGCTGGATGAAAGTTCAAAAAGCACCCTTCAACGAAGCGTGATCCGGCTTGAGCGCTACGGCAAGGGACAACTCATCGACATACTAAGGGACCGCGTGGCCATGGCTTTTGGACTCGGTGCAATAGAGGAAGACGTGGTCGCCCTGATTGCGGAGTTGGCGTTTAAGGAAACGGGGAACGCGCGGTTCGGAATAGAGTTGCTTTGGCGTGCTGGCAAATACGCTGACGCGCACGACGCCGAGAGGGTTGAGGCGGAATGCGTCCGAATGGCGGTCTCCAGCATTATCCCCAGTATGCGGCGAAGCGACTTGGCTTCTTTGGGGTTGCATGAAAGACTGTTCCTGCTCGCGGTGGCACGGTTCTTCAAAGAAAATGACCAAGCTTACGCTTTACTGACCGAGGTTGAGACAGTTTACGGGGTTATCTGCGAAGAATTCGACCGGAAACCTAACAGCCACACCCAAATCTGGAACTACGCTCAATATCTCTCTTCAATGGGCATCATCAAAATCGAAGTTGCCTCCTCAACGGCAAGGGGAAGATCAACGCAGGTTTCTTTGCCGGCTATTCCAGCAGTTGAACTTGAGAAAGAGTTGAACGCGTCTTTAACCGCAGAAAGAGGAAGAGCGTGACGTGGCAATGGAGCTTGAAGAGGTTTTTTCGTCGAAACTGCGCATGAAAATCCTAAAACTACTTTATGAACTTGGTTCGCTTAACGTTTCCGATATTGCACGGCGGCTTGGCAGCAACTTCGCCTCGACGTCTGAGCACCTGAAAGTTTTGGAGGCAGAAGGAATTCTGCAGGAGCTCCCTTACGGGCGGGTACGCATGTACAGGCTTAACGAAGCTTCCCCAAAAGCAAAAGCAGTCAAAAGTCTCATAGAAACGTGGGCACAAAATAAGTAGCCAGAACCCGTCTTCCGTCGTTCCTCGTAAGTATGATTAACACAGAATCTTGACTTCTATAAAACAAAAAGACATACAAGAAAGGAAAACAGAATTATCACAAGCAAAACTCTAACGGGTGAACAACTTTGGTTATGGTTGATGTTTCAGATAAGGCAGAAATCTTCCGTGAAGCAACGGCGTCGGGAACGATAAAGCTGAAGCCGGAAACAATTGGTTTGATCAACGCTGGAAAAATCGCTAAAGGCGACCCGCTTTATACAGCGAAAATAGCTGGGGTTCTGGCGGCCAAGAAAACGAGTAATTTGATTCCGCTTTGTCACCCCCTCCCCTTAACCAACGTGCAAGTAGACGTCAAAGTGTCGGGCGAAGGCTCAGTTGAGGTTACGGCCACTGTGAAAGCTAAGGCGCAGACGGGCGTAGAAATGGAGGCGCTCACAGCGGTTTCGATGGGTTTGCTCACGGTTTGGGACATGACAAAGCAGTATGAAAAAGATGCTGCGGGACAATATCCATCCACGGCGATTGAGAACATTCATGTCGTGCGCAAAATCAAACAGCAGGTGTAGAAG
>JBEKPM010000166.1:0-3806 GCA_049520735.1 Bathyarchaeia archaeon | reverse complement strand
CTGGTCGGCTTCCTCTACTCGTACATTGCAACTTGGGTGCCTTTCGTGCTGCTAGCTGTCGCCGCCTTGCCCCTGGGCTTAGTCGTTGCCTTCAAGATTTCTGATCCAAAAATCCAGGAAAACTGATTTTTTTAATCATTAATTCTTTGAAAACTTGACAATTGTTGGATTCATCAGCTTCAACAAATCCTCTCTACTTATCTTAACGCTTTTAGTCAAAGACCCAATGTTGAAATTTACGGATTCATTTTCCAAAACCGAGGGATCAAGAAAAGTCGGCAACCCAAACAAGGCTCCAAACGGCGGAACAGAACCGCTTTCACAGTTAGTAACCTTCAACACTTCTTCCCTTGAAGCGAAAGACAGCTTCGTCCCTAAATGAAATTCCAACGCTTTGAAATCTATTTTTCTGTCAGCGGCAATGTTTGCGAGAACAAAACCTCCGCATTTCTTCTTCAAAATCATCGATTTGCACCCAGTCTTCAACTCCACTCCCCTGACCTGCGCCGCCTCTTTAGATGTGTAGACTGGCTGATGCTCGTAGAGTTGGTAGACAACATTGTTTTCCTCGAAAAGCCTAAGAATTTTCTCTGCCTGTTCTTCCATTCATGTCTCCTCGCGTAGGCTTGCTTCTAATGCTTGTGTCGTAGCTTAATTAAACAATCTACCTGAGGCAGGAGGCTTATCTGTTCTTCCTCCAGTATTCTTGAGAATTACGCGCAAGGAATATGTAATTCCAATTTTGTGGTTTCAGAGCTACAACAACACACTTTTAATACTCTGGCGGAGAATTTTTCAGATGAGGTTGTTGATTTTGTCGGGACCGATTGACATTGTGCACGCGCTTCACAACGCGTTTCGCCGTGACGTTTTTCAGATCGATGATGCCGTTTTTAAAATAGCACGTGGCGGAGGGAACCTAAGCCCTATTCTAGAACGTTTACACATTATGGATGAGGTTTTAGATTATCATGCTAGGGGCGAGGAGGCTGCGGTTTTTCCCGCCGTCGATAACGTTGCACCTCTTGTAGCCAAAGCTTATTTGATGGATCATCGTGAACTTGACCGCATGGTTGCTGGGCTTGAAGAAATGCGTAAGGCGCCTGATCCGCTGGCCACAGCTAGGGCGACAGCAGCCCTGTCTTCACACTTGAGGATTCATTTGGACAAGGAAGACGCCCACTTATACGCTATTCTTAGAGAACGAACCACCGAGAGCGAGCAAGCCCAAATTGCGGGCTTAATGTCGAAACAAGTGCCTCCTGACAAGTTTCCCGCAATGATTCAATGGCTTTTCCCGCTCCTTGACTTAGAGGACCAATTCGTGGTTACAAGGGGTTGGATGACTTTGATGCCGCCGCCGGTTTTCGCCAACATCAAACCGTTAATAAAACAAAGTACCTCTCAAAACTGGGTTGAACTGGCTAGGCGAATCCCGCAGCTCAACGAAAACTAACATCAGAGCCCAGAATTGACTTTGCGAATATGCATTTCTTCTGTCATCACCCAAGTTTTACCGTCGTCATGGGTTTCCTCGGCGTGCCATCTGAAAGACTGCGGCGTGATTTCTGAGAACATCCATCTTTCGGGGCAACCACTGGTGTTTTGGAGGTCAAGAACGATTTCATCGTTGACTTTTCGACCTATAAAGGCTTGCACGAGACCTTTAAGCGGAGACAGCCAGGTGCTACGCCAAGCATCAATCTTTGGATCGTAAAATCGGATCGTTGTTCCAAAAAGAGTCATCTTCTGGGAACCTTCTTTGCAGCCCATCCAAACATCCTGTACCGCGTTGCCGCCGAGAATCCACCCGAAATGAACCTCTCCCTGCATCTTGACCCATGTTCCATCCGGTTGCTGATACTTGGCTTCAACTATGTCCCAGTCGCCGACGAATTGTCCGAAAAGCAACAACTTCTCTTTCAAGTCTGGGTCAGGTCCATCCGCTGCCAGACCTTTGATTTCCCACTTACTCTTCAGTTTTGCAGGATTTTTGGCCACTCGAAGTCACCGCTCTCTAATCACATAAGAGATTATTGGGCTTGAAACGAAAATAAATTTTGCCTCAAAAATAAAGGTGACACAGCTTAGTCAACAATTTTTGACCAGCCTCAGTCAAGAAAGTTTGACGAATAACCTTTAATCCAGAATCGGATAGACAAATTTTCAAGGATTAGAAACGCCGAGTAGTTTAGCAGAGGCGTCAATCGAAGTATCTTCCGCCAAAGATAATATAGAAAACAGTTACAAAAGCGTACAGCCCTAAACTGATTTCAATCGCTAAAAACGACAAGATTATTGCTGAACCGTACACTAATGGTCCAACCAGGACAATTCTGCTTCTTTTTGAAATAATTTGGGGGTTTGGCTCTTCATGAGTCAGTTTCTGTAGCCTCGGATAGAACCACAGAATGTTGAATAATACAGAGATTGCCAGAGCATTTACGCCGCAGGCTTGAACTGCAATGGGTTGAAGGGGATATCTTCCCAGCAAGGCAGTGGTAAATGGCGCAAGGCCGACGCTGGGAGCAGAAGAATGTTAATCCACACTGTACTAAGATCAACGGTGTTTATGTGGCTGAACATGTTTTGGTGGCTTATCCAAAGGACGCCAAGAAAAATAAAAGTTATAATGCAACGAACAAGTCTGGAATAAGACTGTAAATATCGGCTTGCAGCGTTAGCGAGGCGTTTGGGCCGGTAATGGTGGGCACAACTAGACTTAGCACTAAAATAGTCATTACCGTCGCAAATATGCCGTCAGTAAGACCTTTCGTCCTTTCTTTTCGAAACCAAGAAGAAACTTTTTTGCTCATTTGACTAAACGCCTCGAACAAGACATCGAATTCTCAATCTTGATTGTCGAGAATCTTCAAAGAAAACAGACCTTAGAGTGGACTGGGGGATTTGAACCTCGCACGAAGTGGAGATATCACCCGCACTTCCTCTTTTTTTGCCGTTTGCTTAAGCTTTCAACAAATCTCGTTTTGATTGTTCTTCTTTTTTAGTCTTCGCGGGGCATTTTGCTCTTCTAGATTTCATTCTTAAATGACTATTAATTCCTTTTCACGAAGGACAAATGAAACCGTGTTTTGGAAGCTGTTTTTCTTGGGGAACAGGCGCTGATACCAGTGAATAATTCTAAGCCTATACGCTATTCCAAGCAAATCAATAAACATGTGCCACATTTCTTTTGTCTTAAATGAGGCATCCAACTTGATGTTCACAGGCATCTCCACAACTTTCAAGCCCCTAAGATGTGATACAGCCAATAATTCAGCGTCAAAAGCGTAACGTTTAACAGCTAATCGAGGGAAAATATCAACGAACGCATTCTTCTTCATCGCTTTAAGCCCTGACTGAGTATCATTAAGAGGAACGCCTGTTAGAAGTCGAACTAAGCCGTTAAAGCTGAGGCTAAGGATCCTTCGAGATAAGGGTGCTTGTACTTGTGAACCCGAATGCCGTTTAGAGGCTATGACAATATCTCCGTCTCCCAAAGCTTGGATATATTTTGAGACCGTACCTAAATCAATCTCCATGTCACTATCTGCAAAAATAACTATGTCCCCGCTAGTTTGCATGAACCCTGTTTTTACGGCGTATCCCTTTCCGATGTTTTTGGTATAACTAACCACTTTGACATGCCCGTTACTTTTTGCGTATTTAACCACTTTAGCTAAAGTTCCATCAAGGCTACCATCGTCAACGACAACAATTTCGTAAGGCAAATTCTTGCCTTTTATGACGGTTTCAATTGTACCAAGAGTATCCTCGATAAAGTCTTCTTCATTATAAGCTGGGAC
>JBEKPM010000165.1:0-7133 GCA_049520735.1 Bathyarchaeia archaeon | reverse complement strand
TTAATTACTGAAAAAGTCTCTTTTCCCGTAACGCAGATGACCTGAAAGGCACACCATTAGACGTCGGTGCCTATTCTAGCCGTTTAATTATGTGGTACCCAAACTGTGTCTTAACAGGTTCAGAAGTCTGCCCTTTCTCCAGTGCGAAAGCCGCCTTTTCGAACTCCTTAACCATCTTGCCCCTCGTGAAAGTTCCAAGGTCTCCACCGTTTTTTGCAGAAGGACACTGGGAGACGTTTTTGGCTAGAGAGCCAAATTTTTCGCCCTTATCGATCCTGGTTTTGATATTTTTAGCTTCTGTCTCCGTTTTGACAAGTATGTGTGCGCAGTGAATTTTGTCTGCCATAACCGCATTACTCCAGTTTCAGAATATAACTGTTGCCCGCAAAATCACCCAAAACAACAGTGGAAAACCCAAGATTTACCGGTCTTAATGGCCAAAATGGGCGTGGGAAATACGCATGAAAATGTCAAAACGCTCCGCGTTATTTTCTGGGTCACTTCGAAGTTCGAAGTCCGCCTAAACATAATTGTTATAGCTGAAGCGCCCAATATCAAGGTTCATGACAAACTCTATCCCCCTCAAAAACATTGAAGAAGAACAGAAAACTGACCGCGCTACAGTGGAGCAGATTTCAAAAGTCATCAGATTTCTATGGAACATCGAAGACTAAAACAGGGGGTAAAAAAGAGCAAATTATCAAATTATTGACCGATTTTCCGAGTAAAAAACCGAAAATTAACTAAAAGAAGGGAATAATCTCTCACTATCTGTTGGTTGAGAGATACACGCGTAATTAAGTTTAAGCGTCAGATTTATTCGATTACTTGAATTGCGCCTTCAGGACACTGGGCTTCACATGCTCTGCAAACCAAGCATTCGCTGGATTTTGATGGCGTAGATTTGCCGTCTTTGATTTCGTAGACGCCGACAGGGCAAGTGTTTACGCATGTTTCGCATCCGGTGCATTTGGGGTCAACAACTATTTTTACCATTTTTGTCTACCTCTGATTTTCTTGAAAAGCTCGTGAGTGAAATAAAAGGTTTTAGGTGTTTTACCGTGCTTTTTCACGTAATCTGAGCAGGATTCCGTTTAAAGTTGATTCAGCTTTGTCTCGGTGTTTCTGGTTGTCTCCAATGTCTTTCTTGTAGGCTTCCATTGAGATTTCGCCTCTGCTCTGCTGGTCTTCCAGATTCTTTATGTCTTCTTCAGCTTCAGAGAGGTCTTCTTCGGCAGAGTCAAGTTGCTTAATTAGGTCTGAGTAGACACCGCCTGAGTTTCTAAGCATTTCCTTTATGCGATCATTGTTACGTGAGATAGATTCCAAACGAGTTTCGATTGCACTTCGTTGCACCTTGTATTGACGTCTGGGAATCTTACCTTTCTGGGCTTTCATGTCCAAAGACCTGATTTCAGCGTGCAACCGTTTTTTATCTTCATAGGACTCGGTGAAATCTCTGATGTTTTCGCCTGTGAGACGTTGACTGGTGACTGGAGCCGCTGTCGTTGGCTCTGCGCTTGCCGCTTGTTGCCCCTCAGTTGCTTGAGCAATGGGTTTTGGAGTCGCCAGCTTAACCTTTCTGAATGCGGTTGGTTTTTGTTCGCCTGGTTTACGTTTCTGGTAGACGACGACGCCTAAGCATCCGATGACTGCAACAAACGCAAGCCAAAAGGTCGGCATGAAAGAAACCCAGATTGGGTTGTACGTGTAGGAGAATTGAAGGACGTTGCTTTTCGGCATGATGTAGTTGAGGTAGGTTATTCCGTTTCCAGCTAACATGAGGGTGTCTTGGAATGCAGTTCTTGTCAGGGTGCTGGAAACATCAATTGAGGATAACTGTGGAGTTGTGATTTTTGCTCCTTGGGGTGGGTTCAGCGTGAAGCTTGCCTGTGCAACGTAGTAGTTGAAGTATGGGAAAAGCTCAAAGTTGCTTAAAGTGTACTGCGAACCTTGGATAGTTGCGCTCGGCAAATTGTAGCTTGCCGTTAACGTGGAGGACTGCCCAATAGCCGCGAGCGTTAGTAAGGTGACGTTCTCCTGCAAAGCGCCGTAGACTCTTGAACTGCCAGCAATTGTGAGCGTTGCGCCTGATTCATCTCTTATCGCAACGTTTCGGGCATTAAGCGGAACATCCAAGAGAAAAGCCTGCATAGACAACGTTGAGTTGTTAACGATCCTGTATGAATCTGAAGCAGAAACTTTGCCTGTTGGGTCAATATTTATTTGGCGATCCAAGTTGGTTATGTCTGCTTTCTGTATGGTTTCATTGGCCACTTGGACTGCTGCGGAACCGGGAGAAAAAGTGTAGGCAGGGAGGTTTGAAGTGACATAGTTTTCTGTGCCCACTATGTTTCCATCTGTTTTGGTTATGCTGATAAATGTAGGAGTACCTGGAAAAGCAAGGGTCACGTTGCAGCTGCCGACGCTTTCGGTGAGACCTGGATATGCTGGGTAACTAAGCGTGTAGTCGCCCGAGTCATATTGCGTAAGAACGCCGCTGGACAGCACAAAAGAAACGGTGAAAACATTAGGGGATTGCCCGTTGAAGTTTACTTCGGCACCGTAAAATCCGCTTCGGTCACCTAACTGAACTCCCAAATTCACCGAGTAAACGTTGTTGGAGTCGTATGCCACTGCATTAAGGATGTCGGCGCTGTATTGAGCGGGCAAACCGACCGTGAAGCCGTCAGTTACTTGTCCAGAAACATGAATCGTATCAGAAACGACCACTTGCCCACTGTATAAGACTTGAACCTGATGGTTGACCTGCGTGATGGTATACCCCGAAGTTTGGGCAAAAACCATTCCCGACATTGCAACCGGCAGGAAAACTAGAAGTAAGGAAACTGTAATCATCAATACTGCATTTGTTCGTTTCAACGAATTCACCTAAATGGAAGTTTGTTTAATCTTGTGTCCGCTTATTTATTTACTTTACAGTGAGGTAGGTTATATTTAGAACTTGACCCAAGAAACCTGAATTGTAAGCCCTTGAAGAGGCAGCTGGCGGTGTCTAAATCTTTTTGACAGCTTTAAGCGTTTTTTCAGCGATGGTTGCGCAGGAAAGCAGGTCGTCGATTGTTGCTGTGAAAGTTGCGAGTTTGCTTTCACATTGAATCACAGTAATCACTTTTCGTTGGTCTAATGTTGTTTTGACAGAAAGTTTAGGCGGCGTCTTGAAATTGTCGGGGGAAACCGCGCTGGCGACCGCCTTTGCAAGCTTCCCGTCAGCATATTCAAGTGTTATTGTTGCTTCCAATCTTCTCTCTCTCCCTTCAACTGTTTGCCGACCAACTCATTTGCGCTCCTGCAGCGATGTTGTGTCCTCCGCCTTTGCCGCCGTGCGCTTCTGAAGCAGACCGCATGACCTCTCCCAGGTTTACGCCTTTTCGAATAGCCGCCTCGGTTGTTCTGCCCGAGAATTTGGCTGCGGCCTCTTCTTCAACGTTGGCGAATGCTATGAGGGGTTTTTCGTTGTTAGCGAGGCTTGAAACGATTATTGATGAGACGGTTCCTATGATCTTCTCGTTAATGAAGCTCTCACCGTAGATGACGTATATGTTTTCGAGCTCTCTCATACGTTCGGGTTTTTCTGCTACCCAACCAAGGTACTTGTTGATGTTTTTGCGGTAGTCTTCAAGAATCTTATTTGATTCTTCCAAGGCGGTTTTGCGGTCTCCCATGCATATGGCGATGCCTAAGCTGGGTCTGTTCATGCGTCCAGTAGAGTTAAGGACGACTGCGAATTCTCTTGCGTCCCGAAGCGCTGTGTTAGGTTCTTCTTTTATTAAGATGTATATGAAACCAATGAGGTTCTCGACCTCCATGTGCAACCCTTTGGAGAGCAAGTGGTCTGCAAGAGCTGTGCAAAGGCGTTTTCTTTCGTCATCGTTTAAATCGCAAAGCGCCCGTGGTCTATCACCTTGCGTAAGCGGAATGTTTAGACTGGAAAGAAAGGCTAATGCTTTGTCTTCTTCTCCGCTTAAACCTGGGATAAACGGGTTCGTCGTAGTAGCCAGCATCTTGTAGATCGGTCTGGTTTCCCTGCCAAAAAAAGTCAGATCCTTCTCAACTTTCAATAAGCCCGCTGCGACCCCATCATCAACTATTATTTCGTTGAGGCTGCAAAGTTTCCTTTGGTCATACTTGTCCTGCATATCTCCCAACGCGCCGACCAAAGCCACAGGCGCTAAATCCACGTTCGCGGAGTCAACTGCTTTCGCGACAAAGTAGGCAACGCCTGAACCGCTGACATCCGAGGCGCCGTCGATATTGAACTGATGGGGGTTAACTTGAACAAAATCTGGGTTCCCTAACTTGCCGTTTACTTGGTGGTGATCAAGAATTAGGACTTTGCAGTTGTGAAGTTTCTCTTGGAGCACATCAAGGTAGCCGCTGCCGAAATCAGTTAAAATAACCAGTTGAGGCTTATCAGCGGCAATGAGGTTAACGATTTTTTCATCTAGCTGCTGGGTGATTCTGATTCGGTATTTGGCGTCAAGCCGATGAAGGGTTTTTCCAATGACTCCTGCGGCTGCAATTCCGTCAGCGTCCAGATGTGAACAAACATGTATGAAGGTATCTTTGGGCGCTGCTTCCAAAATTACCTTCGAGGCTAATGCAGCCTGTGCTAGGAAGCCATCAATCGATTCTTGCTGTGCAGCCATGCCAAGTTCACTCTTTGGCTAAAATGCTGTGATTGGATTTAAAGCTACGTCTTGAGGAATAAAATGAAAATGGGAAAACTAGAAAAGCGTTTAGGTTACGGAGGCGATTCTTGCTTCGTACTTCCAGTTTTTAGCTATGACGCCTTCGCGCTTGTAGTATCTTGAGAGCTTATGGATTCTCGCTTCGATGATCTGCATGCTGCGTTTGTTATGCAGGTCCTTCTTATTCTTGTCTAAGTGGACTGCGAGGCTTTGCGCTTTCTTCATGAGATTTGACAAGTCTTCAGGCATAGTTGGAGCTAACCCTGCGCTTTCCAATACGTCGCTTATGCTTTTGCCCACGATTGGTTTTGCAAGGGGAATTGCATATTGATCCCTGAGGATAGTTCCTATGCTGCTAAGCGATTGGCCTTCCTTGGCCAACTTAATTATGAATGATTCTACTTCTTCAGGCTGATACTTGCACCAGCTTGGAGGCCTTCGGCTTACAGGTCGAATCGAATGGGATTTTCCTTTTTCCTGCTTTGGCAAATGTTACACCTTAAACTGCACCTAAACCACACCGAGCCAATATTTAAAAGTAATCCCACTCAAGAAAAAAAAAGAAATCAAACTCACTTGCCGCCAGGCAACCTCGCAGTTTTATACCATTCAGCAAATTTCCTCAAAGCCATCGCCCTGTGGGAAAACCCATTTTTTTCCTTTATAGTCATTTCCGCAAAAGATTTTCTTGATCCAGCGGGCTGAAAAATCGGGTCGAAACCAAACGCGGCTTTCCCCGCTGTTTTGCGTTCAGCTTGGGTTATCTCACCATTTGATTCTCCGCTGAAGCATTCGGGTTTACAGAGAGTCTCGTCGACATAGGCTATAACTGACTGGAATCTTGCTTGCCTGTCTCTTACGTTTTCCATCAAACGCAGAATGCCGCTGTTACGGATTGTCTTGAACGCGTAGGCTGCGTATGGCCCTGGAAAACCGTCGAGAGCGTCGATGAACAGGCCTGCGTCTTCCACAAAAAGAGGCAGGTGGATGCTTTTGAAAGCGTTTGTGGCTGCTGAGGTGGCGATTTCTACCAGGTTATCGCTTTGAATCTCGTCACCTTTCATGCGTAGCAACGCTACGGCGAGGCCGTAGGGGCTAAGGATATTTCGGGCTTCATTGAATTTATTAATGTTTCCCGTTGCGAAAAAAACGACTTTGACCTTGGAAGCGCAGACTTGGTTATTGTTTTCTTTCTTCGACATAGCGGCCCCGCCTCTCTATCTCTCGGATTTTCTCATAAACCTTTTCCGCTTTTTCAACTCCTGAAACACGAGAGTAACCTGACAAGATATTCTTAAAGCATTCCTCCCAGAACGTATAATGGGTACTTTGCAATGCCCGCTTCATCAAATGCAAGTCCACGCCTTGCGCTTCGACCTCGCTGTTTTTTTCACCCAAGCCGAAGTCAACAAAGTAAATTTTGCCTTCAGGGTCCAGAATCATGTTTGACGTTGTTAGGTCCCCGTGGATTAAACTTTGCTTGTGGAGTTTTGCGATTAATTCGCCGATTGAGATGCAAAGTTCCCGCCGCTTCTCTTCGGTGGCAACGTTTAGAAGCTGTTTGATCTGTTGCCCTTCGATGTACTGCATGGTGATTGAGGCGTTTGGAACGTTAACCATGTAAATCAGCGGGGTCGGTACTCCTGCGGCTTTAGCTTCATGCATAAGCTGGGGCTCATGCACGGTGCGGTACGTCCGAATCTGCATGTCCAACTCTGGTGGTCGATATCGCTTTGGGATCCGCACTTTAACAACGACTTTTAGTCCATGCCAATGAGCTACGAAGAGACTAGCTTCCGCGCCCTTCTTCAGCAACGACTTCTCGATTACTGGTTCCATGCCACATCCACCTTGTCTACTCGCCACCGAAGCTTCACGTAGCTCTCATCCAAAAGCGTAGTCAACCCATGCGTGAACGCTAAAACCCCTGTCCAAGCAATCATAGCACCGTTATCGGTGGCAAACTCCAGAGGAACCACGTTGAATGAGGCCTCATGCTCTTCCGCTACGACCGCCAGCATAGATTGCAACCGCTTGTTAGCAGCCACCCCACCCGTCAACAAAACCTCCCTTTTCTCCGTATGCGCCAACGCTCGTTCAGTAACTTCAGTTACCATTGAAAACGCGTGTTCCTGCAAGCTATAGCACAAATCCTCAAGGCAGAAATCCTTTTGCAACAACACCGTTGCCGACGTCAATAAACCACTAAGGGACAAATCCATGCCCTTTACAACATAGGGAAGAGAAATCAGGGTTTTGCCCTTAGCTGCTAACCTTTCCACGGCGGCGCCAAGCGGCCGTCCTTTGCGGTTTTTGAGCCCTGCTTCCCGAGCGAAAACATCCAAGCAGTTTCCTAGCGCAATATCCAATGTTTCGCCGAAAACCCTGTAGCGTCCAGATTCAAAAGCGATTACCATGGTG
>JBEKPM010000164.1:0-3855 GCA_049520735.1 Bathyarchaeia archaeon | reverse complement strand
GGAATGGGAGTAACAAGCGGAACTGTTGCCGTGGAGCTGGCAAAGGCAGGCTACAAAGTAGTCGGTCTGGAAAGAGGACCCCACTGGGATTTTGCATCGGACTTCTTTTACACCAAATACGATGAGTGGGGAATCGGTTTCATGCGCAAGTTCGATATCAACCTTGCCATAACAACGGCGACGTTAAGAAATAACAGTAATCAATTTGCGTTGCCTGTCCGAAGAAACACAATTGGATATTCAGGACAAATCATTTCGGAAGGTTGGGGAGTCGGAGGAATGGCTCAACACTACGGCGGTGTAATGGGACGCTACGGACCTTGGGTTTATCAAACTTACTCTGACACTGTTAGTAAATATGGCTTGGGCTTTCTTAACAACGCAGTACCTCACCAAGACATTATCGATTGGCCAATGACCTACGAAGAATACATGCCGTACTATGAACAATGGGAGAAAATGTGGGGCGTATGCGGCACAAACGAAGGACCACTACTGCCAGGATTTACCGACTCCAACTATAGTTATCCTCTGCCACCTCCACCTTTCACACCTGTTGGGACCGCCTTCAAGAATGCAACCGAAGCTTTGGGATACAGCCCTTTTCCAGGCCCTATTGCTCTCGCCTCCCAAAGTTTCGTCAATGCCTACGGCGTCGGAGTCCAACAATGCATGTATGACGGATGGTGCGCAGGACCCTGCAATTACACCTGCGAAACAGGCGCAAAAGCAAACTCCGACTTCAGAACTGTCCCAGCGGCAATTAGCTCTGGAAACTTTGAGTTAAGAACCAACAGCTACGTATTTAGGCTGGACACTGACAGCTCGGGAAAAATCATAGATGTCAGATATTATGACGAACAGGGAAACGTAAACATCCAGCCGGGCACAGTTTTCTTCAACGGATTATGGGGATTCAACATTGTCAAATTAATGTTGAACTCGGGAGTAGGGACTCCATACAAACCAACTACTGCAACAGGATCTCTTGGCAGAGGCATAGCTATGGGTGTACCGCCGCCAGTAAGAACAGTAACTGGAATTCTCGAAAATATTGGAGGAAACGGGTATCCATGCGGCAATGGCTACGGCGGAGCATACGCTATACGGGACCTTTGTGACGACAACTTTGATCACACCGGACTTGACTTCATCGGAGGTGCCTTCCCAGAAGCAGGATTCTACCCGGGTGGAGGACCCAATAATTTCGCTTTTTACGCGGACCAGCCAACCCCCGCCATGATTGGGAGCACCTTCAAAGCAAGTCTAAAAGACGCGTTTCTTCCAACAAAAACCCTAGCAGCTTTCGCGCCCTCCGGAGTGTCGCCACCTGTAACAGACTGGTACGTTGACTTAGACCCGCATTACACTGACAGATATGGTGACCCATTGCCGAGGCTCACAATAGATTGGACCATGAACGGGGTAAACTGCGCAAACTATCTTGCCCCGAAATGTGCAGATATTCTCACCAAGATGGGCGCAACCAACGTTCAGACAACTCCAACGGTAACAACAGCCAGTCATAATCCCGCCTGGCAGGCACATATGAGAGGCGGAGCAAGGATAGGAAGCGATCCCGCCACTTCAGTCTTTAACAAATGGCAGCAATGCTGGACAAGCCAAAACCTCTTTTCTGCAGGCGAAATTTGCAAACCAATGGGCGACAACACGACAGCGGGAACCCACCCGATAGGTCCAATGTCTTACGTGGCAGCTGAAGGAATGAAAAACTACCTGAAAAGCCCAGGTCCTTTGGTCTAACGCTCTATGTCTTTCTCCAATTCAACTGTTAAAAAATGGGAGACAAAATAGCGAATGGAACAACTATCAAACCCTTTTCTGATAATTATTCCGCCAGAGTATGTTTCTGTATTGCTGAAGCTTCATGAAAAGTTTGAAGGCAAGAACATTGAGTGGGCTTTAAGCGGCGACCTCGGAGAAGCATTAAATGGGGTCAGAATAGAGCCTGACTGCATAGAAATTGTAACTTCAAAAGATGGAGCTGAGCAAATCCAGCTGTCTGTCAAAGAGTTCAATCCTGGGCCAGTTGTCTATCGAGTTCATCAGCTTTCGCGAAACGCAGTGATCGGTGGCATAGAGCAGCCTCTTTACGAACAAAGCTACTATTTTGAGTTTCAGGTCGACGGAATTAAAGTGAAGGTTCGTGCTGACTTGCAGTTCAAGGTGAATGATTGGGGTTGGGGCGACAAGTTTGAGTTCAACCCTGTCTCGGTTTACATAGTTAACAAAAGGACTTTGGTTGTTCCGCTCCAAGTTAAGAAAGAGCTTTATAAGAACTTGGGGTGGACAGACAGGGTGGAGAAGATAAACTGGGTAATTACCAATCGACAGCGGCTTCTTCATCAAAGAGTCAGATAAGGAACAATTTGTCGACCATTAACCCGATCATCAAGCATGTTAGGTAAGGAATTGAGGCAATAAACACTTTGAACCCACTCTTTTCCTGATTTGAAAATAGTAATCCTCGATTTTGAAATAGAAACGCGCTTCCCGCAGCCACGGCAAAACATAGGTAAACAATTCCTGTGAGATGAAATATAGGAAATAGGAATGAGAAAACAACCGTAAAAACGTTCAACCCGAAAACCACCTGTGAGGCTTTAGCTATTCCAAACTTCACCGGTAGCATTGGGATTCCAGCGTTCTTGTATTCTTTCACTTTTTTGATGGAAAGGCCCCAAAGGTGACCTGGCGTCCAAAGAAAAGCCAGCATAGCAACAAGAAATGGCATTAAACTAAGAGTATTGGCTGCGGCTGTCCAACCTGCGAATCCAGCAAAACAGCCAGCGAAGCCGCCTATAACCACGTTCCAGGGACTAATGCGTTTTAGCCAAACAGTGTAGATAATTAGGTAAAAGACTGTTCCGAGAAGCATCATGAGGAAAGTCAAGGAATTAAAAATGAAATACGATAAAGCAAAACTTCCACAAATCATTACTGCTCCCAGAATCAGAGCTTCGTTAGATGCTACTTGCCCGGCGGGGATTGCTCGCTTCGAGGTGCGCGGCATCAATTTGTCGATGTCTCTATCGTAGAAGCTGTTTAGGACTCCGCAGCCGCCCGCGGCTAAATAGCCTGTAGCGGCGAACAGGGCAAGTTTGAACCAAGTGATGGCTGGAAATGCGGCAAGAACGAAGCAGGTGACGCCCACAAACAAGTTCAGCAGTGTCACCTTGGGTTTCGTAAGTTGAAGATACCTGTTTATTTTTTGGTTCATAATTAGCTTCTCTCAAATATCAACGACTAAGGGTAGGCTGGGCCAGTTACCGAGCTGACAATGACAGCGCCGTACATGCCAGCGACAACGTCACCCGAAACAGGAGAAGTATACCAATAGTCAAATGCTGCATTGTAAGGTCTACAAATAACAGAGCCTGCTTGTCCCGGCATAAGCGGCTTGCTGGCTGAACCGATCATGGCATTGAAAAGTACGGGTGCACCGGCGGTGGGCGTTGTGGTTATGGCAAAAGCATGCGGCAGCTTCCCAACATTCACAACAGTAATGTTGATAGTGTCGGACGTTGAAAATCCGATGGTGGGTCCCGGTGAGGTCAGGTTGTTGGGAGCTGTGCCAAAGCCATATTTGCCGTTTGAAAGCTCTCCTTCATAAAGAACTATGGTCACCGTCTGCATCTTGCTTGGATTGGAGACTGCCATTTGCGGTTGGATATTGAAAATCAACACTGCTGCTGCGCCTATCAGAAGCGCGAGGGCCAGGGCTCCTATCCCGATAAGAGGCAAGTATGGTCCGTAAGAGTTAACCATTGCTTTCACATTCCCATCGACATTGACATTCCGGCTGCAACCGCGAGAAAGATGACGCCTACGACA
>JBEKPM010000163.1:0-4898 GCA_049520735.1 Bathyarchaeia archaeon | reverse complement strand
CGTGGGATGGTGTTGTTGTCGGTTATCACGGTCGGCTTGTCAAATAGTTTTTCGCATCCTTTGTAGGGGCATTTGAGTTTTTGCTCGTGCCCATGGAAAAGCTGCATGTCATTCGCCTCCCACGTTATCTAACATCGAGTATAGCAATATTTAATAAACTTTGCCAACCACCGTTATACCATGCACACCTGCACAACGAGAATACAGTAGTCCAAAATGGCAAACGTGCTCGTCACGCAGACTGATTTCACAAATGCAAAGCCACTCAAGCAATTATCCACGTTCACTACAGCCCAACTGCCAAAATTATGTTATTTGTGCAACTTCTCACAACAATTATGAACAAATCTCAAACACCCTTATATCAAATCGTGACCCATCAATATCAAAAAAGAATGGTGGAAAAAATGGAAAAAACATCCTCAAACAGAACGGCTCCAAAAAAGAAACCGTTTACTTCCCCCACATATAGGTGAGAAAAAAATGATAGAGGCGAGTTTACCCGTATTCGTGTTTTGCGCAAGTTCGCTGACTGCAGGATTCGCTTACTATACTATGAAGTACCGAAAATTCGTCAAAGATAACCCAGTCTAACCCAGACCCACCACTCAGAGCAAAGAAAAAGGAGATGATCTAACAAAAACAAAATGGGAATACAAAGAACTTCAAAAGCCAATTCCACGCCCAGCCCAATTGGAACTTGGCTTTCCATCTTTTTTTGGGTTTAGCATTCCTACTCATAAAGAAAAGTAAAAGTTTTCTCGCGTACTTTTTCATGCGTGATCCATCAAAGAGAAAAACTTGAAACCACCTGACATGTACAGTGGCAAAAGAAGGGGTTCTAAAATCATGCTGGAGTTAAGTGGAGCCTCGAGCGGGCTTTGATCCCGCGGCCTGCTGCTTACGAGGCAGCCGCTCTACCAGACTGAGCCATCGAGGCACACCGCTCATGTTTGCTAATCAGTGAAACCCAAGTTTTTAAATGTTTTATCGCTGAAAAATATGTGGAAAAGCAGTGTTTCCACATAAAAGTGCGGGTTGCCTTGTATGCTAAGCATACTGTTTCATACTCAGCCTGCAAAGAGGCATGGAGTAGACCGGGACGGAAGAAAACTCTGGACGAGATGCTAGCATTTTTAACTAAGTCTCTCAACAAAAATGGCGCTAAACTTGAAGAAGAGGCGAAGCTAAAGGCAGAAATAACCTGTCTGCATTTTCACTTTTGGGAAACGTTATGATTAGCGACTTTAACCTTGTTGCGACAACATCACGGGGAAACGAGCGCCCAATGTGCAACGAGCTACTCTACCTGCTCAAAGACGAGTTAGGCGATCCGGAGCCTCAGGCAACCAAAACAAAAATCCGCGGTTTAATAGTGGGTAAAACTACACTGGACCCCTTCGTCGCCATAGAGAAGCTACACGCCATTCTTAAGGAGCGCCCCTATGAGTTCCGATACGCTTTGCGCATAGTCCCCATAGAACGGGTAGTGCCCACGGACTTGCAAGAGATCAAGTGTGTGACCCAAGAATTGGCTACCCGAATCGCCGAAGATGAATCGTTCAGGGTTACAGTTGAGAAACGCTTTACAGCTTTACATTCAAAAGAAATCATCGAGGCGGCAGCTTCAGACATAAAACGCAAGGCAAACATGAACAACCCCGACCGCATCCTACAAATCGAAGTTTTGGGCGCCCTCACAGGCATCTCACTGCTTAAACCCAGCGACATCTTGTCGGTTATGAAAGAGAAAATGCTTTAGCGTCAAAGCTGGGTCGAAAGCAGGGCTACTCGTTCAACGACCAGACTGACAACCGCTGCTTCAAAGTCACCATCGCATATTACTGACATGACTTCTTCAGGTTTAATTTGGAAGGCTTCCTTGATTTCCTCAAGCTTAAGTGGTGTCATTTCTAGAACGGTGTCATCAAATTCGGCGTTAACGATTACTGCTATTTCTTTCAGTTGGTCGCGAATTTCAACGGCTTTTTTGCCGATTATGGTGACAGCCATGTTTGTGGTTTGGGGTTTGATCCCGCAGAGTTGGATAGCTCGCTGTATCTGTCGTTGTGCAGAAGCGTAAAGCATCGTTTCGACCGCCAAACTTTTGGAAAGGTTTGTGTTGTTGCGGAAGGCTTGCAACGCGTTGAGCACGGCAAAATAGAGGTGCTGATGGGACGCAATTAAGCCTGCATCGAAGAATTGCAAATCAACATTTAGTCGGGGCTTCTTCCGGCATTCTTTCAGGAAAGCTTCTGCATCCGAAAATCTTACACCTTTGAACCCTGTTATCTCGGTGTACACACCGAAATCTTCCAGGTGATGAAGCATTAGGAGTTCTTACCGCCATTTTCAAGTAACATTTCAGCCAACCCCTTTGGGAAGCCTGCCCGCACGAGATTTGTGACTTCCGTAGTCAATGCGCCTTTGCCCTCAACCCTGCGCCCTATCTTTGTCAAGGTTTCTCGAGCCTCCCATGGAAAAACAATCCAGCGATTTGTCTCTTTCTCATAATAGTCAGGCGTCGTTAGGGTGCCAGGTTTGCAGTAGATTGTGGCTACCTTGATTTGCTGGGCACATTGCTCCTCAAGGTGTTTCTTGGCGAGCTGCAGGCTTCTGCCACCGTCAGAAACATCATCAACCAGCAAGACCTTTTTTCCCTTCAATGACGTGTGAAGGCATTGTTTCAAAACGGGCTCTCGCGACTTTTGCGCGATGCCGACGTAGTATTCTATGGTGATTACAGCGAGATCTCGCGTCTCCAATAGATCCGCCAAAATCCGTAAAGGAACCAACCCGCCTCGAGCAATACCCACAACAATGTCAGGTTTGTAGCCGTCGCAGCGGATTTTCCTCGCTTGGCTTAGCAGCATATCGTATATTTGACTCCAAGTTGGAACTTCATATTCGGTTTCGGCAACCATTTTCCGCGCCTCATCTAAAGTGATGATTTGCAGGCTTCCTTAGTTAAGTTTAGCGCCCGAGTCTCCTGTTTGCCCACATCAGCTTACAAACCCTTGTCCCTAAGTACAACCACGCATTCGCCAATTTCCAAAAAACCATCGGAGCTTTATTGATTTTAACACCATTTTATGACTGAATGTTTAACCTTAATCACTTTTAGCTCGCGCAGTAACAATTTATAAGCAAGTTGCTATTATAGTTGATTTCGGAAGGAAGGCGTCTGCAGATATGTTTCACGATTCGCAATATGGTTTAAAAGCGTAAGACGCTAACTTTTGGTTTAATAACAAATGAAAGGATAAAAAGGTGTTTAAAATGGCAAAAAATGAGGACGAGAAGATTAAGCACATTCTGACTGACCCTAAACTGTCCGCAATCAAAGCCATGCTTGAAAAGGACCATGCAATCGATTGCCTGTTGCTGCTTTACGCAAGCCGCGGCAAATGGAAGGAAGCCAAAGACTTTATGCACAAATACAAGTTGACGCTGAGTGACGGCACGTTCAGGGCAAGAATGATTGAGATTGAATCGCTGGGATTAGCTAAGAGTGAACGAATTGACCCGCTCAAAAAATACTACTTGAAAACTGAACTCGGCGAAAAAGTTGCGAAGCTTCTCCTCGGATTCTTCGGTGAACTTGAAGCTTAATTGAGTAATCCTAGAGTTTTTTATTTTCGCTCTTAATCTTTTTTCATTGTTAATTGTTAACGGATAGACTTGCTTTTTAGTGGGATTTGGGGAACGATTCGGTTGGGGCTGTAGTTGTGTCTAACACGTTTATTCAGTAACCCAAAGGAGGGTAAAGAAACAAATTGAATTTCAAGAAATTCAGAAAATTTAGGAAAAACGCAAAAGCACTAAGCCCCGTAATCGCAACAATCATACTCATCGCCGTCACCGTAGCAGTCAGCGTCGTCGTAGCAGCATGGATGGGAGCACTAACAATCGGATTCATGGGAAATTCAGAGCAGGCAAAAATAACAAACGTTGTCTTAACTAACAATTATGATACAACTTCCAACTCGATCACTACTACCGGCACAACTTCCGCAGCTATCATCACCATTCAAAACACAGGTTCCGCCTCAGTGACCATAAACTCAGCAACTATAGACGGATACACAGCTACAATAGTTTACGCAATTCCAACGGGAGGAGTCAAAGCAATAACCCTAGGAACAAATCCGCAAGTGCCAATTCCCAAAGGATCTTCAATGGACATCACTATAGCTTTAGGCGCCCAATCGGAGACATTTAGTAACAGCGCCCAATACACACTAACACTGATGACTGCAAAAGGCAACTCACTCACTAGCTCAGCCTCATACACTGGACCTTAAGCACTCAAGCTTTAGTTTGAAATTCGGGGGGTAAGGTGAATTTGCATCACCACTTTTTTCCTTTTCTCTTTTGTTTCCTCTTTGGGAGGTAAAAAAACATGGTAACCCAAATACAAGAATATAATTCAGCACAAGCAATAGCAGATGCTCTAGACAAGGAACTGTCTGAAACGTCCGCGAAGTCGTGATGAAGTTAGCGGGCAAAAAAGCGTCGACAGAAAACCCAAGCGAAATCACAGTTGGCACCCTAAACATCGTCCTAGACGCCAACGCGTTTCATGAGTTAACTGCCATAGAAGCAGTCGTGCGCAGTTACCAAGAGCGGCTCTTAGTGTTGCAGAAGGTTCGCGAAGCATTGAAGTGGCTGGATCAACTTGGAGACACCGAAGGGCTAAGGTACCTTGTGTTGCAGGACGAAGGCATTCCAGAGCGAATCCTATTCAAAATAACGTAACCTAGTGAGCTGGCAGCAAAAGGTGACCCAAGCCTCTTCTTCAACCTCTTCTTCAACCCCGCTGCAAACAGTCCTAGATGAATTCAGGAACATCAGCCCGGAAATAACCAAAGCATTCGTTTTCAAAAAAGACGGCGAAA
>JBEKPM010000162.1:0-3948 GCA_049520735.1 Bathyarchaeia archaeon | reverse complement strand
TGCGTGCCCTGGTAAATCTTCATCTGAAAAGTCTTCTTATTCAAAATCATAGCCTCAACTAGGGCGGATACCCCGCAAGTTATTCTCACGTCTTCGCCAGCATAGATTCCAAAAACAGGACCACTGATTTTAGCGACTTCGTCTAGCGGTTTGGGGTTTGCGCCGTAAAAAGGAACCACCGCGGTAAACGGGTACTTGGTTGCAAGCTGATATGAAAGTCCGCCGCCGAGGCAGAAACCTGTGATTCCAAGCCGCTCCCCATCCACGGTCTTCAGAGTTTTAGCGTAGTTTACGCAGCAAAGCAGGTCCTCAGCCATAGTTTTTTCAGCTTTCTCTCTTCCAGTGAAGAAAAAGTTGACGACTTTCCGTTCGTTTTCAGAGAGACTCGATATCAAGGTTTGGATTGCAACTGGGTCGTTGCGTTTTTCAGGCGGAATACGCCACATCTGCATCATGGCTTTCTCGATCGCTCGCTCAGTCAGGTCTTTCTCTCGGCTGAAAAGATGCGGGGCGACAACAGTGAAGCCTTCCTTGGCATATCTGTCGCAGACACCTTTAATCTGCTGGTTTAGGCCCCACGCTTCGTGGACTACGATGATTGCTGGGTACTGGGCTTCAGGTTCAGGGCGGACGACATAAGCAGTCATGTCGGTGCCATCAGGACACTTGAAAGTTACTGTTTGACTTGAAAAATCCATAAAAGATCAAATTAAACTTCCCTCAAAATGGTATTTAACCATTCCCCTCAAGAAAATCCTCTGGCAAATCGACAAAATTCCAGATCAAACAAAAGTCGCAGTTTAATGCACTTGCCAACCGAAGTTTGCCCTTTTCACGTTTGCATATAATTGGGGCATAATTATGAAAAACTTTTTAATAACATCTTAGATTTATGAACCACATTCAATTACGGAGAATTAGGAACATGACCTATCAATTTATGTTGGTAACGGTGTTTTCACTGTTCAAAGAAAGGCTTGCAGCCCCGTGGAGCGGATTTTAACGGAGCAGCCTTCACAGCAACCGGAGAATTCTCAGCCCTCGCCGCAGCCTGAACCAACTCAAGAGCCACAGCAGCCTCCGCAACCTGAACCCACCCCATCAACCCAACAGCCTGATTCTTCTCCTCCAACTCAACAACCCGAACAGCCCCAACCCCCGCAGCAGCCTGAAGCTCCTCAACAGCCAGCCGCCCAACCAGAGCCGCAACCTTCGCAACCCCAATTCACACCCCAACCCCAACAACCAAAACCGTCGAAAAGAAGCCGAAGAAACCGTCTTCTCGCAGCTTCCATAATAGCGATAATCGCCTTCAGCCTATTCGCCGGGGTCTTCGGCTACTGGATAGGTCACATGAACAGCTCCAACAATCAATCCGATCTCCAAAAGCAGATTACAAACTTGCAGAATCAGATTGCGAGTTTGTCAGCTAATAGCGGTAGCTCAGCCCAGGTTGTCCCTGAGAATGTTTCGCTCTCAACCCTCTACGATCAAGTTAAGGATTCAGTTGTCGTCATAACGGATACGCAGTCAGGCACCTTAGTTGAAGGTTCCGGTTTCATTGACGACCTTAACGGACGCATGGTTGTCGTCACAAACGACCACGTCATCAATACCGGAACAGGAATAAGCGTGACTTTCTCCAACGGAGACGGCTACGCCGCAACGGTTCTAGGAGCTGACAAATACGCCGACCTGGCAGTACTCTCCGTGACTAACGCTCCCACAAGCGAGTTCCAGCCTCTGCAAATCGTCAGTTCCACAACGCTTAGCGTAGGCCAATTCGTCGCTGCAGTAGGCAGCCCATTCGGGTTAGCAGGCTCAATGACAACTGGGATCGTAAGCGCATTGGGCAGAACCATACAAGAATCAACCACAGGAAACTACCCCATACCGGATATCATCCAGTTCAGCGCCCCAATTAACCCTGGAAACTCAGGCGGTCCATTGCTGAATGCGGCAGGTGAAGTCGTCGGCATCAACACGGCGGGAATCGAAAACAGTCAGAACGGCGGCACCGCTCAAGGTTTAGGATTTGCCATTTCCTCAGCCACAATACTTCGGGAAATCAGCTCGCTAGCCAACAACGGGTCCTACAACTCGTACCCGTATATGGGAGTAAGCGTGGAAGACATGAGTTACGACATCGCCGCGCAAGAAGGATACAAAGTTACCTACGGCTTGCTTGTCGAGCAGGTTGTAAGCGGAGGACCAGCCGACAAAGCCGGACTCAAAGCGGGAGCAACCCAAGTAACCATCGACGGCACCCAGATAGCCGTAGGCGGAGACATAATCATCGCCATCAACGGAGCACGCATCGTCAACCAAGATGACCTATCAACCTACCTATCAGAACACACATTGCCCAACCAAACAATAACCGTCACCATCGTCAGAAACGGACAAACACAAGATGTTTCGCTTACCTTGGGAACCCGCCCAGCACCAAGCTAAACACTCTTCCTTTTTTCACCCAATTTTGCTTTGTCTGACATGTTCTGCCCTTGAAAAGTAATTTAAGAACGAAAATGCGTGAGAACTTGTTTCTCGGCATGGAAAATCTTGTGAATTTTTTCTTTGCGAAATGAGCTGCTTTCTTGGTTTGGGGTTTGAATCATTTGCAGGTTGCGACTCCAAACGACTCCATTCGACTACATTCGACCCGAAATGACTGATTAAGACTCCAAAAGACTAGTTTCGACTCTAAACGATTAAGTACAAGCAGCAAAAAGCCTGAAAGAAATCTAAATTAGTCTAAGAAAGTTAAAGGCAACAGGCGCCATCACGCAGGACAACCGCCTGCACTCTACTAATTTATGAATGCACGCGCCCTTAAGCAACGACCCGTTCCGTTCTTCGATCTGCCAACTCAAACTCCATCAAAGGCAAACTCGACTTGACCTGAGTGAACATCGACAGCCGATTCTCAAAAGCCGTCACCAAATCATCCAAAAAAATATTCTGCATATCAACCGGCAAAACCTTAATTTCGTCAATAAACACTTCAGCCAACTTATTCCTCAGCGCCTTCCTGCTCTTACCGTTAAGTTGCTTCAACATGCACATTCCATACCATGCAAAATATGTAAAACTGTTCAACAGATAAATCACTTATGCATTTAAAAACTGAATTAAGAATACTTAAAAAAACTGCGGGCATGCAAATTGTTTTTGCTTTTTCCTCAAAAATAATTTTCGCAAAGTATTTGAGGGTGGACTCCGAGTCTTCTAGTGCGGAAGAGGCAACTTCAATTCTTGTCCTAATTTTGCTCGAATGCATGCTATGTTCACGAAGCTACTTCTTCCGAAAAAAATAAGTATCGAGGAAAAAAAATGCAAAAACCAAATAGTAAATCTTTGACTATTATTTTCGCAATACTTCTTTCGATTTCAATGTCAGCATCAATTACGCTGATACCAAACGCTAACGCGCATACGCCTTCATGGAATATTCCAACTTACGCCTACATAATTGCTGAACCTAGCCCTATAGGTGTAGGTCAGACAGCGCACGTTTACATGTGGCTTGACAGTGTTTTTGGATCGGCAGGGACTGCAACCGTCGGTACAAGCGAAGCATTGCTTTCAAACAATTATAGATTCCACAACTACAATCTTATCATTACTGCACCTGACGGTACAAACACAACGCAAACCTTTACTGTCGTCTCAGACTCAACATCATCACAAGCCTATTCCTTCACTCCCGCCACAACTGGCACGTACACTTTAACCTTTAAATTTCCAGGACAAGCTTATGCAGCATACGCTGGCCAGTATAATCCCACTTCAACCCTCGTTGGCGACACCTATCTGTCGAGCAGCTCGTCAACAACGCTTACAGTTCAGACAGCACCAATTCCTGTGACCACAGGTGCTCCGTTACCGACAGCTTACTGGCAAGAGCCAATATACGGTTCAAACTACAACTGGTTCACGGTTTCATCA
>JBEKPM010000161.1:0-3953 GCA_049520735.1 Bathyarchaeia archaeon | reverse complement strand
GACGAGACTGCTAAAATCGCCCGAGAGCTGGGTTGGGAAGTCCACGTAAACATGGGCAGGGGGCTGCAGGATAACAAGCAAAACGCGCTCAGCCTCGTCTCGACACCTATATTCGCGTGTTTTGAGCATGATGTCCTTTTGAGCCGCCGCTGGTGGCGCCGAGCTTCCGAAACCATGATTGATCCGCATGTCGGCGTCGCACAGGGCATCAGACTGTCTACGGAGCCGAGGCTGCGCAAGCTCGACGCTTACGAGTACACGCGGAGAAGCGAAAAACGCAGCGTTGACAACAACCTCTGTCGAACTGACACGGTGCTGAAATTCGGTTTCGACGAGTCAGGGAGCCCTGGAAGGATGGCACGGGACGGGTACCGGTGGGTAGTCATGTGCGACGTCGTCTCCGACCATATAACAAGAGCCAACCTTGCGGAAACCGTCCAGCACGACATGAGAATTCACATGCTGTCGCTGCCCAGTTATACTCGAAGTGAGAAAGTTGGCTGCTTCAAAATATTAGTTCACAGCCCAATCCGTGCTTTAGATGTTGTCCGCAGAACCCGAACTTACTCAATGTTGATCTTCTACCCGATCGACAGGCTAGCCATTTTCCTCGCCTATTTCACAAGAGACAGAAAAATCAAGTAAACAATTTTTTTCAACGTTTTTTTCGGTGATGTTGTCTCATCGGCAGCGGAAAACTTATCTGTGAAGCATCCGTGAAGTGGATGGTTAATCGAAAGCGTTAGGCGGACGTAATCGAGGTGAATCAAAATGGTTGAAACGAAGACTGTTGAAATGAAGGTTGACGCGTCAGAACTTAAAGGCGACGTGAAAGAAATGATTTCGAAGCTATCAGATTTCCTTAAGGACAAAACGGGCGGAGAAGTAACCCTCGCCTCAGAGATCGTCACGATCAAAGGCCAAGGCGAAGCGTTGAGTAAAAAATACATTAGAGTCACGGTTAAGAAGTTCCTGCATAAGCACGACTTGACAGAGCGGTTCAGAGTTATAAGCGGCGGAGAAAACCTTCTTAAAGTAAAAGAAAGAATAACCGGCGAAGAAGAAGACTAAAATTATTTCCCTTTTAACTATATATTAAACAATTTTTCTTGTTTCAAAAATTTTTTAGGCGTACTCCGTCCTACAAACTGAACACCCTGTTCTAATACGTAGCATTAAATCAAAAAACTCCATTCTTGACCCTTGCACAGCAGACAGGGGACGGAACGTGAGCCACAAAACCATTGCCGTAAGTACCGTAATTGTTGTTTCACTCGTAACCTTGTCGGCGCTTTTCGCGGAAAGCTATACAGCATTTCAAAGCATTAATCCTGTGGCCGTTTTAGCAGCCGCAGCCGTTTTCGTGATCGGTTTAGTTTGGTTTAAAAAAGCAAGCAAATAAGTCTACTTTTTCTTCAGCATGTTTTCCAATATTGGCTTTAGCTTCGCGTTTTCCGCTTGAATCTTTTCTTTGCCGAGGGCTTTTCTTTGTTCGTCGATTTCCTTGATGACTTCAGCGTAGCGTATGCCTTCAGCTGCTGAAACATATTCGACTCGGAAGCGTTCAGGGCTCAATCCAAGCTTGGTGAGCATGTCTTTGAGGGCGTCTGTTCGCGCTTTCATTTTGTAGTTTCCGCTGATATAGTGGCAGTCATAGGGCAAGTGGCATGCTCCGATAAGAACCATTCCTGCGCCAAGCCTCAACGCCTCCAAAATGAATTCCCGCGAAACCCTTCCGCTGCACATAACACGGATAGCTCTGACGCTTGATGGGTAGTCGAAACGGCTGATTCCCGCAAGGTCCGCTCCAGCGTAGCTGCACCAGTTGCAGAGGATAGCAAGGATTTTTTCTTCAGGTTTGTCTTCGAGAGCCGCGCGGATTTGAGATATGATTTGGGCATCGGTGAAGTGCATTTGGGTTATCGCATGCTGTGGACATTCGGCTACGCATGTTCCGCATCCGTGGCAGCTGGCGGTGATTATTTGGGCTGGTTTTGGCTTTTCTAGCCTGATTGCTCCGTATGGGCATTTGTCAACGCAGACTCCGCAGCTTTTGCATTTGCTTTCGTCGACGACGGAGATGATCGGTTCTATCTTCCATTTTGGTTTGCTGATGACCGTTGCTACTCGTGAGGCGGCACCGCTTCCCTGTGAAACGCTGAACGGGATGTCTTTTAGGCCTACGCACGCGCCGGCGTAGAAGACCCCGTCGGTAGGTGCGTCCATCGGCTTAAGTTTGGGGTGAGCTTCCATGAAGAAGCCGTCTGAGCCGCGTGACAGGTTTAGTATTCGCGCGATGTCTTCAGAGCCTTTCTTAGGTATTGCCGCCGTAGCCAGAACGACCATGTCCGCTTCGACTTCGATGGGTACGCCGAGGAGTGAGTCTTCGGAGTGAACTGTCAGGTTGTGTGTTGTTGGATCTTCGTCGATGCGGCTTACCCGTCCGCGGATGAAGTTAACTCCTCGTTCCCGTGCTCTATCATAGAATTCTTCGTAGCCTTTGCCTGGACTACGGATATCCATGTAGAAAACGTAAACCTCAATGTCTTCCTTGTACTTCTCCTTGAGTTGGACTACATGCTTGAGAGTGTACATACAACAGAAATTGCTACAGTAAGGGTACTTGTTCTTGTCTCGACTCCCGACACACTGGATAAACGCGATTTTATGGGGTTTTTGCCCGTCAGATTGCCGAATTACTTTCCCGCCTGTTGGACCAGCTGCCAGAATGAGTCGTTCAAATTCCATGCTGGTGATCACGTTGGGGTATTTTCCGTAGCCGAGAAGCGGCATGTCGTAGGGTAAGTAAACGTCGAAGCCCGTTGAAACTATGATTGCACCGATGTCGATGTCGATTTCCTCCGCCTTCTGGTTAAAGTCAATCGCCTGTCGGTCGCCACAGACGTCTTGGCATTTGAAGCATTCAATGCAGTAATCCTTGTTGATTGAGTAAATCAACGGGACAGATTGATCGAACGGGACGGAAATTGCTTTTCTCGTGCCAAGGTTCAAGTCCCACTCGTTGGGGTATTCTATTGGGCAAGCGTCTTTGCACTCGCCGCAGCCCGTGCATTTTTCAGGGATAACGTAGCGTGGGTTCTTGCGGATCTTCGCCTTGAAATTCCCAATGTAACCGTCAACTTTAACAAGCTCCGAGTTAGCGAAAATCGTTATGTTCGGATGGCGTCCACAATCCACCATTTTTGGTCCTTCAATACAGATGCTGCAGTCAAGTGTGGGAAAGGTTTTATCTAGGGCTGCCATGTGACCGCCGATGCTCTGGCTATTCTCCAGCATGTAGACTTTGAAACCCATTTCCGCCAAGTCCAAAGCAGCGTTCATGCCTGCGATTCCGCCGCCGATGATAAGCGCCTTGTTAGTGACTGGCACCTCAATTGTCTGCAGCGGCTGCATCAAGCGTACCTTTGCTACTGCCATGCGAACTGCATCTTTGGCCCGCTCGGTCGCGCCTTTCGGGTCACTTTGGTGGCACCATGAAGCAAACTCCCTGATGTTAGCCATCTCGTAGAGGAATGAGTTTAAACCTGCTTCCGCGACGGTACGCCTAAAGGTGGGTTCATGCATTCTAGGCGAGCAAGCGGCGATGACGACACGGTTCAGCTTCTGTTCCCGTATGGCTTTTCGGATTTCTTCCTGTCCCGGGTCAGCGCAAGTATATCGGTTCTCTTTGGTGAAAACAACGTTAGGTATGGTTTTGGCGTACTCGACGACCGCCTTTACGTCTACGGTGCCGGCTATGTTTAAGCCGCAATCGCAGACGAAGACGCCGACACGTAACTCTTCAGGTTCTTGGCATATTGGGTATGCTGATTTAGGACTTTGTGGTGAACTCATAACTGTGTCTCCCCTCTAATTGGGAATCTTTTGCTGACGGCATTGCGCCTGCTTTCACCCGCAACAGCACGGAACTCTTTGGCGGCGTCAGCTGTCGA
>JBEKPM010000160.1:0-4978 GCA_049520735.1 Bathyarchaeia archaeon | reverse complement strand
CGTTGAAGATGCCAATTTCTGCCCAAAATGCGGCACTAAAACTCTCAAAGGCAAAGCCGCCCACGCGGTTTACCCGACCGACCAGTTGACAGACGCCTTCTACACTGTAGGGTTAGAGCTTGAAAGGGCGTTTAATCTTGCAGCTCATGAAACCCACGCAGCCCTCAAAAAAGCAAAAGATAACCTGCAGCAAAAACCCGCACCGCAACCGACCGTCGCTTGCCCAAAATGCAACACCAAGAATCCTTCAGGGGCTCTATTCTGCAATAATTGCGGTGCAAGGATTGCGCCGATTGAAGAGTCGCATGGCGGCGGCGCTTAGGATTGGCCGCGGGCAAAACTCTCATCGCCTATATTACCAAGGGCGGAGCAACAGAAGAGTCAGCACGCAAAATCGCAGATGTCCTGCGCTCCAAATATCAGTTAGAAGTTGACTTAGTCGACCTCAAAGAGCAAAAGGTCCCCGACTTAACACCATACCAAAACATAGTAGTAGGCGGCGGCGTCAGAGGTGGCAGAGTCTACGGGAAAGCCTTAAGGTTCCTTGAAAACGACTTATCCGGCAAAAACGTCGCTTTCTTCGTCTCCTCCACTTGGGCGGGTACCCCAGGAAGCTACCTTCGGCGGCCGAATAAGATATTTCAGAAAAACAATGGTCGATAACACAGATCTAGCTAAGGTAGAAGCTTGGGCGGAAGAGCTTGGAAAAAAATTCACCTAAAAAATCTGCAGGCACGAAAGCTGGCGCGCTACTTTGTCCCGTTTGCTGTGTCGAATATGTTGAAATCGAGTTTGATTTTGAAATAGACGGCATCGTGTTACATAACGTAAAAGCGCTCAGGTGCCCAGCATGCCAAGAAGAACAGTTTACCCCTGAACAGATCGCGGCAATCGCAAAAAGAGTCAGCGACTCAACCCAGCTTTAAACGAAAAAACCGTTGCAGCTAATTTTCAGCCCTTGATTTACAGCTAAACACTTATTTTGATAAGCTAGAAATCTACGTTTAGAAAAATAATGGATTGATTGACCAAAATGGTAAGAAAAGCACGAATACGCCTCACAAGCACAGATTACAGCAAACTTGAAGAGGTCTGCGGAGAACTCAGAAGCATAGCTTTGAAGACAGGCGTCAAAATCAACGGTCCAGTGCCTTTGCCAACCAAAAGGCTTCGCGTTCCAGTTTTGAAGGGACCGTCAGGTGAGGGAACAGCAACGTGGGACAGGTGGGAGATGCGTATTCACAAACGGTTAATCGACATTGACTCAGAAGAACGGGTCATGCGAAGAATCATGCGTATCCGCGTGCCCGAAGAAGTCCACGTGACAATCGAACTTATCTAAGAACCAAGCAGTTTTCTGCTAACCATTTGTTTTCTGTGCCTTTTAGGCTCGATTTTTTGTTCTAAAGAACCCTATTGTTTATGTTTGAACCCGCCTATGATGGCGTTTCGGGTATGCTTCTCTAGGCAGTCAACTTCATCAAACCCAGCCTCTTTGAGCCACTTCAAGTGATTCATAACCGTAGGGGAACCTACAGCCAAGATTCTATCATCAGCACTGAAGAAAGCCTTGTAACCTGAACGGCGCTCCCGCAGCAGCTGTTCAACTTCCGGGATGGTTTTTTCGACGCCTGTTTTCATTTTGATTCCGTATTGACGGTCAACAAGCCGGGATTTATGATAGATCCGCTCTAGAACAGGACCCGGCGGAGGAAAAAGATCACATGATAAGAAGCAGCCTTCTGATTTGACTAGCCCAAAAAGCTCTCGGTACACCGCTTTGATCTTATCAGGAATTGTGTGCGTAACAAAAGAAGAGACGACCGCATCAAAAGTTCCATCCACGGCTTTTGGCCAACCAGAATTCTGGAGGTTGGTTTGGACGAAGGTTACTTTTTCCCCGTATTTTTCCAGTCGTTCTCGGGCATGAGAAAGCATGGCCTCAGAGAAATCCAAACAGGTAAGAGAGACGTTTAGGTATCGATTAAGAATTTCGAGGCTCAAGGCACCAGTGCCCGCACCCAAATCCAATAAGCGGAAGCTGTCAGCAGGTTCAAAAGGCAAGAAGTAAAGCAATCTTTGACGCCAAACAGTGCGTCCCGCTTCCATACCTTTATCAGCCATCCAGAAATCAACATATTTTGACGAGAGATAACGATTTTTAAACGAGCCCGAATCCGAAGTCAAGGCAATTCCTCTACTGGCAAATACCAATATCATTTCCATGAAATATAACATGTGCTCTAAGAGGACAAAATTAGAGTTGCCAAAAAAGAAGCACTTGATCTTATCAGTAAGAAATTAGAATGAAAGTTGTGATTGCTAGAATGGCGCTTGGAATGAAGGCTAAAAGCCAGATTTTCTTGTTGAAGCTGAAGATTTTGAAGCCATCAAGGATTCCGAAGGGTATCAGGTTAAAGGTTGCAAGAAAAGCGTTGATGTATGCAGCGAAGAACAGCATCGAAGCAAAAGGGCTTGGAGAGGCAGCATATGCCGCGCCCAAAATGCCAGCTGAAAGCAAGAGGTTAGTGGCGGGTCCTGCAATCGAAATCTTGACTATTTCCTCGCCGTTAGGTGAACCTGAAATCATCATGGCGCCTGGCGCAATCATGCGGAAAGGCAAAAATACAGAGACAAAAGTCAACACAACGCCCCAAGTGGTTAGGCGGAACTCTGCCCATAAGCCATTTCTTTGAGCCGTGATTTTGTGTGCCATTTCATGGATTAAGACAGAGGCTGTAATTAGCGCAGCGAAAGCTGCCATTAAGGTCCATGTCCAAGTAAAGTTGAAGCCTCCGAAGTATTTACCATAGATTCCGATTGAGAAGCCGATGGCGACGATAAGCGCCGCAGCCACTGATATATGTTTGACTTCTTTTGGGCTTGACGTAATATGGTTTTGGCGTGGCGGACCCACTTTGTAGCTGTACTGATAAGAATTATACGATTGAGGCGTTAGCACTTGCCCCTGCCTTTGGACACGTGCAAAATCAATCTTTGGGCAGGCGTGGTTCTCAGGCAGACGGTGTGCACTGCAGAATTGTCCGCCGCAGAATGGGCAATAGAAAGGAAGATCAAGCTCCTGACCGCACGTCTGGCATTTCATCTAACAAGTACGCCTTTTACCCACATACGTGTAGACAGTTGCTTATATTTTTCCCCTTTAAAAAACCGTTTTTTCAGGGCGAATTACCTGAACAGTTCAGAGAGAAAAGAGTGCAATCAATGGGAACTGCATTATTCTTATATATTCCTTGTATACATTTTACTCTTGTTGTATACGAGGGAGAAATATGGCAACTAAAGTCTTATCCATAAGGGTTAAGAAAAGCCTCAAAGATGAAGCAGAGAAGCTCGGGGTTGACCTGAAAAAAGAGGTGGAAGAGCTTCTTGAGGAACTTGTAGCCGAGAGGAAAACAAAAGCGCAGCAGGTAGCAAAACAACTGCGTAACCTGATGAACGTTTCACCTGAGGAGTGGGTTAATGACGTCAAAGCAACAAGGAAAGAAATGTAAATACCTCATAGACACCTCTGCGTTATACCCAATGCTGGTTTCCGGCATCCCGTTCAATCCAGAAGAATGCGCTACAACTTCCTTGACTCAATATGAAATCGGGAATGTTCTATGGAAAGAAAACCAACAGCAGAAACTCAAGAACCCAGAGCAAATAGCAAAAATCTTCTCGGAAGCAATTCAGCCACTGAGAAAGCTAGAGGTTGATTCGATAGCCGAGGTCCTGATGGTTGCCATACAGAGAAAACTCACCTTTTACGATGCCTCCCACGTGTACATAGCTGAAAAAGAAAACCTGAAATTAGTCACCCAGGACTCAGACATTTTGAAGAAATGCAAATTGGCAATCCCAATAAAAGAAATGTAACAAAAACTCTTGCCCGATTGCCCGTTTAGTTCTTCTAGAAAACCGAGAGATGTGCAGAAGCCTATTCCTTTGTTAAAGCTTCGAATATTTCAAGCGTATTATCTTTCTGCGATTGCTTTTTGATTGCTCCAAGGTTCACTTTTGTGAATGCTAAAATGCTTTTGACGTCTTCCTTATCTTTAGCTGACCGTTCTGTCGGCAAAGTTGCTTTAATCATCCGAAGTTTCGCAGCAACCAAACCTTCGGGGGATTGGAAACAGGTGGCGACGCCGTCAATTTCTCCGGAGGTTTTGCCAAGTTTGCCTGTGGAGAGGATAACATCAACGGTGTAGGGCCCTGTTCTGTCTTTGAATGAAGCTATATCATAGCCCGATGTCAAAGCGGTCTTGATTTTTCGTTGGTCGACTTCCAAACCTGCCTGATTCAATGCCGAGGCAATCTTGCTTTCAAAGTCAGCTTCATCCGCAACTGCAATCAACACGTCAACGTCAGTGGTTGTTCTTGGAACACCATAAAAACTGACAGCTAACGCGCCAGTGAAAGCATAATCCAACTTTGCACCTTCGAAAGCGCAAACAAGTCTCTTAACAAAAACATAGTAAGCTTCCAAGCTTGTCGCCCTCAACGGTTCCGCTTAGACCACTGCAGCCTTTCACGCAACTTATCAATCAGCACTTCCTCGCTTATGCCAGGAAACTGGCTTCTTATGCCATCAGCGCAAACTCGGGTACAGCCATCAGTCATATCCATGCAGAGCCGCACTTTCTCTTCAGGTTTAAGACGCCCCAACCGCTTCCAATCCTCATCCATAAACAACACACCAACAGGAAATAGTGGGAGCAAGTGCTTAAAATAACCTTACGCTGCAAACGGATCTGATGAGTTACTTTTTCTGTTTTTTCTTCGGAGGTCTATGGGCAGGCCAGCATTTCCGGCAATATACCGGACGATTTTCCCGGGGTTTAAAAGGCACCTCACATTCTTCTCCGCAGTCACTGCAAACAGCCTTGTGAGCGGGCTCCTCACTAAACTTCTCGAAAAGATGATAATTCTTGAGCCGAGGCCACCCAGTTTTGGCGTAACATAGCATTTCAGG
>JBEKPM010000159.1:0-4021 GCA_049520735.1 Bathyarchaeia archaeon | reverse complement strand
GGATGATTAGTTGAAGCCTTAAGTTTGTATTTGAGCGAACCTGCTTTGCTTCCTGCACGACAGACGCCGCCTGGAAACTGCATGATTACGTCTGGAGCATTTGCCCGGATTGCTTCTGTCGCTGCCTCAGCTGCTTTCAGTCCTGAAGGCTGGTCTGCTGCGAAGATCATAAAGTTGCCGCCTGCAATCGCTTCCATGGCGCCAAAGCCGTTTTCAACGATGAAGTCGCCTTCCATAACGGGGATTCTCCAACATTTTCTTCCTCCAACCATGGCTTTTTTCTGGAAGCCATCGCCGAAGTAACGCAGGCTGTTGCCGACATCCAATGTTCTTTTGCCAACTAACCCGTTGAAGGCTGCGGTTGTTGGACAAGTTAAAGTGCATTGGCCGATTCTCTGCATAAGCTGGTGCTTGAGCTCAAAGCGGTCACGATTATAGATTTGAATATAAATTCCAGGTCGTTTGTCAGGAGTCTGGTCTGCTGGAACAGGTCGTTCGATTGCTGCTTCTGCCGTTGCCTCAATAACGCTTGTGGCGAAACCCGTGGTTAGGCTGGCGGCGATTTGCGCCCATTTCTCGTTTTGAGCGGTGATTAAAACTCTTCCTACCCAAAGGGGAAACATCTCTGCAAAGGTGTCTTGAACCTTCACGACATTTCCGCAAGGCGACTTAACAAGAAACATTTTTTCTTTATCATCATAGCTTTGGACTTCAAGCGTGTTAGTGTTTGATGACATGAAAGAGACCTTGCATTCAGTTGGGAATTGTATAATTTAAGAGTTTTCATAAACCAAACAGGGTTTCACCGTTTTTTAACGCCCAAAAACAAGACCATTTCGTTTGAAAAGGCAACGGCTAAGAGACGTTTTTCATGTCGCCAGCGGCTTCTCTTCTCGTTTTATTGTCACGCCGGTAGCGGACCAAGCGCTGATCAATTAAACTCCCCAAAAACGATAGAACAGTCAACCCTCTGAAAAAGCAATTACTACGAGGGTCGTGAAAAGAGTGCAAAGTCGAGTTATGCGTCAACTTTAATTATTTCGGGGATTTTACCAGCCATTCCAACGTTGCCCTTGAAAATTATCAAAATGCCTTCAACTCCTTCAATCGACATTCCTTGGTTGATTCCCGCCTTAATTCCAGAAACTGAATCTAACCCTTTAACCACGTTTCCGACGGCTGTAGCCGCTGCATCCGCGAGACCTGCATTCTTGCAAAAAATCGTAGCTGCTTCCGCATCGCCGAAGCTTAGTGCGTGGCTGAACCGTCCTGAACTTGTGGCAACGCCAATTGGAAATTCCGTTAGCCTAAAACCGAAACGCTTGGAGAGGGGTTCGTTTCCAGCGGCAACTGCCATGTCAACAGGCACGTCCGATGCTGCAGAAATTTCGCCGCCGTCTTCTACCACCGCCACCTCGCAGCCTACGCGCTTCATCTCTTCAACGGCAAGGTCGGCTATGACTCCTGCGACGGCTGCCATGGGCCCGACACCTGCCACCTGTGCGGCTTGAGCCATCAACTTAGCCACCAACGGCTTTTCAGGCGCGGGGTACGGCTTAAGAGTGTAGAGGAACTTTGGGTTTTCTTTTATGTAGACTTCGAGTTCTTGTCTGCTATGCTCAATCGATTCTATGGCGGTTTGGATGCCCTGCTGTTTGTCAGAAATAATTGAGCACGCCGTTTCTTTAAGTGCGAAGCTTTCTTTGAGAAGGTTTTTTGGCAACTTATTTTTTCCTGATTGCGGCTGTTTGGTCCCCGTTGGTTTGCTTGACGGATTTTATGGCTCTTGCTGGGCAGGCGTCTACGCAGATGCTGCAGGTGCTGCCGACACATTTCTCCTTGTTGAATTGGACCTGTGACTCTTTGTCTATGCTAATTGCTTCTACGGGGCAGAGAGCGACGCATGAGCCGCAGCTGAAGCATTTTTCAGCGTCGACCTCGATGAGTTTGGGCACAGTGACTGAGACGCCTCTTTTTTGGAAAGCCTTTACGATTTTTTCCTGCGCTTCATCGGGCACTTCGGCGAGGATTTCGCCGCCTTTAGAGTTGATGTGGGCCGCTAAAATCGCCATGGGAATTTTGTATTCAATTATTATTTGGGATGCAATCGGCTGAGGCACTTGTTCTTCTGTGAACCGTAATAAGAGTCTTACCATGGTTTTTGCCTACCTAACAGTTTAGATACGTCTTCTGACGTGATGATGCCCAGTACCTTCTTCTCCACATCGATTACTGGCAAAGCGGAGATGTTGTGCTGCGCCATCCGTTTGGAGGCAACTTCGAGGGGTTCATCGGGTTTGGCGGTATGGACTTTATGGGTTTCGATGTCGGCCAACGCTTTTTTGTCTTCAGCCATCGCCTTGGTAATGTCCCATGAAGTAACGATGCCTCGGAGTTTGCCGGCATCGTCGATGACGACGATGTGGTTAACGGATTTGGTGACTATGCGTTCCGCAATCGCCTGGATCTTCTCATCCTCCGTGCATGTAATAGCGGGGTGCATAACTGAGACGACGAAGGGAATTTCTTCAGTTTGCCGCATCGGCTTAAAAACGCTGTCGGTGGACAGCCGTTCAACAGGTGCGGTCAGCAAGAAGGAGCCGCCCTCGATCCATGTCTTGAGCGTTTGGCTGACTTTCTTTGCCATTTTTATGCTAGAGAGGCTACTGACCCTTATTTTTTTGTCGCCAACCACTATTGATCCCGATTTGAGTTCTTTGTAGCTTACTTGCCTAAGTTTGGGGCGGTCCCGTCGTGGCACGCTGTAGTCTACAACGTCTGTAAAGATTTCGCTGTCCCTAATCCCCGTTTTCTTCGCTAAGCCCTCATTCAGAATTGGAATGGGGATACCTAAGCCAACATACATTGAGGTCCCATACTTTGTGAAAGCCGCGCCCTGCAAAAACTCGGGCGACATTTTCTTGGCATCTCCTTTGACCATGAGGGTGCCGTTTAGGTTTTTGGGGCTATGTTGAGTTCCCTCGCCGATAACGTAGCCTTGAGCGCCGCCAAGGAAGATACGCGTGCCCATGCCAATGGTTTCATAGTCAGGGTCGTTCATTAAGGGGTTTAGTTCGCCTGCGCCTGAAAACGTGGCGTTGCGCATCCTCGGTAACAGTTTGCTCATGTAGGTGTAGATCGTTTCATCGCTTGTGTTTACTGCGCAGTTGTAGCGTTGGTAGCAGTTGCGGAAGTTTAAGAGCTGGAACTGATTGAGGTCGTCTTTGGTTATGTTAGTCTTAAGTTGGGTTCTCGGGTAACAGTCCGTTCCGTAAGCCGTAGCGCGTAGCTCAACTTCTTTTCCTGCGACGAGGTCTTGGATAACGTGTCCTCCGCCGTATTCAAACGGCTGCTTGAGCGACATGTTCGTTGCCCCGATGTACAGGTCGACCGCTGCGCCAGGATGGCAAACCTCCACGTCATTCATCCATGCGTGATCAATTTTTATGGGTGGGTCGGAGTGCCCTAGGTTGATGACTGCGCCTGAACTGCACATGGCGCCGAAGGTTCCTGTGGTTACCACATCGACTTCTTTGAAGGCGACTGCGACGCCGCTGCTTTCCACTAGTTTTTTCATTTCTTCAGCGGTTAAAATCTGCGCGTCGCCTTTACGGATTTTCTCGTTAATCTCTTCTATCGTTCGAGTTTTACTTTGGTTGGACAATTAGCCTTACCTTTTAATGCCAATCGAAGAGGCTACGCAAGAATATATTTTTTGCGCAAAAACCCATGAATTTGCCGACTTGTGACTGCACACTGAACCAGTATACCCTAAAATGTGTTGCCTACCTTTTCACAACCCAAAGAAAGAGGAATTTTGCATGGCAAAAATAATTGTAAATGGAGCAGAAATCTTCTACAAAGACTGGGGAAATGGAAAGCCAATAGTCTTTAGCCACGGTTGGCCCCTTAACGCAGACGCCTTCGAAGACCAAATGTTCTTCCTCGCATCCCGCGGTTACCGATGCATAGCCCACGATCGCCGCGGACATGGACGTTCAAGTCAGCCTTGGGAAGGAAA
>JBEKPM010000158.1:0-4058 GCA_049520735.1 Bathyarchaeia archaeon | reverse complement strand
TGAAAGCCAGAAATCAAGATTCTGATTGAGATAATTAAGAGTAGGATGCCGCCTGCAACCTCAAAACTGTAGATTGACAGCCCAAAAAGTGACAGAATTCCTTGACCAGTGAAAGCGAAAACGAGAAGCAGTGCAAAACCGACAAGGATGGCTGTGTTGTAAGTTTTCTTTCTTTGCGCGTCGTTGATGTTTTCTGTTAAACCTACGAAGATTGGGATGTTGCCAAACGGGTCAACGATTATAAATAATGCTATGAAAGCTCTTGTTAGTTCTGAGATGAAATCCAAGCTGGCATTCTCCGCGGGCATGCTAGTTTATCCACGAATTGAATAAAAGGTTAGCGATAGCTTTCGACAAGAAACTGGGGAACGCTCTGAATAAGCGCTGGATTACTTTTGCCCGAGTTCACTGTAGCTTTTTATCGCTGCAGTCACGATTTGCTGCGCGTCTTTAGTGTTTTTCCAACATTTGACTTTAACCCATTTGCAGGGTTCAAGCCGTTTGTATGTTTCGAAGAACTCTTGGATTTCCGTTAGCAAACGCTTAGGCACGTCAGCTATGTCTTTGTAGTTTTCGAAGCGTAAGTTGCAGGAGGGGACTGAAAGGATTTTGGGGTCAACTCCTTTTTCGTCCCTTAAGCTGTCCCGTAACGTCAAAGACTAAACCGGCGTGGAAAGCTACTTATCTTTTCATCAACAATGTGGTGCCTTGGAGCTGGCTCAAATCAGCGAAACCATCGAATTCCCCAAAACATTCGCTATAGTAGGAAACATCGCTTTAGCTGTCTGGATCATCCTCGACGCCCTGGGAATACTGCTTATTAATATCGCCTGGGGAGTTGCGTTCCTCATCATTCTGCTCTTGGGCGTCTATGGTATACTCAAGTTTTTGGGTTGCTTGCGGCCATGCTATAACTGCAAAAAATGTACCTTCGGCATGGGTAGACTTGCGGCGCTCTACTTTGGTAAAAGAAGCGTCAAAGACTACAAACACACCTACCATCTGCCTGTCGCTATCTTCTACTACACACTACTTGGACCCTTGCCAGCCCTAATCTTGCTCATCTCAACCGTTCAAGCGTTTGTAATCACAAAAATCGCTGTTCTGCTTTGTCTCATCGCGTTCTCAGCATTCAGTGCCTCTACTTGGATTAGTCAAAAATCGTAGTGTTTGATTGTTAATGTTTTTCTTGGTTGAAGAAGCTTTCTAGTTTGGAGTTTTCTGTTTTCCGCAGAACCTCAGCGCATGTCTTCGGGTCAAGCGCCTTATACTCCAAGCCAAGTGTGGACAGTAGTCTTTGCACGTCTTTGCCGAGGCTTGGTGCAACCAGCACTGCTCGAACTTCGCGGTTTACTTTGGCTTTGATGGGTTCGATGTACTTTGCCAGTTGCAACGCTGCCTCTTTCGAAGCGGTTTTGCGTTTAACTTCTACGATGACGAGTTTGCCGTTCCTGTCTTCACCATAGATGTCCACGAAGCCCGGTTCCACTTTTTTCTCCCAGCTAATCGGCTTAAATCCTTCCTCAAATAATTCGGGCTTTAATATGATGGCTCGGTGCATGTCGTCTTCGGAGGCGAAAAGCAAAAAATCACCTGAATCGTCAAGGCTCAAAGCCGAAGCCATCAAGACGTCGCTGAAAGTGATTTTCACGTTTTCCCGTGGCTTCTGCCTGACCGCGTGTATTTCCAGGTCTTTTTCCTCATTGACTTGGACGTGAAAGATGCTTCCCGCAGGCTGCCAGTTAACGGGTTCATATCCGACAGGGCGGTGGACAAGAAGCGACCCATCTGCTTTTATGATTAACATGCGTTCGCCAGGCTCCAATGTTGAGCTTGCTCTGCCCACGTAGTGTACGTGACAGGTTCCAGCGACTATGAGGGTTCGTCTTTGCGAGAGGGCTTTTTCGATCAGCTTTGCCGCTTCTGCCAGCGTGGGCTGCGAGAGGACGGAGAGTTTGTTGGGTTGTTGCATGTTGTTTTCAGCCAACTATTTTAGACAGTGCTTGGGTAAATAAGATTTCTTGAAGGAAACTTGGGTGGCTGGCTGGAAAGATAAGCGCAGGGTGATGCGGCGGTACGATTTGACTTCTGAAATGTACGAGAAACGCTACAGAGCGGAGCAGCAGGCAAAATACGCTGCAGCATTGGAAAACGTCAATTTGGCTGGCAAACAGGTTTTGGATGTCGGATGCGGCACAGGCTTGTTCTTCAGCTATGCCTCGGCTTGTGCAAGCACGGTTTTGGGAGTTGACATTTCACGCAAACTGCTGCTCAAAGCAAGGGATGAGGCGAAGAGGCTTGGTAATGTTTCTGTTCTGCAGGCGGATGCTGACCATTTGCCCTTCAACGAAGGCGCGTTTGAAGCTGTTTTCGCGTTCACAGTTTTTCAAAACATGCCTAAACCCAGAAAAACCTTGGGGGAGCTTAAGCGGATTACGAAGTCAAGCGGGGTTGTGGTTGTGACGGGGTTGAAGAAGGCTTTTCCTTTGAACACGTTTCTGGATTTTCTTGATGGCTTTTCTCTGCAGCTAGCTATGTTTGTAGATAGAGAAAACTTGAATTGTTATGTGGCAGTTCTAAATGCGGAGTAAATGTGAAACTGCAATCTACCGAAATTTCGCAATTCAGCGAAGAAAACTAAAGATTTTCAATTCTCTTTTTGAATTCATAAGGGTCTTTTAGGGGATGCAATAATATCTTTTGGATGAGGAAGAAAAGGTATGTTGGAGCAAGCAAACACTAAGAATAGAAAAGTCCTCCGCAGCAAGATGGCTGAAGTGTTCAGTGACGAAATCAAAGCCCTTCCTGCCGAAGTGCAGTACATCCTGCTCGATGATTTAGTCACGGCATTCCAGAATCGCCTGTCAATTTTCAGCCAAGGTAAATCCAGGTTGCTTACGGAAGGCTTGGAGTTAACCGTCGACAACGAACGGGTAATAGCGTAAGCAGTTGCACTGAAAAATGCGTTGGCGGTGCATTACCTTGAGGACAATCGTAAATAGAAGCGCCCTTAACTGAGTTTTCCAGACGTTTTCTTAAAATAAGAACTAAAAAAAGGAAAGGGAAGTTATGTGCGTTTTCGATGTTTTATGGTCTTTTTCTCAGCATTAACAACGCAAGCACGGCGATTCCTATGATTACGACTATTATGATAGCTATTCCTATGTATTCAACTGTTGCTGTGGATGCTATGCCAGTAAGCGGTGTTGCTGTTGGCGCCGTTGTTGGTGCAGGTGCGCTGGCGTGGATGTATGTTTCAGCGGTTGATTCAAAGTAGCTGTTGGTTCCTGCGAAAGTCGCATATATTGTGTAGTTGCCTGTGATGGTGGGTGTCCAAGTCAAGCTGTAAGTGCCGCTTTCGTCTGTTTTCGCGTAGCCTATGGGGTAGTGGTTTCCGTTAGAGTCTAAAACAGCTAGTTGCACTGTAACGCCTGTGAAGTTGGTTGGTTCTGGCTGCTGCTGGTAAACGTAGCCCATCCATGCTGTCATGCTTGCGTCAGATGCGCATGGCACTCCATTTGGAAAGTTCGCTTTCGGTACTGTTTGTTGTGTGCCTGCTGAATTATCCGTTACCGTGCCCGTTATTGTTATTGGAGTGGCTGTTGTTACGCCGATGTTTGGTGCGGATACCGTGGTTGCGCTGGGTCCTTTGCCTACAGAGTAGATTTGGCCGTCGTACCCGTTAAAGAAGGTCAAGTAGCCATCTGCGACAGCAAATGCGGAACCAGTCGCGGCCCACTCGCTTGGGTAGCCTGAAAGCCTCCATATTTGTTGTCCTGTGGTAGCGTTAATGGCGGCTAATGTTGAACCCACGTAAATTGGGTTGGTTACAGTGTGTTCATCAGTAGCTAGGTATACGACTCCATTAGCGACAGTTTGTATTTGGGTTGGATAGACACCGTAAGGCCCGTTAAAGCCTGCGTAAGTACTGTTGTCTGGTTGAGATGGTCCACCGTTGCCCCAGGTGAATATTAGTTTTCCAGTTTGATCGTTATAGGCGTAGCATATTCCGCTGTATGAACAGCTGTAGAGCGTACCGTAAGCAAGGAAGGCTTGCA